>NZ_QAYX01000025.1:600000-889582 GCF_003054705.1 Opitutus sp. ER46
TGATCTCCGGCAGCGGCCGATCCGCGCGGATGAGGGCGAGGATGGCAGGGTCGCCGACGAAGCGTGCCATGGGCGCCACGTCAAAGTGTTCCGGATACAGTCGCTGCAGGGTGAGCGCCAGGACGACGCCGACATCGACGACGGCGGCCTGGTTGCGGTCGGTGAGGATCACGCGCACGCCGCCGCACTCCTGCCCGCGGTACTTCAGAGTGCTCTCGGGACCGGGATAGAACGCCATGGAGGGCGTGAAACGGACCGGCTCGAAGCGAACGCCGGGCAGGGCCTGGTCGGTGAGTTCCCGGGCGAGAGCCGCCCCATCGATGTAGGGCGCGCCCACCTGTTCGAACGGGGTGGCGGTGCCCCGGCCCATGGAGAGGGCGGTGCGCTCGAGCAGACAGAGGCCGGGGTAAAGCGTGGCGGCGGCGAGAGAGCGCATCGAGGGCGACGGGTTAACCCAGGCGAGACCGGTGTCGTCGAACCAGGTGCTGCGCCGCCAGTGCTCGCAAGGCACGACAATGAGATCGGCGGGACAACCGCGCTCGGCGTTGAAGAGACGGGCGAGTTCGCCGACGGTCATCCCGTGGCGGACAGGGACGGAGTGGAAACCGATGAAGCTCGGCGGGAGCGTAAGCACGGGGCCCTCGACGTCGCGGCCGTTGATGGGATTTACGCGGTCGAGCACAAAGAACTTCTTGTGCGCGCGAGCGGCCGCTTCGAGGGACGCGCCGAGGGTAGAGGCGTAGGTGTAGAAGCGCGCGCCGATGTCCTGGATGTCGAACACGAGCGCGTCGACCGACTCGAGTTGTTCGGCGCGGGGCGCGCGGGCGCGGATGACCGCGAGGTCGTGTTCGGCGTCGGACGTCCCCGGCGCGCGCGCCGGGGAAGGACCATAGAGACTGTAGATGGGGAGCCCGGTCTTCTGGTCGCGCGCATCCTGCACGGTGGCGTCGGCCTCGCCGCGGATGCCGTGTTCGGGGCTGAACAGCGCCACGAGCCGGACGCCGGGCGCCGTGTGCAGAAGGTCGATGGTGGAGCGGCCGGCGCGGTCGCGACCGCTCTGGTTGGTGATGAGCCCGACGCGCAGGCCGCGGAGGGCGGCGAAGTTGTCGCGTTCCAGGACGTCGATGCCGTTGCGCACGGCCGATGCGTCGAGGCCGATGGCCTCGGCGGCGAGGGTGGAGATCGTCTGGCGGAGCGGAATGACGTTGCCCTTGCCGTCGGGGTGGACGCGGTTCGTGAGGACGATGACGAAGGTGCGGGAGACGGGATCGATCCAGACGCTGGTGCCCGTCCAGCCGGTGTGGCCGTATGAGCGTCCGGCGGGGAACCAGCGTCCGCGGACGCTGGCGTACGGCGAATTGACGTCCCAGCCGAGCCCGCGCAGGCCCTGAGCTTCCGGCTGACCGAGCGACAGGGCGGCGACAGTCTCTGGTTTCAGGATACGGACGCCCTCAAGCGCGCCGCCGCCAAGCAGCATGCGGCAGAAACGCGCGAGGTCGGCGGCGGTGGTGAAGAGGCCGGCATGGCCGGCGACGCCATCCATGCGGCGGGCGGTTGGGTCGTGGACGACGCCGCGCAGCATCACGCCGGCGGTGAGTTGGGTGGGGGCGATGCGCGGGCGTTGCGCGGCAGGCGGCAGGAAGCCGGTGTCGCGCAGGCCGAGCGGTTGGCAGACGTGCTCGGCGACGTAGGCCGCGAGCGGTTGTCCGCTGGCCCGGCGGACCAGTTCTCCGAGCACGATAAAATTGATGTCGCTGTAAACGAAGCGGGTGCCAGGCGGGTGCTGCAGACGTTCCTCGGTGGTCAGGGAGAGTGCGGTGTCAGTTCCGGACCAAGCATCGCGCAACGAGAGGTCGGGCCGGAGGCCGGACATATGGGTGAGGAGCTGGCGCACGGTGACGGCGTCCTTGCCGTGGGCGCCGAACTCGGGCCAGTAGCGCGCGACCGGGGCATCGAGTGCGAGCCGGCCCTGTTCGACCAACTGGAGAATGGCCGTGGTGGTGGCGATGGGCTTGGTGAGCGAGGCGGCGTCATAGATGGTGTCGAGCGTGGCGGGCTCGCGGACGGGAGAGACGGCGCGGTCGCCATACGCCTTGGTGTAGTGGTCCTCGCCGTGCTCGATCCAGACGACGGCGCCGGGTATCTCGTGGGCGGCGATCGCGGCGCCGACTGCGGTGTCGATGGCGGAGAGCTTGTCAGGCGCGAACGCGGCGTGGCTGGTGGAGGAGAAGAAAAGTGAAAGTGAGAGTGAAAGTGAGAGTGGACGGAGCGGGCGGTGAGCTGGCAGAAGCGGCGGCAGGAGGCGGCGCGCCACGGAAGCGATTCGGAGCATGAGGCGGCGAAACATGGGCGCGGATCGTGGCAAATCCCGCGCGCGGGGCGAGCGCAACCCGGTGGCGGTGGCGGAGTAGCACTTTTGGGGGGCGCTCGCGCGCAAGGAACGGGCGTGCAGAGCTTGGCCGGGCGCGTCTAGCGTCTGGCCGCATGCCCTTTGTTCATCACTATGCGCCAGGAGCGGCGCCAGCATCGGCTGATTTGTGCCTGGTCGTTCAAGGCGACCGCCTGTTGGCGCGTCCTGAGATGGTGGAGGCCGTGACGCTGCCGAGCTTTGCCGAGTTGGCGGGCTGGACGGAGGTTGCGGGCAAGCCGCTGCATCTCGGGAAGGTGGAAGGCGCAGCCTGCTGGACGATGGCGGTGGCGCGGGCGGAGGCGGAGGCGCCGGCGGGTTGGCAGTGGCACGACACCCGCGCGTTACTGGGGTTGCTGACGCCCGGCCAGACGCAGGCGATGAGTTGTGCGCGGCAGTTGCTCTGGTGGGATCGCCGCCATCAGTTTTGCGGCGCATGCGGCGCGCCGATGGTGGACGTGGCTGAGGAGCGGGCGAGGCGGTGCCCGCGGTGCCAGGCGCTGTATTTTCCTTCCGTCTCACCGGCGATCATCGTGGCGGTGACGCGTGGGTCCGAGTTGCTGCTGGCGCACAATCGGAATTTCCGGCCGGGAATGTTCAGCCTGCTGGCGGGGTTTCTGGATGCCGGCGAGACGCTGGAGCAGGCGACAATCCGTGAGGTGCGGGAGGAAGTCGGGATTGAGATCGATGACCTGCGCTACATCACGAGCCAGCCGTGGCCTTTCCCGAACTCACTGATGATAGGGTTCACGGCCCGCTGGGTGGCCGGGGACATCAAGGTGGACGGAAAGGAGATCACCGAGGCTGGGTGGTACCGCAGGGAGGCGCTGCCGGAGATTCCCCGGACGGGCACGGTGGCCCGGCAGATCATCGACTGCTGGGGGCGGAACGGGGCCTGAGCCGCCGGCGTCAGGGCCCGGGGGCGATGGTCTTCTCGAGCAGCGCGAGCAGGTCCGCGATATCGTAGGGCTTGCCCAAGTACGCGAAGTCGCCGTGTTGCCCGGGGTCGGAGATGGCGAGGTCGACGCTGTAGCCGCTGGTGATGAGAACCTTCAGGTCGGGCCGCTCGCCCCGGAAGCGTTTGGCAAGATCGAGCCCGGTCACGCCATTGGGCATGACCATGTCGGAAAACAGCAGGTCGACCTCGGCGCCGTGCTGCTTCCAAACCTCGAGCGCGGCTTCGCCGTCGACGGCCTGAAGCACGCGGTAGCCCTTGTGCTTGAGGGCGCGGGAAACGATCTGCCGGACCATCTCCTCGTCCTCGACCATGAGGATGCAGGCGCTGCTCGGCTGGGCCGGCGCCGGTGGTCTGGCGGCGGCGGGCGCGGTCGCGGGGGCGGTCGCCGCGGGGAAGAAGACGTCGAACGTGGTGCCCTGGCCGACCTGGCTGCGGACGTCGCTCCAGCCGCGGTGCTGCTGCACGATGCCGTAGACCGTGGCGAGGCCGAGGCCGGTGCCCTGGCCGACATCCTTCGTGGTGAAGAACGGCTCGTAGATGCGCTGGAGCGTCTCGGCGTCCATGCCGCAGCCGGTGTCCTCGATCGTGAGCTTCACGTAGGGGCCGGGCGGCAGATTGCGGCGCGCAGCGAGGTTGCCGGGTTCGAGCTGGTGCGGGGCGACGGCGATGGTGAGGCGGCCGCCGCGCGGCTTCATCGCGTCGCGGGCGTTGACGCACAGATTGGTGATGACCTGTTCAATCATGCCCACATCGCCCTCGATCCACATGGGAGACGGGGCGGGCTGGAAGTTTACGGAGATGCACTCGTCGAGGAGGCGCCGGAGCATCTTCAGGAGATGCTCGATGACGACATTCAGATCGATGACGGCAACGTGCATAACCTGCCGCCGGCTGAAGGTGAGCAGTTGGCGGGTGAGGCTGGCGGCACGCTGTTCCATCGATTCCAGGTCGGCGACGATGGCCTTGATCGCGGGGGTGACGTCGGGGTGCTGCCGGAGCATCGTCAGCTGGATGATCGTGGCGGTGACGATGTTGTTGTAGTCATGCGCGATGCCCCCGGCGAGCTGGCCGACCGCCTGCATTTTGCGGGACTGGGCAAGCTCGGCCTGGGCGCGCTCGAGCTCCGCGGTGCGTTCGCGCACCCTTTCCTCGAGATCGACGATCTTGAGGCGCGACTGCTGGGTCAGCCGCCATTTCTCGGTCAGGGCGGCGGCCATTTGCTGCACCTCGATGGGGTCAAACGGCTTCTTGAGGAGGAGCAACTGGTCGGAATGCACGAGTCGGTCGCCGAGTTCGCTCCAGGAGTAGTCGGAATAGGCGGTGCAGAGGACGACCTGAAGATCGGGCTGCACGGACCAGAGTTTGTTGACCGTCTCGACCCCATCCCAGCCGGGGGGCATGCGGACGTCGACGAAGGCGACGGCAAACGGGCGTCCGCCGGCGAGCGCGCGCGTGACGACGGCGAGGGCTTCCTCGCCCTGGAAGGCGGACTCGAGTTCGAAGCTGGGGAGGCGGGCTAGGGTGGGTTTCGCCGTGCGGAAAATGGAGGAGGCAGCCGCGGCGAGGGGATCGCCGGGCGCGGAGGGTTGCGCCAGGATCTTTCGGAAATCCTCATGAATCGCGCGAGTGTCGTCGACGACGAGGATGCGGTGGTTTCGTCCGATGATCTCCTTGCTCATGTTGGTTGGTCCTGGGGCTCGTAGGGGAGAACGAGGGTAAACCGGGCGCCCTGCCCGGGTCCATCACTGTGTACTTCGATGGCGCCGCCGAGTTCTTTGGCGGCGATGGCGCCGCTGTGCAGGCCGAAGCCATGACCGCCCTGGCGCGTGGTGAAGCCGTGGCTGAAGATTCGGGTGCGGTTCTCCGGCAGGATGCCGACGCCGTTGTCGGTGACGGCGATCCGGATGGTTTGCGGCGTGGTGGCAACGTCGATGGTGACGTGGCGGTCGGGCCGGCCGGACTCGGTGCACGCGTACTTCGCGTTGCGGATGATGTTTACGAGAATCTGCAGGACCTTGTGTTTGTCGACGCTGACGCGGGGCCGGGCGGTGAAGTTACGGTGGAGGTGGATGGCGTGGCGCTGCAGGCCCCCCGCGTTCATCTGGACGGCGTCTTCGACCAGGTCGATGACGCTGACGTTCTCGATGACGCCGGAGACGCGCGCGTAGTTCTGCTGCATCGCGACGATCTCCTTGATGTGGTCGACGTTCTTCCGCAGCGACTCGAGCTCCCGGGTGACGCCGCTGCAAACCTCGGCGAGGTGGGAGGCGAGCATCTGGACAAACTGGGGAATCTCGCGGCCACGCGGATCGCGGGTGAGAAAGTCGGCGAGATCGTGGGCGTGTTCCTGAAAGAGGGCGCTCAGTTCGGTGACGAGTTCGATGCGGGAGTCGCGAATCTTGTCGTCGAGGACCGTGGCGGAGACGTTGACGCTGTTAAGGACGTTGCCGACGTTGTGCAGGACGCTGGTGGCGACCTCGGCCATGCCGGCGCGGCGGGAGGTTTCGAGGAGCTTCCGGTGGAGCTGCTCCCGCTCGGTCTCGGCGCGTTTCTGGTCGGTGACGTCGCGGCCGCAGGCGAAGAAGATGCCCTCGCCGGGCGCGGCGATGGCGGTCCACGCGAACCAGCGGATGACGCCGTCGGCGCAGCTCATGCGGAGTTCACGATTCAGGATGGGCTCGCCATCGGCGAGCTTGCGCAGGTTCTCCCGGGACGCCTCGACGTCCTCCGGGGCGACGAAGTCGAGATAGTTGAGCCCCTCGAGCCGGGCCGGGTCGTAGCCGAAGATGGCGAACGCGGGATTGGTGCGGCGGAGCGTGCCGTCGAACTCGGCGATGCAGAAAAGGTCGAGCGAAAGGGTGAAGAAGCGGTCGCGTTCTTCCTCGGTGCGTTCGCGTTCGCTGATCTGGATGGAGAGTTCCCGGGTGCGTTCCTGGACGCGGCGTTCGAGTTCGGCCTGGGCCTTCCGGAGGTCGGACTCGCGCGCCTCGATGCGGGCCAACATGTGGTTGAAGCCGTCCGTCAGGCGCCCGAGTTCGTCGTTGCCGAGTTTGGTGACGCGGGTCGAGGTCTGCTGACCGGCGGTGACCTTGGCGATGGCGTCGCTGAGGAGCGAGACCGGCCCGGAGATCATGCGCTGCAGGCGCGAGCCCAGGAGAAAGGAGACGAGCATCGCTCCGGCAAGAATGGCCAGGCCCACCACCAGGTAGCGCCGCCAGCGGGTGCTGACCTCGACGAGGTCGGACTGCACATAGAGCGTGCCAATCACCTCGCCGCCGAGCGTGATGGGATGAAAGAGCCGAAGGGAGGCGTCGTCGAACGTGGCGCCGGCGGTCTTGGGAGCCGGCCAGTCGGGCGTCGCGGTCCGCCGCCGCTGATATTCGGCGAAGACGCGACCACCGGGCGTGAAGACACAGGCCGCCATGATATGCGGTTGCGCGGTGAGCGCCTGGAGAATCTCGCGGGCGGCGAGGGCGTCGTCGAAGGAAAGGGCGGACGCGGTGTTGGTCGCGATCATCTGCGCGGTGATCGAGAGATCATGGACCATCGTCTTCCGGAACGTGAACTGTTCGTAGAAGATCAGGATGCCGCAGGCGAGGAGCACGGCGGCCGCGGTCGTGGCCATGTCGATGAGGGCCAGTTTCCGCCGGATGGGGAGGTCGTGCAGTTGGCGCATGATCAGGGCTCCCGGCGGACGGTGCTCGCGAGTTTGAGCAACTGCGAACTCAGTTTCAGTTCAGCGTGGTTTGCGGCGGCGAGGTTGATCATGAACCGCACGCGGTCCTGTTCCGTGATGAAAGTAATCATGCCGTCGAGGGCGGCAAAGCGTTCGGTCTCACCCACGGTGAGCACGCCGGCCGGGAGTTTCTCCTCCAGCCGGATTTCCGATTCGGCGGCGACGAAGAGGATATGGACGAGGCGGGCTTCCGCGGCCGTGGTGACCGGGACAACGGCGATGGCGCGGCCATTTACCTGGCGGTGGGCGACGATCCGTTCGAGTTCCCGGACCATGCGTTCGCTGCCCATCACGCCGATGGTGATGGGAGTATCGGGCGTCGCGAAGCGGGAGGGCGGCCACTCGACGAAGCGGGTGAAATTGTAGAGGAAGGCGGCCTTGATTTGGTGTTCGTGGGCAACCTCGGCGCCGAAACCCGCGGCCGTGCCAAGCCAGAACAGAACGAGCCAGCGGGTCGTGACGAGCGACCGCCGAACGATTCTGAAAATGGGGAATGCGGGAGGCATGGGCCGACGGAGGCGGGTCAGAAGCGAAGGGTGGCCTTCAACCGGAAGTTCCGGCCTTTTTGCGGGATGGTCCTCTGCGCGTGCTCCTCGGCGCCCACGTAGCCGTAGGCGGTATCGAACAGGTTGTAGATGCTGGCGGAGAGTTCGAGACCGCCGGGCAGGTGGAGCAGCCGGAAGGTAAGATTCGTGAGGAGGAAGTCGTCCGTGGCGGTGCCGGTGTAAGTGCGGACGCTGCCCATGTACTGGAGTTCAAGGCCGGCTGTGAGGCGGTCGTGGAGCAGGGGCTGGGCGAGATTGAGTTTGGCGAGGTGGCGGGGGGAGTTGGACATCTCCCGATCGTTGACGTGGTCGCGGCCGCGTTCGAACGCGTAGCTGGTGCGCAGGTGGGTCCCGTGGGCGGAGCGGCCCTCGAACTCGAGTTCCACCCCGGTGGCGGAGTAAAGCCGCATGTTGTCGAAGTAGAAATCGCCGGCAGGGAGAGGGACCTGGGAAATCAGGTCGTGGACGCTGTAGCGATAGACGGAGACACTGGCGCGGGAGTCGCCGGCGAAATACTGATCGAGCGCCAGTTCGTAGGAATGGATCTTCTCCGGGCGCAGCTCAATGGGTGCAGGCGGCGGGTAATAGAAACGTTCATACGGATTGGGGGCGCGATAAGCGGTGCCATAGAGCGCCTTGATCGTGGTGCCTGCGACAGGATCGTAGATCAGCGCAACGCGCGGGTTGAACGTCCCGCCGAAGCTGTCCGTATAATGATCGTAGCGCAGGCCGGCGTTGAGCAGGACGTCGCGGTGCAGGGCGATCTCGCCCTGGGCGTAGGCGCCGAAGATGCGGCTGTCGCGCTCATCGGCGACGTTGTAGATGCGCGGTTCGACGAGGTCGTAGGAATACTGGTTCTGATGCAGGTTCTGGCGCACCTCGGCGCCGGCGAGGAACGTGTGCTTGCCGGCGAGGGTGGCGGTCGCCTGGCCCTCCAGGCTCAGCCATTCGCCGAGCGTGTCGTCGTGATTGACATAGGTGGGCGACGCGGCGCCCGGTTCGGATGGAAACGGATAGTCGCCCCGGTAGGCATACGAGTCGTACGCGGCGCGGCCTTGCAGATGGAGTTGAGGGGTGACCTCGCGGTCGTAGCGAACGTCGACATAACCGCGGGCGTCGTAAGTTGTCTCGCGAGGATCATTGAAGAGGGTGTCGAACGAGGCCGTGGGTACCTGCTTGTCGCGGGCGGCGTAATAGGCGGTGACGGTGAGGTCGCGGTACTTGATGCTGCCGAAGAGCTTTTTCGCGTCTTCGCTGTCGGCGTTCTGGGCGACACCGTCGTTGCGGGCGCGAGGATTGTCGCTGATCCGCTGGTCGAACTCCGGGTAGTAGATGGCACCGCGACCGTCGCTCTGGTACCGGGTCGCGGAGATGAGCAGTTCCAGCTCGTTCTTGAACAGCTTGCCGTAGCTCACGCGGGCCTTGGTGGCACCGAAGCTGCCGAACTCGGTGGAGATCTCACCCCCGTCGAGTTGCCGGCCGCGGCGGGTGACGATGTTGAGCACGCCGTTGAACGCACTGCTGCCGTAGACCGAGGAACTCGGTCCGCGGATGATCTCGACGCGGTCGATGAGCCCGACGTCCAGGGTGCCCTGGCTGAGTTCGGTCGAGTCAAAGATGTTTTCGTTCATGCGGTGCCCGTCGATGAGGACGAGCTTGCGGCTGTCGTAATCGCCGGGCCGCAGGAAGCCGCGGATGCCGAGGTAAATGTAATTGCTGTCGTTCGAGACGTAGAGCCCGCGCACGCTGGCGAGGACTTCGCCGAGGGTACGGTGGCCGAAGTTGGCGATCTCATCGGCGGTCACGATGGTGACGGACGAGGGGGCGCGGGTGACCTTTTGCTCGAACTTCGAGGCCCCGGACACGGAGGCGATCTTCACGGACATGAGCTGCTCGAGCGAAAGCTCGGCGAGCTCATCGGAACTGGCGGTGGCGAAGGCGGAGGCGCCGCCCAAGGCGAGGGCGGCTGCGGCCAAGGCGAGGCGAGGCAAGCCGGCGTGCCGGGCGGGGACGGCGGGGCAGCGCGACGGTGCGTTTCGTTCGGAAGAGCGAGCGAGGATTGTCATCGGACAAGGCAGGCACGCGGTCCGACGAGGTCGGACGGCAGGCGCACCGCGGCTTTCAGGCTGAGGCGACGGCCCGGTCATG
This sequence comes from Opitutus sp. ER46, assembly GCF_003054705.1. Taxonomy (NCBI): domain Bacteria; kingdom Pseudomonadati; phylum Verrucomicrobiota; class Opitutia; order Opitutales; family Opitutaceae; genus Opitutus; species Opitutus sp. ER46. The sequence goes on from NZ_QAYX01000025.1 coordinate 609,795, forward strand.
TCGAGGGGGCGGACAACCGTAGTAATACCCGCCGACGTCGCCGAGGCAGGGCGGGGCGGGGGCATAGCGCCGCCCCGGCGAGCTGGCTCAAGGTGAGCCGGGGGGCTGACGCCGCGGTGGTAGTGGAGAAAGGAGCTTGGCGGCGAGCCGAGCTGGAGGACATGGATTCGCCGAGATATCGGCACGCGCTGCCGCAGGATGGCAGGAAAACGGGGGTGATCTGCTCGGACAGTTGGAGAAGACGATGGGGTGCGCGGAGGGAGACTGCCGGGGCGGCAGCGGCAAACCCGGCCTTGCCACCCCGGCGGGGCCGGTGCGGGATGGCGCGGTGAGCTGCGATTGTCGTATGGAGGCAGAGAACGAGGACCAGCGGCGGGTGTTGGTCCGGTTGCTGGCCATCAATGCCGTGATGTTCGTCGTCGAGATGGTGGTGGGGGTATGCGCAGACTCATCGGGCGTCATTGCCGACTCGCTGGACATGCTGGCAGACGCGATGGTCTATGGACTGGGGCTGTACGCGGTGGGGCGCAGCGCGGCATTGAAGCGCCGGGCGGCGCGGTGGAGTGGTCTCTTTCAGGTCGGGCTCGCGGTCTGTATTCTGCTCGATGCCATCCGGCGGGGGTGGTGGGGCAGCGAGCCGACGTCGGTGCTGATGATGGCTGTCTCGCTGGTCGCGCTGGCGGCGAACGCGTACTGCCTGTTCCTCCTTCAGAAACACCGCGACGGAGAGGTGCACATGCGCGCGAGCTGGATATTCTCGCGCAGCGATGTGATCGCGAACGTCGGAGTGATGGTGGCGGGCGCGCTCGTGGCGGGACTCGGGTCGCGTTGGCCCGACCTGGTGGTCGGGGCGGCGATTGCTGGTGTCGTGGTCTACGGCGGGTTGGCCATTTTGGCGGATACCCGACGCGACGCGGAGGCAGGCGAAAAGCGAGGATGCGAAGGTGGAGGTTGCAGTGGACGGGAGTGCGAGAGGCACGAAGCCGAGAGGCGAGATTGAGGCGGGGAGGGTGGCGAAGGCGCGGGGCGACGGCGTGGAGGCGGAACGATTGCTGGTTGGTGAGCAGGAGCCAGTTCCGCCGCGAAAATCGTCGAGTTAGGGTTAAAAGCGGCGGAGCAGGGATTTGGCATTTGATTTCAGTGGGGAAACCTCGTGAACGTACGCGCGCAAACCCTCCGGTCCGTCCGTCAAGTTCCCGAACGTTCATGACTGAGCTGCTCATCATCAAACCCTCGTCGCTCGGCGACATCGTCCAAGGTCTTCAGGTCGCCACCTCGCTGAAGGCGCAAGTCAGCGGGCTGCGAATCTCCTGGGTGGTTCGGGAAATCTTTGAACCGATCGTGCGGGCCTGCGCGGCGATCGACCAGGTGTACGTCTTCGAGCGCAACGCCGGGGCAAAGGGGTTTATCCGCCTGACGAAGGAGCTGCGGAAGACGAAGTTTGACTACGTCTTCGACATGCAAGGCCTGCTGCGGACCGGCCTGATGACCTCGCGGACGATCGCGGAGCATAAAGTGGGGCGGTCGGATGCCCGGGAATGGTCGGGCGTGTTCTATAACGAGAAGGTGCCGCTGCCGCCGGACGGCAAGCGCAGCCATGCGCTCGATATCCTGCTCCAGTTTTGCCCCGTACTGGGCGCGAAGCCGCAGTTGGAGGGCACGCTGAAGTTCCGCGAGATCGACAGCCTGGACCTGAAGTTCGCGCAGGGGCGCGGAGGCGGAAAGCCGATCCTGATGTTTGTCGATAGCCGCCGGGCCGAGAAGTGCTGGGGCGGTTTCAAGCAGCTCACCGAGTTGATCCTGCGCGACGACAAGCAGCGGAAGGTGATCTGGGCCGGCAGCAACTACGTCCACGACCGCGGCGCGTATCCGGCATCGCAGTTTCTGAATCTGACGGGCAACACCAGCCTCGTTTCGCTGCCAGCGTTGATCAAGCGGGCCGAGTGGGTGATCGCGAACGACAGCGGTCCGATGCACCTCGCGGCGGCGCTCGGTGTGCGGGTGCTGGCGATCTTTGGGCCGACGGACCCGCGGCTGTACGGCCCGTATCCGCTGCGTTCGCCGACGAACGTCGTCGTGCAGGCGCCGGTGGGTGACCTGCGAATGCTTTCGGCGAAGGACGTGTACCAGCGGTTTCAGCGCGCCCGCAAACGATTCGCGACGAACTGAGCGGCGCGTCTGTGGGGAGCGCCTGCGCGATGGCGGACGATGCGTGGGCGGTTACCGGCGACGGTGGCGGCGCGCCAAGGAAGGCCGCCACTTGCTACTTGGCACTGATGGAGCGGGGTGCACACTCGCGCGTTTATGCTCGATCCGAAGCTCCTTCGTGAAACTCCTGACGTCGTCCGGGCGGCGATTGCCAAGAAGCACCTGGATGTGGATGTCGACGCCGTGCTGGCGATCGACACGGCGTGGCGCACGCAGCTCCAGGAAGTGGAATCGCTGCGCGCCAGCCAGAAGGCGGCGAATACCGCCATGGCCAAGCTGCCGAAGGGCACGCCGGAGTTTCTCGAGAAGGTGAAGGAAATGAAGGCGGTCTCGGCGCAGGTGAAGGAGCGCGAGGTCCAGCTGAAAGAACTCGAGGAGAAGTTCCGGCAGGCGATGCTGTCGCTGCCGAACCTGCCCCACGCGAGCGTGCCCGAGGGCAAGACGCCGGAGCAGAACGTGGTTTATGCGACGCACGGAGACCAGAATGCTCCACGGCCGCATGCGAAGGCGCATTGGGAAATCCCGGGCTTCGACAAGCTGTTCGATTTTGGGCGCGGCGCGAAGGTGACCGGCGCCGGTTTTCCGTTCTACGTGGGCGATGGCGCCCGCATCGTGCGGGCGCTGCTGCACTTCTTCCTGGATGAGAATGCTAAGGCCGGCTACGTGGAGGTGAACCCGCCGATCTTCGTGAACGCGGCGAGCGCGACGGCGACGGGGCAGCTCCCAGACAAGGAAGGGCAGATGTACGAGACCACGCCCGACCACCTTTACGCGGTGCCCACGGCGGAAGTGCCGCTGACGAATTTCTTCCGCGACGAGATCCTCGAGGAAGAGGCGCTGCCGGTGTACCGGTGCGCGTACACGCCGTGTTTCCGCCGCGAGGCGGGAAGCTACGGCAAGGACGTCCGCGGGCTGAACCGGCTGCACCAGTTCGACAAGGTCGAACTGCTAAAGTGGGTGCACCCGGCGACGAGCTACGAGGAACTCGACAAACTGCGGACCGACGCGGAGCGGATCCTGCAGAAGCTCGACCTCCCGTACCGCGTGCTCCTGATGTGCGGCGGCGACCTGGGCTTTGCCCAGGCGAAGAAATACGACCTGGAGGTTTGGTCGGCCGGCCAAAAACGCTGGCTCGAGGTTTCCAGTTGCTCGAACTTTGAGACCTTCCAGGCCCGTCGGGCGCAGATCCGCTATCGGGCGAAGGAGACCGGCAAGCCGGAGCTCGTGCACACCCTGAACGGCTCAGGTCTCGCGGTGCCGCGGGTGCTCGCCGCCCTGCTGGAGAATAATCTCCAGGAGGATGGTCGGGTGAAGATTCCGGCGGCGCTCGTGCCGTACTTCGGCAAGGAGTATCTGACGTTTGCCTGACCTCAGGTGCCGTCGCCGCTGGTGATCCCGGCGGCGCGGCGAAGGGTCTCTCGGCGTCCCCACGCCCATGCCACCGCCGCGCCGCCGGACCAACTCGTGGAAAACGATTGCGGCGACGGTCGCGGCGGCAGTCCCGCGCGGCCGGCTGGAGACGTCTGTACTTCGCTGGACGGAGACGCCGGCGGCGCGGGGAAACTGGACGGTGGGCGTGTCGGGGGGCGGTGATTCGGTCCTGCTTCTGCTCCTGCTTTGGGCGCACTGGCCGGAGCGACGAAGCCGCCTGCGGGCGCTGCATTTTGATCACCGGCTGCGGGGCCCGTCATCGCGGGCGGACCGGGGCTTCTGCCGCCGGTTGTGCGCGGCGTTGGGCGTGCCGTTGACCGTCGAGGCGTGGGAGCGGCCGAACGGGTCGCGCGTTCGAAGCCCGAGCGAGGCGGAGGCTAGATCGGCGCGGCTCGCGTTCTTTGCGCGACACTCGCGCGTGCTGTGGCTCGGACACCACCAGGATGACGTCGCGGAGTCGCTGCTGATGCGGCTTGCGCGCGGGAGCGGGGCGGGGGGCTTGTCGGCGCCGCGGCCGGTGCAGCCGATGCCGGCTGGGCGGGTTCACCTGCGGCCGCTGCTCGGTCTGCGGAAGAAGGAGGTGTTGGCCGTGTTGGAGGCGGCGGGGGCGGGATGGCGGGAGGATGAAAGCAATGCGGGCGGAGCCTATTTTCGGAATCGCATCCGGCGGGACGTGCTGCCGCGTTGGGAGAAAGCGGCGCGGCGGGATGCGGTGGCGGGCGCGGCGCGCTCGCGTGAATTGCTGGCGGAAGACGACGCGGCGCTTGAACGCTGGGTTGACGAGTTGGCGGTGTTTGGGCGCAACGGGGACCTGCTGCTGCGGCGTCTCGCCGGCAGGCCGCGGGCAGTGGTCCGTCGCGCGCTTCATCGTTGGCTGGGGCGAGTTTTGCCGGGGGCCGATCTCTCCAGGCAGGCGTTCGATGCCCTGCTGGCGGCGGTCGAGCGGGGCGATCCGACGAGGCAGAGCCTTGGGCGGGAGAGCTTTGGGGTGATCCGCGCCGGTCGATTGATGCTTATGACTGGAAAGCCCTCGGCCAATTTCCAGAGGCGCGTCAATTGACTTATCCCCCCGGAACCATCACGGTAGCCGCTCAGTCAAAAAAACGACCCGCAATGCCTGACCCTGATAACAAGAAGTCTCGTCGCAGCCTGAAGAACCTGCCGCCGGATCGCTTTCAACCCAAGATGCTGATCTTCTGGCTGGTCTTGGTGGCGGCCGTCCTGGCGTTGCTCTACTACACGCCGATGTCGACGAGCGCACCGGAAACGTTGACGGTGCAGGAAGTTGTCGCACGAGCGGAAGCCGGGAATATCAATCGCGACGCGAAGAAGCCGGCGATCATTCGTCCGGATCCGAGCAGTGGACGAGACTGGATGGTCATCACCGGTGAGAGCCGAAAGGACGCCACCAGCCCGTGGCAGCCGTTCCGCGTGGCCGACCGCGTGACTGACACCACTTACGAGCGGCTGACGAAGACGAACGCCTTCCAGCCGCAGCCCACCCAGACGCTGCTCACCTCGATCGCGGCGCAGGTCATCCCGTTCATCATCATCATCGGCCTGCTCTATTTCCTCTTTGTCCGCCAGCTGCGGCAGGCGGGCCGCGGGGCGCTGAGCTTCGGCAAGAGCCGGGCGAAGCTGCTGACGCGAGATCGGGACAAAATCACCTTTGCCGACGTTGCCGGTTGCGATGAGGCGAAGGAAGAAGTCTCCGAAGTCGTCGAGTTTCTCAAGGACCCGAAGAAGTTCACGAAGATGGGCGGTCGGATTCCGAAGGGCATCCTGATGGTTGGCCCTCCGGGTACCGGCAAGACGTTGCTCGCGAAGGCCGTGGCAGGCGAGGCCGACGTGCCGTTCTTCAGCATCTCGGGCTCGGACTTCGTGGAAATGTTTGTCGGCGTCGGCGCGAGCCGCGTCCGCGACATGTTCGAGCAGGGCCGCAAGAGCGCGCCGTGCATCATCTTCATTGATGAAATCGACGCCGTGGGCCGCCAGCGCGGCGCCGGCTTGGGCGGCGGCAACGACGAACGCGAGCAGACGCTGAACTCGCTGCTCGTGGAGATGGACGGCTTCGATACCACCGAAGGCGTCATCATCATCGCGGCGACGAATCGCCCTGACGTGCTCGACAGCGCGCTGCTGCGGCCGGGCCGATTCGACCGCCAGATCTACGTCGATCTCCCTGACTTGGTGGGCCGCGAGCAAATCCTGCGCGTGCACGCCAAGAAGGTGAGCCTCGCGGAGAACGTTGACCTTTCCGTGATCGCCCGCGGCACGCCTGGCCTCTCGGGCGCGGAACTTGCGAACCTCCTGAACGAAGCCGCTCTCCTCGCTGCGCGTCGCAGTAAGAAGAAGGTGGAAATGCAGGACGTGGACGATGCCCGCGAGAAGGTGCAGTTCGGTCGTGAGCGTCGCCGCCTGATGGACGATGAGGAGAAGAAGCTCACCGCGTACCACGAGGCGGGGCATGCGCTGGTTCAGGCCGTGCTCGATGACGGCCACATGCCGGTGCACAAGGTGACAATCATCCCGCGTGGTCGCAGCCTCGGCAGCACCATGTTTATTCCGAAGAAGGACACGCTGACGCACTCCTATCGCCGCATGCTGAATCAGATCGCGATGGGGCTCGGTGGCCGGATTGCGGAAGAACTGGTGCTTGGCGACATCTCGAGCGGAGCGTCGGGCGACATCAAACAGATCACCAAGCTCGCTCGCCTGATGGTTTGTGACTGGGGCATGAGCCCGCTTGGCCCGGTGGCGTATGGGGACCATCATGACACCGTCTTCCTCGGGCGCGAAATTACCCGCAACGAACTCATTTCCGAAGAGACGGCGCGTCACATCGACGAGCAGATTCATCGGATCATCGATGAGCAGTACCAGCGGGCGAAGCAGGTGATCAGCGAACGCCGTTCGGCCCTCGAAAAGATCGCCGAGGCGCTGCTGGAGTTCGAGACCATCGACGGCAAGCATGTGCTGGAGATCCTCCAGTTCGGCGAGATTCGGTCCCCGATCGTCCCGCCGGTTCCGCCGAAGACCGACTCGAAGCCGTCCCGGAAGACGCCGGAAAAGTCATCCGCTCCGGAATCGATCGGACCGGCCACGGCGCCGAATCCGGCCTGAGCGCCCGTACAATCCCCGTTTTCGAGACGCGACCTACCAGGTCGCGTCTCTTTTTTGGTGCGTAATGGCACGGCCCTGGGCGCCCGCGCCTCATGGAAAGTTTCCCGATAGGCTTGTCGGTCAAAGTGATGGTGGAGGATTGCCCGGCTCGAAGATCGCAAAATCTGTCTTGGAATGACCCATCCGGCCCGTAAATCTGCGGCCCTTTAACCCACATGAAGATTTGCTGCATCGGCGCCGGATACGTTGGCGGGCCCACCATGGCCATGATCGCGCTCAAGGCGCCATCGATCGAGGTCCGCGTCGTGGACATGAATGCCGCCCGCATCGCGGCTTGGAACTCGGACACGCTCCCCATCTATGAGCCGGGGCTCGACGAAGTGGTGAAGGAGCGGCGCGGCAAGAATCTGCATTTTTCGACCGACGTGGCGGGCTCCATCAAGGTGGCCGACATCATCTTCGTGGCGGTGAACACGCCGACGAAGACGTACGGCATCGGCGCGGGACGCGCCGCGGACCTGCGCTTCATCGAGTCGGTGGCCCGGACGATCGCGGAGCACGCGAATGGCCCGAAGATCATCGTCGAGAAGTCGACGATCCCGGTGAAGACGGCGGAGACGATCAAGGAGATCCTCCGCGCGAATTCGAGCGGCCACACATTTGAGGTGCTCTCGAACCCGGAGTTCCTGGCGGAAGGAACGGCGATCAAGGATCTCCTGGCGCCGGATCGCGTCCTGATCGGCGGCGAGCACACCCCGGGTGGCGAGGCGGCGTTGCAGGCGTTGGTGGACGTCTATGCGCACTGGGTGCCGCGGGAGCGCATCATCACGACGAATCTCTGGTCATCTGAACTGTCGAAGCTGGTGGCCAACGCGTTCCTGGCGCAGCGGATTTCCTCGATCAACTCCATCTCCGCGCTGTGCGAGGCGACGGGGGCGGACGTCGATGAGGTGGCCAATGCGATCGGCAAGGACAGCCGGATTGGCCCGAAATTCCTGAAGGCCTCGGTGGGGTTCGGCGGCTCGTGTTTTCAGAAGGACATCCTGAATCTCGTGTACCTCTGTGAACACTTCCGGCTGCCCGAAGTGGCGGCGTACTGGGAGTGGGTGGTGAAGATGAACGACTGGCAGAAACACCGGTTCGCGGAGCGCATCGTGGCATCTCTGTTCAACACCGTCGCGGACAAGAGAATCGCCGTGTATGGGTTCGCCTTCAAAAAGGATACCAACGACACGCGTGAATCTCCGGCGATCGCGGTTTGCCGGGACCTTCTGGCCGAACAGGCGCGAGTCACGGTTTACGACCCGAAAGTGCCGGAACGTGAGATCCGCGCCGAAATCCTGGGCAAGGATGGCACGGCGGCCGGGCATGGCGCCGAAACGCGTTTGACGGTGGCCGCATCGCCCTACGACGCGGCGGTGGATGCGCACGCGATCGCGGTGCTGACCGAATGGGACGAGTTCAAGACGCTGGACTACGCAAAGATCTTCGCGCGCATGTGCCAGCCGGCCTCAGTGTTCGATGGCCGCAACATCCTTGATTGTGCCAAGCTGCAGACGCTCGGTTTCCGCACCCACGCCGTCGGCAAATAGCCGGGCGGAGGCGGCGGAACGAAGTCAGCTCGCGCGGGCGCCGGCCAAGAATCCGATCGGCTGGTAGACGCCGCCGAGCACAGTTTGCGCGGGGCATCCCAGCCAGCGATCCAGCACGGTTGCGTACACTTGGCGGAAGTCGGTGCTGAAAGTGAGATCCTGGTTGGGCGCGAGCTTGAGTGACGGCGCCGTGCCCTGGAGGCCGCCCTGCACGCGCGGTCCGAGCACGAACAGCGGCGCCGCGGTGCCGTGGTCGGTGCCACGGCTCTCGTTCTCGCTCGGGCGACGACCGAACTCAGAGAACGTCATCGTGAGAACCTGCTGATCCAGGGCGTGTGCCTTGAGATCGCGTTGGAAGGCGGCGAGTGCGTCGGACAACTGCGTGAGCAAGTTGGCCTGCTGGGTGAGTTGGTTGGAGTGGGTGTCGAACCCGCTGAGCGACACGAAATAAACGCGAGTCGGCAATCCGCCCGCGATGAGGGCGGCGACATTTCGCAGCGAGGCGGCGAATGGCGTGCCCGGATACGGATGAGCGGGACGGTACCGACCGATGACGCGCTGCACTTTCGTCTCGGTGACGAGAGTGTCCATGAACGTCTGCTGCAGGAACGTGGTGTTCTCGGAGGCGCCGGAAGCGTCGGTGCCGGCGAGTTGTTCGAGGAGGCGACGCGTTTCCTCGTTGTCCTTCCGGTTGCCGGCGCCGGGCAGCAGGCCGAAGGTCGGATGGGGATGTTCGCTGGTGAAAGACTGCGGCACGCCATTGGTGGTGATGTGCACGGCGAGCGGATCGTGGGCGTCGGCCGGAGTGCCAGCGCAGGCGTTGTCGAGGAAGCGTCCGACCCAGCCGGACGAGAGCACCTCGTTGGGGTCGCAGGCAGTCTCCCAGATCTCGGTCGAGCGGAAGTGGCTTCGGTTGGGATTCGGATAGCCGACGTTCTGGATGACGCTCAACTGACCCTCGCCAAAGAGCGCGTGCAGGGCGGTCATGGATGGATGCAGCCCGTGGGTATCGTTGAGGCGGAGGACATTCGCCTTCGGAATCCCGAGCGTTGGGCGCAGCCGGTAGTAGTCGGCGTCTTCGAATGGAATGAGTGTATTCAGACCATCGTTGCCGCCGGCGAGCTGGACCAGGACGAGGATCGAACGGTCCTTCTCCGGCGCGGGCGTCTGCGCGAGCGTGGACTGCACGAGAAACCGCGGCGCGAACTGGCTGAAAGCGAGGAGCCCCAGCCCTTTGGCGGAGAGCCCGAGAAACTCGCGCCGGGTGGTCGGGAGGAAGGGCGTGGACGGGTTTGTGGGCATGGCGGGAAAGGGCTTCAGCAGAGCTGATAGCTGGGCGACTGGAGGAGGATGGCGGCGGCGCGGCGCACGGCAGGGGGGCGGTTCGGGGCTGAGGCGCCCGCTGAGATGTACCCGGCGAGGACTTCGCGCAAGGCGGACGCGGCGGGGGCGGCGAGAAACCGCTCGGTGAGTTCGGCGGCGGAGTCAGCCGGTGGAAGTTTCGACAGCGAGGCAAACGCGTCGTCGGTGACGGAGAAGCGGGACGCGCCGGCGGCCCGGGCGGCCTTGAGGTCCATGAGTTCGTCGGCGTTGAGGACCGACTCCTTGATGCCCGCGAACACCGATTCAACGAACTGGCGGCGGGCGGCGATCGTGGCGGAGTTTATCCACGTCTTGCCGCCGACCCAGCCACGAACGTTGGGCGGATAGAACAGGAGCTGGCCCATCTGACGCAGGGGATTTATCGTCATGCGAGGGATGGGCGGTACGTCGAGACCGAGATCCTGGAGGAGCCCGAGATAGAATTGGATCGGGCTCTTGATGTAGTTGGCGCGGAACTCCGCGGCATAGAAAAACTGACTGCCGAAAAAGCGATGGGTGAGCCACCGGAGATTGAAGTCATGTCGCCGCCACTCGTCGCCCAGGGCCGTGAGGTGCTCGGAGGGGATGGGGTCGTTGCTCAGGTAGAACCGCATCATCTCGGCGGGAAGGAACGCGGAAGCGGCGGGCTGGCGGTAGGCGAGGTCGATGACGTCGTCACCCGTGTGCGGCCCCACGTGGCCGAAGACCGTCTTGCGGCCGGGATCGTGCTGGGCGGGGACGAAGTGAAACTCGCGCTCGCGGTCGATGCGATATCCGGTGAAGGCCCGGGCGGCCTCCTTGATGTCCTGCTCGCTGTAGTGGCCCTCGCCGAGGACAAAGAGTTCGAAGAGCTCGCGGGCGAAGTTCTCGTTGGGGGCCTTGCGCCGGCTCTGGTTGAGATCGAGATAGAGCTCCATCGCGGGCGAACGCGACACGGCCTTTGTCAGAGCGGGGGCGGCGCCGAAACCGTCGTGCGTCAGAATGTCGAAGTGCTCGTGCAACAGGGCCGGATTGTTCACCTTGTCGGCGGACACGACGTACACGTCGCTCAGGAAGAGAACCCATTTGGCCGCGGCAGATTGCGCCGGGGTGGCGGCGTACGTGAGCCACTGGATGGTGAGATCGCGCACCGCATTGCGCTGCCGGTCGCGGAGCTCGCGCTGGAGACGTTGGCGCTCCTCGCCTTGCTTTTCGCGGGCGGCGCGGCGCAGCTCCGGCTCGGCGGCGGCGAGCTCGGTGACTGAGGCCGGGGCGCTCAGGCGCGGCGCGGAATCGGGGAAGAGGCGGTCCAGAGTCGCGGCGAGCCCTTCGCTAACGGCGCGGGCAACCTCGTCCGGTGTGGCGGTCCAGCCCGCGCGTCGCAGCAGGTGACGGGCGGTTCCCGGCTGCCAATGAGTGGGGGGAAGCGGCAGCCAGGCTTTCTCGGGTGGGAACGAAAAGGCCATGCGTGGCCGGAGACGGCGCGCCGACTCCCCCGGTTTCACGTTTCTCGATCGGGAAATTCCCGAGGGGAAGCGAACCCCGTTGGGTTAGCCTCAGAACCCGAGCGCGGTCTTGTACAAGCGTGGCACGCGCTTGGTCACGGATGTGAGCGTCTCCCACGGGATCGTGTCCGCGGCGCGGCTGAACTCGGCGAGGGAGATTTCCTCCTCATCCTGGCGGCCGACGAGAACGGCTTCGTCGCCGCACGCGACGCCGGGCACGGCCGACACATCGACGATGGTCTGGTCCATGGTGATGCGGCCAAGCACGGGACAGCGACGGCCGTGAATGAGGACGTGGGCGCGGTTGCTCGCCGCCCGTGGCATGCCATCGGCGTAGCCGGCACAGAGGACGGCGATGGTGGCATCGCGCTGCAGCGTATGGGTGCGCCCGTAGCTGACGGTGGTGCCGCCGGGAAGGCGCTTCACGAGTCCGACTCGCGTGTGGAAGCTGAACACGGGCTCGGTGCGCACCTGACCAAGCATCGAGTTGGGGTGGGGCAGGACGCCGAACTGCAGGAGGCCGATGCGGACGGCGTTGAACGGACTTGAGCCCGGCATCGTTTCGATCCCGGCGCTGTTGTCGGCGTGAACGAAGAGCTTGCTCGGATCCAGGCCGGGGCAGCGCTGGAGCGCTCGCAGGAAGCGTCGTCGCTGTTCGGCCGTGAACTCGACGTCGTCGTCGGGACTGGCGAAATGCGTGAACACGCCAGCGAGCCGCACGTGTTCGGCGGCGGTGACCTTGGCGTAGAGCGCGGGTGCTTCCTCGTGCCACACCCCGACGCGGCCCATGCCGGTGTCGATCTTCAGGTGGACGGTGATGGTGCGGCCGGCGGCCTTGGCAGCCTGTTCAAAGCGGTCGACTTCCTCGGCGGTCGAAATGGTCGCGGCCGCGTCGCTGTCCATCAGGCTGGTCTCCTCACCCGGCAGCAAAGGGCTGAGGATCAGGATCGGCCAACCGGGACCGAGTTCGCGCAGCGCGGCGGCTTCAGTGACGTTGGCGACGGCGAAGAGATCCGCCCCGGCGTGCATCAGATGGGCGGCGGCGCTGTGGAGCCCGTGGCCGTAGGCATCGGCCTTGACCACCGACACGTAGCGGATGTGCGGCGGAAGCGAGGCACGGATCAGTTTCAGGTTACGCTCGAGCGCGGCGAGGTCGATTTCGGCCCAGCAGCGCAGGATGCGCGATGCGGCAGCGACAGTGCTCATGAGGAAGTGGGCGCACGATGAATCTGGGGCGTCCACGTGACGTAGCTCGGATCCTCGTGCAGAAACGCGTCGGGCGTTTCCGAGGGATGAAAGAGATCGGCGTCTCCGGCGTCCCGAAGCAGATCGGGGACGGCATACGGGGTGAGCTGAACGCCGGCCGGCAGGGCTGACCAATGACGAAAACGGTCGGGCATGATCAGTTCGCCCGGGAGGCCCGAGGTGGGAACACGCTGGAGCGAGGCGCCGAGGCGAAATGTGTGCCAGCTCTCGCGGCGGGCATCGGCGATCACCGTGGCCCCGGGCCGCTTGGCGGCATGGGCGACCAGGGCGAGGCTGGTATAGGCAAACACGGGCTTGGGCTGCAGCACGCACCACGTGCGAAGCGCCATGGCCACCGTGCGAATGCCAAGAATCGATCCTGGCCCCTCGCAGTAGAGGTAAACCTCCGGCTCCGTGGGGCTGACGCCGAGGGTATCCAAGCAACGAAATAATCCGGTCCCGGCCTCTTCGTCGGTCGAGGTCCAGCGGTCGAGGTCGGCGTCGCCCTTGAGCCAGCCCACCTGGATCCGGGACGATGCCGCATCGAGCAGAAGCGCGGATCGCCGCGAGGCGAGGAGCTGGCCGAGACTGGGCATGTGTCTCGCGACGAAAGGCCGCTGGAGGGTGCCGCGCAAGCATCCACTGACGCCCCGCGCGGGCGAGGAACGAGACGCCAATTGGACGCACGAATCGGGCATTGACCGAGCGGAGGCATCTCGTAGCGTGCCCGATTCTCTGTCTACAACCCGCCCGCCTTTTACCGTGAACGTCCAACTGAATAACGTCTCAGCCACCCGTAAGAGCCTCGTGGTCACGCTCGATCCGAGCGAAGTTGACGCCGAGCACAGCGCCGTCGTCGCCGAAATCGCGAAGTTCGCGCGTCTCCCCGGCTTCCGTCCCGGCAAGGCTCCGCTCGCCATGGTGGCGAAGCGTTTTGGCAAGGAGATCGCGGACGAGTTCAAGCAGAAGGTCGTCGCAAGGGCGTACCGAAGCGGGCTCGAGAAGGAGAAACTCGATGTGATGAACATCGTGAACGTCGAGGAAGGGAAAATTGCGATGGGCGAAGCCGCCACGATCACGGTGACGGTGGATATCCGCCCGGAGTTCGAGTTGCCGGAGTACACGGAGTTGCCGACGGAAGTGGCCCCGGTTGAGCCGACGGACGCCGAGGTGGCGAACGTGATCGAAGGACTGCGTTCCGAGCGCGCGGATTTCCGCAAGGCGGAGCGCGCCGCCCAGAAGGGCGACTACGTGAAGCTCGCCTACGAAGGCACGATCGATGGCAAGCCGATTTCGGAGATCGCGCCGGACAAACAGCTTTACGCCAAGGTGCCGCAGACTTGGGAAGAGGTGCAGGGTGAGCACGAAGGCGTGCTGCCGGGCCTCGGCCAGCAGTTGGCGGGGGTGGCGGCGGGCGACAAGAAGACCGTCAGCATCACCTTCCCGGCGGAGTTCGCCGCGGCTCCGGCGCTCGCCGGCAAGGTTGCGAGCTATGCGATCGAAGTGCAGGAGATCCGTGAGCGCGTGCTCCCGGAGCTCAATGAGGAGTTCTTCAAGTCCCAGCAGGTCGCGGATCTCGCGGCGTTGCAGACGAAGGTTCAAGCGAACCTGAAGATGCAGAAGGAATACCAGAATCGTTCGGCGCAGCGCCGCCAAGTGACTGACCAGCTCGCGGCGAAGGTGAATGTCGAGGTGCCCGAGTCGCTGGTCGATTCCGAGACCCAGCACGTCCTCCGCAATTTCATCGAAGAGAACATGCGTCGCGGCGTTCCGGCCGAGGAGTTCGAGAAGGGCAAGAAGGAGCTCTTCGACGGTGCCAAGAAGGCGGCCGCGGCCCGCGTGAAGGTCCAGATGATCCTGGCGAAGATCGCGGAGAAGGAGAAGATCACCGTCACCAACGACGATATCAACGAGTACCTCTATCGTGAGTCGATGCGCTCGGGGCAGAAGCCGGAGAAGCTGGCGAAGACCCTTTCGAACGACCGCGACCAGCTGCGTTCGGTGCAGCAGTCGATCATTTTCGACAAGGCGGTTGATTTTCTGGTCTCCAAGGCTAAGGTCACGACGCTCCAGCCGAAGGCCTAACCGGCTTAGCTAAATCCTCGTCACCACGTGAGCTACTACGTTCCCATTGTCCTCGAAAACACCGGCCGCGGAGAGCGGTCGATGGACATCTATTCGCGGCTGCTGAAGGACCGCATCATCTTCATCGGTTCGCCGATCGATGATGGGGTGGCGAACGTGGTGATTGCCCAGATGTTGTTCCTGCAGATGGAGGATCCGAAAAAGGATATCCATCTGTACATCAACTCGCCGGGCGGGGTGGTGACGGGCGGGATGGCGATCTATGACACGATGAACTTCCTGCAGTGTGACATCGTCACCTACTGCATCGGCATGGCTGCCAGCATGAGCACAGTGCTCCTGGCGGCCGGCACGAAGGGGAAGCGTTTTGCCCTGCCGAACAGCCGGGTGATGATCCACCAGCCGAGCGGCGGTGCGGGTGGCCAGGCCGCCGACATCGCGATCGCGGCCCGTGAGATCCTGCGCTGGCGCAAGACCTTGAATGAGGCCATTGCCCGGCACACCGGCAAGACTCCGGAACAGGTCGAGAAGGACTCCGACCGCGACTATTACCTCAGCGCCCAAGAGGCCAAGGATTACGGTCTGGTGGACCACGTCGTCTCTTCGACACGCGAAGCACAGACTCTCTCGGTTCAGACCGCGGCTGCCTGATTTAGGGGCTAGGGTAAGGCAACTCCAGCCTCGACTCACGTCGCGCTCGATTCACTCTATCGGCCATGGCAAAATCCGCCCGCATGACCCTGTGCTCGT
The DNA here is from genome assembly GCF_003054705.1 of Opitutus sp. ER46. Lineage (NCBI taxonomy): Bacteria > Pseudomonadati > Verrucomicrobiota > Opitutia > Opitutales > Opitutaceae > Opitutus > Opitutus sp. ER46. The sequence continues at coordinate 625,075 of NZ_QAYX01000025.1, forward strand.
TTTGCGGTAAGTCGCAGGCGGAGGTGAAGAAGATCATCGCCGGGCCGGGGGTGTATATCTGCGATTCGTGCGTGAACGTCTGCAAGACGATCATCGATCGCGAGGTCAAGGCCCCCTCCGTGGAGGCGAAACCGACCGTTCGGCTCGTGAAGCCAGCCGAGATCAAGAAGACGCTTGATGACTACGTCATCGGCCAGGATCACGCCAAGAAGGTTCTCTCGGTCGCCGTCTACAATCACTACAAGCGGCTGATGTTCGACTCGGGTCAGTCGAAGGATTCGGCGGCGGTTGCCCCGGAGTTCAGCGACGTTGAGGTCGAGAAGAGCAACATCCTCCTCGTGGGCCCGACGGGCTCGGGCAAGACGCTGCTGGCGCGTACGCTCGCGAAGATTCTCGATGTGCCGTTCGCCATCTCGGACGCGACCACGCTCACCGAGGCCGGCTATGTCGGCGAAGACGTTGAGAATGTCGTGCTGCGGCTCCTCCAGGCCGCCAATTACGACGTCAAGAAGGCCGAGTGCGGGATCATTTACATCGACGAAATCGACAAGATCGGCCGCAAGACCGAGAATGTCTCGATCACGCGCGATGTTTCCGGTGAAGGCGTGCAGCAGGCACTCCTGAAAATTCTTGAAGGTACGGTGTGCAACGTGCCCCCGCAGGGCGGCCGCAAGCATCCGAACCAAGAGTACATTCAGATCAACACGACGAACATCCTGTTCATCTGCGGCGGGGCGTTTGTGGGGTTGGACAACATCGTGCAGCGCCGGCTTGGCCAGCGGAGCATGGGCTTCTCGTCCATCCAGGCGCAGCAGGACCAGTCGATGCACCCCGAGGAGATGATGAAGGCCCTCGCGCCCGAGGACCTGATCCGCTTCGGCATGATTCCGGAGTTCATCGGCCGGCTGCCGGTGGTTTCCGTGCTGGATCAGCTGAAGGTCGAGGACCTCGAGAAGATTCTGCTGCGGACAAAGAACGCGATGGTGAAGCAGTATTCGAAGCTCTTCGCCATGGACGGTGTGCGCCTGAAGTTCACGCCCGATGCCGTGAAGGCGATCGCCCAGAAGGGCATCGAGTTGAAGACGGGCGCCCGCGCCCTCCGCTCGATCATGGAGACTTTGATGCTCGAGGTGATGTACGAGTTGCCGCAGCGCGACGACGTCACCGATGTCATTGTGGATGCAGCCGTGGTGGCGGGCCGGCGTCGGCCGACGTTGCGTCGGACGACGAAGCCAGAGCCGAAGCAGGACGCCGCCTGAGCGTCGCTGGGCGCGGCGGGTTGGTGCCGGCAAGGACCGTCCGACTCCTTTGGGCTTCACACGTGTGGTCGTAGAGGGTGCCTTGGGGTACTCCAATGACACCCCAATGCCTTCGCTGGGCGTGGATGCTAGCTGCATCTGCCGCCCTGATTTCGGCCGCGGCGCGCGGCGCGTCTGAACCGATTACGCAGCGGCAGTACCTTTCCGGGCGAGGGCCAAAGGACGCCGTGACTTGGGAGTTCACCGTCACGGGGGGGCGACGGGCGGGGGAGAAGGCGACGATTCCGGTGCCATCCAACTGGGAGTTGCACGGTTTTGGCTCGTATCACTACGGCCAACAAAAGGTGAAGTCGGACGAGCACGGCCTGTACCGGACCCGGTTTCAGCTGCCGGCAGAGTGGGAGGGGCGGCGCCTCTGGCTCGTCTTCGATGGCGTGATGACCGACGCCGTGGTTACCGTGAATGGACGCCAGGCCGGACCGATCCATCAAGGCGGGTTCAACCGGTTTCGTTTTGAGGTGACGCCGCTGGTCCGGTTTGGCGCCGGCGGCGAGAACGTCCTTGAGGTGGATGTGGCAAAGGTGTCGGCCAATGAGGACACGGAGAAGGCCGAGCGCGGGGGCGATTACTGGGTCTTTGGGGGAATCTATCGCCCGGTTTGGATCGAGTCGGCGCCGACGCAGTGGATCGACCACGTGGCCGTCGACGCGCAGGCCGATGGCGCGATCAACATGGATGTGACGCTGGGGGCGGTGCGGGATGCGGATCGGGTCGAGGCAGAGATCGTCGATGGCGCGGGCCGGGTCGCTGGACCGCTGCTGAGCACACGGATCCCGGCCGGCGGGGCGGGACGCGTGCGGGTGACGGGACAAGTGCCGGCGGTGCAGCCGTGGTCGGCGGAGTCCCCCGTTTTGTACACGCTGCGGCTGGCGCTGCGCCGAGGCGTCGAAGTCGTGCACACGCTCGAGCAACGCTTCGGATTTCGGACCTTTGAAGTGCGCGAGGGCGACGGACTCTATGTGAACGGCCAGCGCGTACGCCTGAAAGGCGTGAACCGGCACAGCTTCCGGCCGGCGACGGGAAGGGCGTTGAATCCAGAAGACTGTTACGCGGACGTGCGCCTGATCCGGGAGATGAATATGAACGCCGTGCGGATGTCGCACTATCCGCCCGACGAGGCCTTCCTGAACGCGTGCGATGAACTCGGACTTTATGTGCTGGATGAGCTCAGCGGCTGGCAGAAGGCCCATGGCACGGCGGTTGGGCGGCTACTCGTGCGCTCGCTGGTGGAGCGGGATGTGAATCACCCGAGCATCCTGTTTTGGGATAACGGCAATGAAGGTGGGTGGAATCGTGACCTCGACGGCGAGTTCGCGTTGTATGACCCGCAGCGCCGGCCGGTGCTGCATCCTTGGGAGCTGCACGCGGGCGTGAACACGAAGCACTATCCGAATTTTGATGTGCTCGAAGGCCTGCTGCGTGGACGCGATCTCGTCATGCCGACCGAAGTGCTCCACGCCATGTATGACGGCGGGGCCGGAGCGGGACTCGAGGACTACTGGAATGCGATTGTCGCATCACCGGTGGGCGCCGGGGCCTTCATCTGGGTGTTCGCGGATGAAGGCGTGGTGCGGACTGATCGCGGCGGGAAGATCGATGTGTTCAGCACGTTCGCGCCCGATGGCATCGTCGGGCCAAATCACGAGAAGGAAGGCAGCTTCTTTGCCGTGCGGGAGATTTGGTCCCCGGTGCAAATTGACGCGCCGAGACTCGATGCCGGCTTCGACGGTACGCTCACGGTGAAAAATCGTTACGACTTCACTTCGTTGAAGCAGTGCCGGTTTGCGTGGGAGCTGCGGCGCTTCGATTTGAAGGCGCCGTCGGCCACGACCGCCCAGGTTGTGGTGGCGCGGGGTGAGATGCCGGGGCCGGATGTCGCGCCGCAGTCGCGGGGACAGATGCGGCTGGCGCTGCCGGCATCGTGGGCCGAGGCGGACGCACTGGCCGTGACGGCGTTTTCACCGCGGGGAGACGCGCTGTGGACGTGGACGTGGGCGACGCCTCGTTTGAGCGAGCGCGGAAAGACCCTCGCCGGAAGCATGGCGGCGGTACAGCCGGCGGCGGAACCCGCCTCGGTGACGAAGCACGACGACATGATCGAACTGAAGGCGGCCGGAGTGACGGCTCGGTTCGACGCGCGCACGGGGATGCTGCGCGATGTGCGGCGGGGCGGGAAGACGTTTCCCTTGTCACAAGGGCCGCGGCTCGTGTTTGCGCGGCAAGCGAACGGCACAGAGCCGACGTGGCTGCCGTTCACGGAGGTAGATCGGACCCTTGCCGAAGGGACGCACCGTCTCGCCCAACCGGGGTTGGCGAGCTGCGTCGAGATTGAGCTCGTGGAGCTGCGCGGGGCTGATGCGGTTCTCGGCGCGACCATCGAGGTTTCCGCGGATGGCGAGCATTGGGAGACGATCTTCGATGCGACGCGGCGGCCGCAGGACGGAGCAAGGTTCGAGTTTGCGCCCCAGTTGGTGGCGGCGGTTCGGCTCAGCAACCTGCGGCGCTATGACCCGCGGCCTGTGACGCTTCGGACATTCCGCGTGGGGTATTCCGCGGAACGATTCCCAGTGTCGGTGACGCAGCCGGCCGTGGTGACCACGGGCGAAGGCGTCGAACCGGGCAGCGCGGGCGCCGTGGCCTGGCTCGAAGCGGCAGGCGGCCCCAGCGGAATGGGACGCGTGCGGTGGACCATACGCTCCGACGGCACGCTGCGGCTGGACTACAGCTACAATGTGAACGGGCGGTTTTCGTTCCACGGTGTGACTTTCGATTGTCCCGAAAATGAGCTCGCGGGCTTCCGATGGCTCGGTCGCGGGCCACACCGGGTCTGGCAGAATCGGCTGAAAGGAACGACCCTGGGCGTGCACGAGCACCGGCCACACGTTGTCCAGCCGGGGGAGAGTTGGGAGTACCCGGAGTTTGAAGGATACTTCGCCGAACCGTACTGGACCCAATTTGCGACCGCGGCCGGAGCGATGGCGGTGTCGACGAGCAGCGGGGATGTCTACCTGCGCGTTGGCACACCGCGCATCAGTGCGGCAACGACCACCGCCGACTTCCCGCCTGGCGAGATATCCCTCCTGCACGCGATCCCGGCGATTGGCTCGAAAGGAAAGCCGCCGGAGCGAGCTGGGCCGCAGAGCCAGTACGCGATCGGGGCCGGGCGCTACGAGGGCACGTGCATCTTCCAGTTCGGGGAAAACTGAGCTCAGTTGAAGCGCGGCTGGCGATCCGCACGGTGCCGGTTGTGGCTGTGCGCTGGAACCGGGCGCCTGGGCCGGCGGTGGTCGAGTATCTGGACATTATTCTGGAGTATCTGGACATTATCCCATAAGCTATTCTCGCATAGTTGGATATAATTGCACCGGTCCTCAAGGGCTGGTCGTTCGCACGAGCTCGGTAGGCCCACGCGGAGGGAGAAGGCGCGGCTGGGCTGAGCCCGATGCTCGCCGGCGGCGTTCATGGCGAGGATCAAGAATACCGGAATTCCGGTAATCCGGGCACTTCCCGCTTGGGTGTCGTTACGTACTCTCGGCCGCGTCAGGACCGTCCTGGCGAGGAGAGGGCGCGAAAATGGCTTCCGAATACCAACTTCAACGAATTCTGGTGCTGGAGAGGAACAAGGCCCGGGGCGCAAAGCTCGCGCGGGCGTTGAGCCGGGCGTTTCCGTCGGCTCGCGTGTATTGTGAAGCCGACCCAGCCTGCGGCGCCTCGGTGCTAGCGAGCGGAGGCATCGAGCTTCTCATCGCGTGTGTCCATGGCTTTGAGTTCGACGTCCTGACGCTGCTGGGAGTGTGGACGAGCAACGAAGCGGCAGGGCCGCGGGTGCTGGTTCTGGCGTCTGAACCGAGTGCGGCGACCCTGACGGCGGTGCAATCGTTGCCAATCTCCGGGCTGCTTGATCTCGGACGCGCCAAATTGAAGGACATCGAGGCGGCGTGCCGGGCGATCGCGGCAGGATCGCCCTACGCGGTGGCTCCCGTTTCCGAGCGCAATGCGCGGACCGGACAGGACCCATGGACATCGAGCGGAGCTGACGCGGCGGAACTGCCGTACACCGACGATCTCCGCTGGCATCATCGTGCCCCCCCTTTGCGGCGACGTTCTGGAACGCAGCACCAGCGATGGCGCTGGTGATCGGGCCAAACAATAAGGCCGGCGACGACTCGCCGGCCTTTTGCTGTCCGGAAGAGAACCGCTCAGAAGTGGGCGTAGTCGCCCGACTCGAGGCCGCGGGCGAACTCCACCAGCAATTTCACGCAGCGCTCCACGTCCTCGAGATCGACGAGTTCGCTCGGCGTGTGCATGTAGCGCAGGGGAATGCTGACCAGCCCCGTGGCGACACCGCCGCGTCCCATTTGGATGGCGCGGGCATCGGTGCCGGTCGGCCTCGGATCTGCCTCGAGTTGGTAGGGGATCTTCGCCTTCTTGGCGGCTTCGACCAGCCAGGCATAGACCTTGGGGTTGATGTTGGGACCGCGGCAGATGATTGGGCCGCCGCCAAGTTTCGTCTCGCCGAACTTGCGGTTGTCGCAGTCGGGATGGTCGGTGGCGTGGCCAACATCGATCGCGACGGCGATATGCGGGTTGACGAGGTACGTGGCGGTTGTGGCCCCGCGCGTGCCAATCTCTTCCTGGGAGGTGGCGACGCTGACCAGCCTGGCGGCGAGTCGCTTCTTTTCCTTCGCGAGGCGGACGAGCGTTTCGCCAACGATGTAGGCGCCGACCTTGTTGTCGAAGGCACGGGCGGTGCCGATACTGCCGTGGATGAGCTCGAGTTCGTGGTCGTAGGTGGCGACGTCACCGATGCTGATCCGCTCGAGGGCCTCGTCCTTCGAGCGTGCGCCGATATCGATCCAGATCTCGTGCTTCTTGGGGACGCGCTTGCGATCCTCGTCGTCCATGAGGTGGATGGCGCGCTTGCCGGTGACACCTTTCACCGGGCCGTTGGCGGTCTGAATGACGACACGGCGGCCGGAGATGACGCTGAGGTCGTGCCCGCCAATCGTGTCGAAGTAGAGGAATCCCTCCTTGTTCACGTACGTGATGATGAGCCCCAACTCGTCCATGTGCCCCGCGAGCATGAGGACGGGGTCGCCCTTGGGGTTGAGGGTCGCCAGCCGGTTGCCGAGGGCGTCCTTGGCATAAGCGTCGGCGGCGGACTTCACGTGACGATCGAAGACGGCCTGGGCCTCGTTCTCGGCGCCCGAAGGCGAGCGCGCGTGGAGCAGCTCAGAGAGGAAGGGCGGAACGGAATAGGGCTTCGTCATAAATGAACGTTTGCTTTCGGGTGAGCCTGAAACCGAAAATCGCAAACCGGAATTCGAAAAACGCATGACCATCTATCCCGCGATCGACATCAAATCCGGCCGCTGTGTGCGGCTCACGCAGGGCCGCGCGGACCAGGAGACGGTCTATGCCGAGCATCCGGCGGACGTAGCCGCCGAGTTCAAGCAGGCGGGGAGTGAGTGGGTGCACGTGGTGGACCTTGACGGCGCCTTCGCGGGCGAACCGCAGAATCTCGAAGCGGTGCGGGCGATCGCCGCACTGGGCATGAAGGTCCAGCTCGGCGGCGGCCTGCGCACACGGACGGCCGTGGAACGGGCGCTGGGCTTTGGCGTCTCGCGGGTCGTGATCGGCACGCGGGCGGCGGAAAGCGAGACCTTCGTGGGTGAACTCGTGCAGGCTTTGGGGGAAAAGGTGGCAGTCGGAATCGATGCCAAGAACGGCAAGGTGGCCGTGAAGGGGTGGGTGGCGACGGCGGAGTTGACGGCGATTGCGCTGGCGCAGCGGATGGACGCGCTGGGCGTGCGGACGCTGATCCACACGGATATCAGCACGGACGGAATGCTCACCGGCCCGAATTTCCCCGCCCAGGAAGCGATGCTGCGAGCGGGACGATTCCGCGTGATTGCCAGCGGTGGCGTGAGCCGGCGCGAGGACGTCGTGAAGCTCGCGGAGCTCGCGCGACGTCACGCTAACCTGGATGGCGTCATCGTCGGCAAGGCGCTTTACGAAAAACGCGTCTCCTTGCCCGACCTGCTGAGGATTCGCTGAGCTTTAGCCTCAGAGGCCCCGGCATACCTGAATGCGGGCGGGCCGATTTGCGGTTGCGCCGCCTAATCGCCCATGCGTGCCTGATGGGCGAATGCCCGATACCAAGACGCAGCCGACCAAATGGTATCGCGCGTACCTACTATGGTTCGCGGCCGCGTTCGCCGTGCTGACGCTGTACACACTTACGCGGTCCAGAGGACCGTTCTGGGACGAAGTGTATCATTTGGAATCTGCGCAGGCGTTGGCGCGTTCCCATTGCTTTCATGACTGGCTCGTCGGGCAGCGATCGGTTGCTCCTGGTCCTCTCCATGCAATGATGAACTATATCATCTCGGGCGGGACCGGAGCTCTCGACGTGCCGTGGATTAGGGTCCCAAATCTGCTGTTGTTGGCGGGGACGGTTGCACTCACGGGATATTGTTTGGTGTCGATGGGGCAATCTGGGGTGCTGGCCGGCACGGCGCTGGCCGTGCCGATGGCGTGGGTTTGTGCAGGCATGGCGATTACGGAGGCATTGGGGCTATGCGGTATCTCGTTGGCTGCTGCCGGGGCAATCGGTTGGTCAAAGCACGCCAGCGAGGGCGATATTCCGTGGCGCTGGGCGATTCTGTACGCCTTGGGCCTGGTGGTAGCGACGACGACGAGACAGTCCTATCTGGCAGCCGTGCCTGGACTCGCGATGCTTGCGCCACTGAGGCGTTCGGGCTGGAGGCTGGTCATTGGCGTCACGATAGCGGCATTGGTGCCGATCTGTCTGGTGTTCGGGATCTGGGGAGGTCTTTTGCCGCCAGCGCAGCGCAGCATGAGTGCTGGGTACTCCATTGCCCATCTGGGATTGGCGTTCGCGATTACGGGCGTGGTTACGCTGATCATCGCGCCGGGATTTCTTTGGCGGCACCGGTCCGTGGCGCTGGTTGCCGGAATGGCGACGGGGTTGGCGCAGTTCGTTCTGCAGTTTGCAGCGCCGACAACTCTCACCTCGGTGCAGCGTTTCTTCCCGGGCGACCAGTTCGCCGCCATCATGAACCGCGTTGTGAATGTCGGGTTTATCGCCGCGGCAGGCATGTTTGTCGGGGCGTTGGCCGCTGCTCTTTGGAACTCGAGAGATCGAGTCTTGTGGGGATCCGCGGGCGCAGTGTTCGGGCTCTGCGTTGCGGCTGGGGCCGTTACCCGACAATTCTCCAGTCGATATCCGGCAATGGCGCTGCCGCTGTTGATTCTGGTTCTCGCGCCATGGATCAGGTGCGGACCGTGGCTTCTGGTCCGCGTAACCGGCGGAAGCCTGCTCGGGCTTGCCGTGTTGCACTCCTACTACTGCTACGCCTGAAGGCGTAAACCGACCCGCTTTGCTCGACTCAGGCGCGACGGCCAGGGTGGCGCCGGCGGCGTTTGGGCGCCACCTTGACGGGAGCGGCGCCAATCGTGTCGGCGATCTCCTCGAGCGGGTAGGTGATGATCTCGGCGAGCGTCGGGTGATACCACGGAGCGCGCAGCAGATCGAAGACGGTCGCGCGCATCGCCAGCGGACCGCTGAAACTGTGGATCAGTTCGCCCGCATCCTTGCCGACGATCTCAGCGCCGAGCAGTCGCCCGGACTTGGGTGCGGCCAGAACCTTCACATGCCCGTAATTGGCATCCATGAGGATGGACTTGCCGTGGTCGTTGAACGGATAGCTCGCCTTGAGAAACGGCGTCCGCTCCTGCTCCAGCTCGCGTTCACTCCGGCCGATCGTCGCGAGTTGGGGATCGGTAAACACGACGTTCAGAAGGAGCGAGTAGTCGACGGGCTTGAGGTCACCAACGCCGGCGGCATGGCGCGCCGCGAGTTCGCCTTGTTGAATGGCGATGTGGACGATCTCGACCGGACCGGCGCAGTCCCCCGCCGCGTAGATGTGAGGCTGGCTCGTCTGCTGCCATTGGTCGGTGATGATCTGACCGTTCGGCCGCGCGGCGACGCCGGCGGCGCCGAGATCAAGCCCGGCCACGTTGGGCTCGCGTCCGAGCGCATTGAAGAGCCGCTCCGCCTGCCGGCGAACGACCTTGCCCTCGTGCATGAACTCGATGGTGAAGCCGCGTCCAGCGGCGTGTTTCACCTGTTGCAGTTGGGTCGCGGTGAAAAGCTCGATGCCTTCGTCGCGAAGGGCTTGCTCCACGACCACGGCCGCCTCGGGCGAGTGATCGCGCAGGATGTGGGAACTCCGCTGGACTTGGGTGACGCGACTGCCGATGCGATTGAGAAATTGAGCGAGTTCACAAGCGACGATGCCTCCGCCGAGCACAATCACGCTCTTGGGGACGAAATCGAGGTCGAGAATGTCGTCGCTCGTCCAGAAGGGAGCTTCTCTCAGCCCTGGAACGGCTGGCGTGCTCACCTTCGAACCGGTGCCGATCAGGAAATGCCGACTGCGGATACGTTCGCCGGTGGATAGCTCGACCGTGTGCGGACCCACAAATCGGGCATGGCTGCGGATCAGGTCGAACTTACCCGATTCGAGGGCCTTCAACCGGTACTCGGCGAACTCCCCGATGATTTTCAGCTTTCGCGCGTGGACCGCTTTCATGTCCACCTGCCCCCGGGTCTTGAGTCCGAAAATCGCCCCCTTCTGGGCGAGATGCAGCACCTCCGCGCTGTAAAGGAGCGTCTTCGAAGGCATGCAGCCGCGCAGGATGCACAGCCCACCGAGTTCGCGGGCGCCATCGATGATGGCCGTCCTCAGCCCGAGCGCGACGGCGACGCGCGCTGCATTGAATCCCGCGCTCCCCCCGCCAATGGCGATAAAGTCGTATGATTTCATTCCGGATTACTGCCCCTTCCCGAACAGCATCGTGTGGATCGTCTTCAAGACGATCGTGGCATCGAGGCGGAACGAGAAATGGCGGATGTAATAGAGGTCGTATTCCAGCTTTCGCAACGTGTCCTCGATGCTGGCGCCGTAAGGGTAATTCACCTGCGCCCAGCCCGTGATCCCGGGACGCACGAGGTGTCGGAAATAGTAACAGGGAATCTGCCGTTCGTAATCCACGACGAGTTTGTCCCATTCGGCGCGCGGGCCAATCAGACTCATTTCGCCTCGGAGCACGTTCCAGAGCTGAGGAAATTCGTCGATGCGCGTGAGCCGCAGCCAGCGCCCGACGACCGTGATCCTGCTGTCCCCCGGCGCCGTGTAGCGCGCGCCGCCAGCGGTGGGGCGCATGGTCCGCAACTTGTAGATGCGAAACGGCACGTGGTTCTTGCCGATGCGCGTTTGTGCGAAGAGCGGCGAACCCCGGTCTTCGATCCAGATGGCAAGGGCGGAGAGGAGGATCACCGGGGATGAGACCAGGAGGGCAAAGAATGAGAAAACGATGTCGCACGCCCGCTTGATCCGCTCGAACACCGGTTCGCGCGCGATCTGAAAACCCTCTTGGAAGAGCCAGGTTTGGTTCAGGCGATAGAGAGGTATCTTCTGCCAGTAGACCTCGTGGAAGAGCTCGAGGGTATAGGTGGGGACGCCGGCAAAGTAGAGTTGGACCAATTGCTGAGAGAGCGAGGGGGGAAGATCGTGGGCCGACTCGCGGAGGACAATCGCCTCGACCTCGATGTTGCCGCGTCGGATCTCCTCCAGGAGCGCCGCCAGACTAGGTGCATTTGTACTTCCAGACGCGGGGGCCGCGCGCGCGGAAATCAGGGCAGAGTCTGGACAAATGATGGGCCGATGGACGTCCATCTTGCGGCATTCTTCCTGGAACATCCCAAAGCTTTGGGCATCGCCAACGAAGACCAGGCTTCGTCCGGCGTGGGCGCCGAGCGATCGCAGATATATCAGGCGGCGGTATCCCAGGGTGAAGAGCATCAGCGCGAAGAAACTCAGCGCGATGACCGCACGGCTGTTCTGCAGGTCGATATCGCCTGGAAGTACCACGTACGTGAGGAGGAGCGTGGCAACCATCGCGATGAGAACGGCGATGGCATGCTGGCTGGCGTAATCCACGCTCAGCATGTCCGTTCGCGAGCGGTAGCCCTGTACGAGGTAGATCGCGATCAACAGGGCGCTGACGGGAGCGAGAAGCGGAACGAGGAGAAATGCCCCTGGTTCGATCACACCGCGGGCGTAGCTCAGGAGATTGAAGACGACCACCGACGTCAGGACGTCGAGCGCGATGAGGGATAGCGCGGTGATGCGGGCGGTCATCTCAGCTGGAACAGGGGAGAGTGGTCACGAACGTGCCAGCGGGGCGAGCAGTGAATGCCATTGGGCGAGCGCCTTGTTGGCGCCGGTCTGCTCAGCAAAACGGATCGCGGCGGCCCCGCTTTGTGCGACCAGGGGCGGGGATGCCGCAAAGCGCCGTATCTCCGCGGCGATGTCAGCCACGCGGCTGCCGTCGACGGCAGCTCCGATTCCGGACGCGGCGACCTGGCGGGCGATCTCGCAATCGGGCGGGCCGACGAACAGGACCGGTCGACCGGCGGCGGCTATGCCGTACAACTTGCTGGGAAAGACGAAGCGCTCGCAACCGGGGCGGAGTGTGACGAGGTGAAGATCGGCGATGCCAAGGCTCGCGCTGAGCCGATCGCGAGGTTGGGTTGGGCGGAACCGGACGTTGTCGAGCTTTGCCGACTGCACGCGGTCGCGGAGCGCTGCGTGTTGGGGGCCATCGCCCACGAAGACGAACGCGATGGTCGGGTCATCCTTGAGGAGGGCTGCTGCCGCCACGATTGGATCGAGATCGTGCACGCGGCCCAGATTGCCCGAATAGCCCACCACAAACTGGTCTTCGAGGTTCCACTCGCGGCGGAGGGCCAGCCTTTCGGGTGCGTTTCGCGGCAGGGCGGACACACCGACCGGGGCCCAATTGGGAATGACCGAGAGCCGGGACGGACTAACGCCGGCGGACCGCAGCACGTCCGCCATGTCCTGCCCAAGGGTCACGCAATGGTCTGCCCCTCGCCAGGCGGCGTTGCGCCAGGGACGCAACGCGTCTGGTAATCGCGAGCGTGACAGGGCCACGGCGATTTCCGGATAGATGTCATGCACCCAGTGGACGAGCCGGGCGCCGCGAGTTCGCGCCACCCATTGCGCGAGCACGCCGATCAGTGGGGGGTCGGTCAGGGCGACCACCACATCTCCACGGCGGGTGTGGCGCCAGAGTTGGACGGTGGCCGCGAGTGCGAAAGTGGAGAACGCGACGGCCTTCGCCACCAATCCCCGCCGCGTGCCGCAGAGCCCGTGAGTGCGCACGATGGACACGCCCTCGTGACATTCGAATGCCGGCAGCGGGTGGCCAGTCGGGGTGCTCGTGATCACGGTTACCGACCAACCTTGGGCCGCCATGTGGCTGGCCAGGTCCGTGAGCAACTGCCCCGTTGCCGGCGTGGCGGGCCAATAGAAACGATTGACGAAGACGAGGGCCATCAGGCGGGGAAACGCTCGCTTCGCTGATGGGCAATCCCGGCAGCGACGGACAATAGCATCCAGCCGGTGACGACGATGGCAGGACAGGCGAAGGGGAAGTCGACGCAGGCCAGTGCCGCCAGCCCCACGAGTCCGATGACAATCTCGGCGCTCGGGCTCAGCAGCCAGTGTTGGCGTAGCGCCAGGCGGGCGAGCCCAACGAGCGTGGCGACCGAGAGCGTTGCGCCAACCAGCCCCAGCTCCGCCAGGCGTTGCAGCCAGTCGTTATGCGCGTCGAGGAACACCGACGCTTCCCGCTGCTCATTCTCCATCTTGTAGTCGAACGACTGGACGCTTCGGAACGCGTAGCGAAAGCTCTGCCACCCCCAACCGTAGACGGGCTTTTCGAGAAACAGGTCCCAGGTTTGCCGATACACCGCCAGCCGCGCATCGCCGATGCCGCCCGACTGGATTTCCTGATACTGGCCGGCGGTTTTGTTGCTCCAGAAGTGGATTCGATCGCGGGCGAGCCACAGGGTGGCGCCGGTGAGGACCAGCAGTGCGGCAGCAACCGTGATCGCGGACCGCCGCAGCCGGGCACTCAAGTGAAGCTGGCGCGGCACGAACCGGAGCGCGAGGCCGAGGGCAATGATGAGGCCGGCGGCGAGTGAGGCGCGTCCGCCGCTGACCGGGATCGAGGCCAGGATGAGAACGGTGAGAACGACGAAAAGCGGGGCGGGCGTGCTGTGCCACGGTCGTTGGCCGGCTTGCTGCAGATGATAGAGCGCGAGCGCACCACCAGCTGCGGCGCCGAGGACCGCGAAGGCTCCCCAGTGGTTGTAGTAGACGAACGTGGCGAAGAAGTTCGTGTTTGGGGAAGGATACCGGCCGAGAATCTCGGTTGCGTGCAACAACTTGAAGACGGTGCCCGTGCAGGCGAGCGCGGCCGCATTGAGGGTGACGCAGGTGAGGGCGGCTATCTGCACACGGCGGCTCGGGCGAGTGATCAGGACATTGAGTCCGGCGAGAACATAGCCGGCGTTCAGCAAGAAGTCCTCCAGCGTGTGCCTCGGCCAGGCCGTGGAAGGCAGGTAGTGAAGGTAATCCTCGCGGCCGACGAGTCCGAGAGGCTCGCCTTCGGCGTAGATCATTCGCATGTGCGGATTGGCTGCGCTGATCAGGACAAGCGTCGTAAGCAATGCGAGCGGCACCAGAATCCAGGCGAGTTGCCGGCGGAAGGCGGCATCTGCCTGCCGCAGGGCCAGTGCGCTGATGAAGGGGGCCGGCAGCGCGAGCCAGGCGCTGATCATCCGGGTGGTTGCCTCCATTCCCCCAAACCGCCAGGAGAGAAAGCTGCTGAGGACCAGCGCGTGAACGACCGCGATGCGACCTAGCGTCGACGAAGGGGAAACGAGCATGCCAGCGTGCCTCTGCATGGCTACTCCCGGGGCGAGAGTCCCGCGGCGCTGAGCCGCTTGAAGAATTCGGTCAACAGGGGTTCGCCCGACAGGCTTTCGAGCGGAACGTTGCTGGAAATGCGGATCACCCACTGCGGCGCGCGCGCGTGAACGCCGTGCTTGAGCAGGGTTGGCGCAAGCTGCCACGGGTAGAGCCCGGCGCGTTCACCCACGAGACGATTGTCGAAGATGTGCCAGAACCACATGTGCTGCGGGAAACCGTCCTTCTCGAAGCAGAAGCGCAGGGGATCCGGAATCGGGTAGGTTGCCGCCGCCGCTGGGGCCGGGCGGGCGTCCCAGCCGCTGCCGGGCAGGCAGATGTCGGGCGTGTGCAGCGCGACGGAACCGAAGGTCGATTGTCGGCTCGGCCAAAAGGCCATGTAGAACGTGATCTGGGTTCCGTGGCGGATGTACGTTTCTTGATGCAGCCAATCGGTGCCCAGTGCCGCCCGGTAGGTCTGGATCGATGGATCGGCGTGGTGGCGCCACCCGGGCGAATCGATGGAGAGCAGCCCCGCGAGGTTGGGCGGCGGGCGTTCGCTTGCGCTGCTGGGCATCACCTTGAGCAGGACAACCGCGAGACTCAGCGCCGTGGCGCCGACCAGGAGGCCGTGCGGCAAGAACCAGAAGCGCGCCTGTTGCAGAGGGCGATGCTCGTTCGACGGAGCGGCTGCGACAGGTCGCTCGAGCAGCAGGCACGCGACAAATAGAACGGCGACCGTCAGGCTGAGAACCGCGTAGCCGCTTGCGTCGTGCCAGAGTCCCCGGATCTCCGTGCCGCGGGCGGCGAGCAGGCAAAGGAGCAGCGAGCGACCCAAATTCATTAGCAGCGCGAGCGCGCCGGCAAATACCACGATGGCCAGCCGGCGGCGG
This sequence comes from Opitutus sp. ER46, assembly GCF_003054705.1. Classification (NCBI taxonomy): domain Bacteria; kingdom Pseudomonadati; phylum Verrucomicrobiota; class Opitutia; order Opitutales; family Opitutaceae; genus Opitutus; species Opitutus sp. ER46. The sequence goes on from NZ_QAYX01000025.1 coordinate 640,153, forward strand.
TTGCGCTGCAGCATGAACGCCCCGAGCACGATGCCGGCAAAGAGACAGGCGGTCAGACTGCGGATACCGCTGCAGGCTTCCTCTACGCCGACCAAGGCGTTCGGCAACTGGATGACATTGCCATGGCGGACCGCGGCGAAGCCGAGAAAGTGCAGCAGCTGCACGGATACGGCGGTGATGGTGTTCTGCAGGGCGTGCGTGAGGTTCGCGAGACTGCCACTCGGCAGGGGGACGACCGCGAGCCACAGGATCGCGGCCGCCACGCTGGCTCCATTGCACCGCAGCAGTTGCGTCGGGGAGCGCGACAGCATGAGGGCGGTTGAGATGAGGATGCAGCACAGGGTGACGCCGGTGAGAAACGCGGGTTGGGCGTGCGTCGGCCCCTGGGCGAGGGCCGCCAGACCGGTGATGAGCGCCAGAGCAGCCCCGCAGGTGGCGACGATCCAGCGGGTGACTCCGGCGAGAGGCTTGGGCCAGGACGCGTCCCAAGCGCGCTCGCGACGTGACTGCCACAGCAGCGCAAGCGCACACGGCGCCGCGAACCAGCCGTGCGATAGCTCCGGAATCTCGCGCCAGAACGGGAGCAGATAACCCGTGACACAACCGATGGCCGCAACGCCGATCGCGAGTGCGGTGCGTTCTGGCCAAGAGGCTTTGCCGATCGTGCTGAAGGCGGCCGAAACCACCGATGGACGCCGTCTGGCGTCAGCGGCGGTCTCCTTTTCCTGTGCAGGGCGCAGCATGCGTGATTCTACGAACGTGCGTGACTACAAGGGCCGGATTACGCGTGCGGGGTTTCCGGCCACCAGGCTCTTTGCCGGCATGGTCCGCATCACCACAGCGCGTGCGCCCACCACGGATCCCGTGCCGATCGTCACCCCAGGACCAATGAAGGCCTCGACGGCGATCCAGGTCCCGGACTCGACGCGCACCGGTGCGTGGGCAATCGGAAGATTGGCCTGCGTGTAGTCGTGGGATCCGGCGCACAAGTGCGCGCCATGGGAGATGAGGACGTCATGCTCGATCAGAATTGGCGCGAGGGCGTACAGCTGCGTGTGAGCTCCGATCACCACATGGTCAGCGACCTTCAGGTTCCAGGGGAACGTGATCCGGACCGTGGGGTGGATGCGAACGCCACGACCAATTGTCGCCCCTGCCCCCCGGAGCAACGTATTGCGGAACCCGTGACAGAACCACGGCGTGAACCGAAAAAGCAGTCCGACGACCGTCCATGCCACACGCCGCAGCTGGATGCTGGGGGAGTAGTTGTGGTTCTGAAGATGCTGGGCGATGTCGATCGGCATGGAATTCAGGCGCGGGCCAGTTCGCGATACAGGGCGACATACCGCGGCGCAAGCGCTGGCCAGCCAAACATAGCTTGGGCAAGGGACCGCGTGTTCTGTCGGACGGCGTCAGTGGGCGGCGGTTGAATGAGAAAGCGGGCGAGCGCGGTCTGAAGGTCTTTTGTGGTCGGCGGGATGGTTTCAACCGGCAGGGCTCCCCGAAGCGACGCCCAAGGGGTGCCGGTCGTGGTGAGCACGGGCGTCCCGGCGAACAGCGCTTCGAGAACCGCGAGCCCAAAGTTCTCGGAAAACGAAGGCAGACAGAGCAGGTCCGCGGCGTGGAGGTAGCGCCACTTTTCTTGCCCCCAGCATGCACCAGCCCACGTGCACCGCAGGTTTCCCGTCCACCGCGTGGTGGCGGAACGCAGCGGATTTACGTACGCCGGATCGCCATCGCCCACGACCAGAAGCCGAACGGACCTGCCGGCGGCGCGGGCGGCGGCTGGAAGGGCATCGATAAGCAAGTGCAGCCCTTTCTTCTCGTGGCAGCGCGAAAGAAAAAGGATCACAAGTTCCTCCGGTCGGACGCCTATTCCGCCGCGGGCCGTGTCCCGATTGCCCGACGGAGGCAAATCGCCACCGAGTGACAGGACGCGAATCTGTGGCCGGGGAAACCAGCGCGCGAGCTGCGTCGCCTCGGCGTCGCTGGTGGCCAGGATCGCCTTGGCGGCCTTGAACGACGGGCGCTCGATCAGATGAAAGTACGGCCACTTCTTCCAGCCGCGGTGTTGGAACGCCCAGGGCTCCAGCATGCCGTGGGGAGAGATGAGAAAGGGCGTATTGGCAGCGACGCACCGCCGCCGTGCAGAAATGTGTGCGCGTTCCCAAAGACCGTGGAAGTGCACGAGATCAGCGTGGGCAGCCGCGTCGGCATGAAGCGTCTCGACACGTTCCACGTGGACGTCCGCAGGTGCGACCGCCTGGGCCAGACCCGAGAGTGCGGTGTCAATACCTCCTACGCGATGGGCGGCTGGCGGCTGGACAAATAGAACGTTCAAGGGACAGGTCTCAAGGAGCTGTAGATCTCCTCGTATGCACGCGCCATGGTGGCGGTAGAGAACTCGTTGCGGACGAGAGTCTGGGCCTTGGCGCCAAGGCGAGACAAGGACACCCGGTCGGAGAGGAGACGCCGCCAATCGGTCGAGTTGTCGATGCAGATGGCGCAATGCTGCAGCGCCACGGGGAGTTGGCCGTAGACGCCTGATTCAACGGCACAGGCGAGCCCTGCGTCCATGGCCTCGAGTAGGGCCAAAGGAAGCCCCTCATAGCCGGCGGTATGGAGAAAAAGGTCGTACGCCGGCAGCTTGCCCTGGGCATCGGGGCTCCACCCGCACCGTTTCGCCGCGACGCCGAGGCCGAGCCGCTGGACTTCGCGGTCCCAATCGGCATCCATGCGCCCCGCACCGAGCCAGTGGAAGATCGCATGCGGTTCGAGGCGGCGGATCTCCGCCGCGTGGGCGAGAAACCGGAGCGGCTGCTTCTGCGACTCGAGTCGGCCCAGGGCGGCGACCGCAAAGTCATCCTCTGCGATACCTTGTCCGGCACGTAGCTGGGCCCGGGATACACCGGTTGGGTTCATTGGGTGAATCCCGTTCAGGACCACGCGTACGTCCTTGGAGTTGCCCACGAAAGCCCGCAATTCGCGGCCGCGCGTGTCAGCCACCGCAATGAGTGGGCCACGGTAGTGGCGCAGGGCCCGACGCGCCGCGAGATCCCGCCACCAGGCGAACCGCGCACGGAGAAAGGCGGCGGTCTGGGTGATATGGATGGTGCAGACGTGCGGCACGGGGAGCAGGGGAGCGGCAGCTAGAAAGTCCGGAGCGTCCTCAAGATTCTGCTTGTTGAGGTGCACCAGATCGGGCCGCCAGCTCATCCATGCTTCGGCGAGCGCGCGGGCGGCGTGCCGACCTGGCACCTGGAACGCACCCCGGTCCCAACGATCGTAGGTGTTGGTGTAGCCGGTGCGGACAACATCACCGATATCACGAAACCGGGCTGCCAGTTCGTCCATTTTGGGATGGGTGGATGCCCACAAGCCCACCACATGCCCGCGCATCCGCAGCGCCTCCCCCAGATAGAGCAGGAAGATCTCGCCGCCGCCGCGTGATCCCGAGCTGGAGCTAGCGAGTAGGATGCGCATGGCGCACGGAAAGATGTCGTACGGCGAGTTCTTCCCAGAAGGCGGCGGCATGTTCTGGAGCGAGCGCATGGGAGGACGCCATGGCGTTTTCGGACATTTTTCGCCGCCGCTCGGGATCCGATGCCAGCGCCCACATTGCGCTGCTAAGGGCAGTGATGTCGCCCGTCGGGACAACGAGACCGTTCCAGTCGTGTTGCACCAAGTCCTGCGCCGCACCGACGCCCTCGCTGGCGATCACGGGAAGCCCTGCGCCGAGCGCTTGGTTGATGACGACGCCCCAACCGTCATGGCGACTCGGAAGGATGAATATATCAGCACGGGCAAACACCGCGGGAAGATCGGCGGGGGGAAGGAAGCCCGTGTAGACGATGCGTGAACGGACGGCGGGAGGCAGCTGCTCCATCAGTGCGGGAAGCTCCCCCTCGCGTCCGACCAACTCGAGCCGCGCAGAGGCGCCGGCTGCAACCAATTGCGAGAAGGCCTGAAGAAGAAGGTCGATCCCCTTGCGGGAGATCATTTGTCCGCAGAAGAGAAAGACCGGCTCGCCCCCTGGGCGCTTGGTCGCAGACGCATCCGCGAACCGGCGCAGGTCACACGTATATGCCTGATTATAGATGGTGACCCCGGGAGCGATTGTCTCGTAGGCGCGACGAGCACGTTCCCCCACGGCGACAATAGCAGATGCCCGCCTCAAGGGGGCATAAAGGCACCGCTGGAGACGGCGGTGCCAGGCGGACTTCGGCTGAGACGGAAGCTCGCCCCAAAACAGCCAAGGAGGCCGCAAAGACCGGATAAGTCGCTGGGTGGTCACGTCCGTGATCGCCCCATTCACCACCCACAGCTCATTTGGCCGCGGTGCCGGCATGCGGAAGTTGATGTGCGAACGCACACGACCACGGCCGAACGTGAGACCCGGAAGGATGTCCTCCCACGGCTCCAAATCGACCTCCGGCCACGGCGAGTCGGGTGCAGCACGCTCCAAGTAATGGATCTTGACCCCGACGATTTGCCGGAGCGCAAGCGCGCGAAACAGGTCACGTTGGTACGGCGACGGAACGACACTAGCGAATACGACCTGCATCAGGTGGGCGGAGGCGTCCGCGGGCGCCGTCGCTTCGCGATGAGCCAGTTTCCCAGGACAAGGGCGGCGACGGTGGGCAAGATCGCGGTCGTAAACACAAACAGGCTTCGCATTGAAATCACCATGGCGAAGAAGCCGGAGGCGAAAACGAGATTGCCGAAACCGGAATTGTCGGAATGAGCGAGTTTGTTCCACCAAGCGGCCACCGAGGCAAGGATGACTCCGGCGACGAGTACTCCAATATTGCCGCCGCTGATGTACGCTTCGCCTACGAACGAGGATGCGAGGGTGAGCCCTTCGACGCCGACGGCATCCTCAATCGACAGACTGAGGCCCTCCGGCTTGCCCGGCCATGCGGCGCGAGGGATGGGGCGGATGATGGCCAGGTATGGTATCTCCAGCCCGAGATAGTCATGATGTTTGGGAAATATATCCGTGAGCTTACCGATAACATATAGATTGTAATCTACGAATAGGTTCGCGTCCTCCTTTGATTTACGGATCTCATTGTATCCTTGAAGGTAGTTTCTGAACCCGATGTTGCGGAACTCGAGCATCACCACGGTCGCGACGAGCATGAGCGCTGCCGTGATGCCACCGACCCAGATTAGCTCACGTTTCCGGTTCGGTGGGCTCGTGAATGCGTAGGCGACCAGGAATGTGGCCAGGTATGCGGCGATGACGTTCCGGGTGCCCGAAGTAAAGCCGTAGAATAGGGTGAAGGCGAAGCCGGCGCTGATATACAGCTTATGGGTCGCCGAGTATTCGGCCCGCTTGGCGAGAACGATGCCCGCCAGCGGGGGCACCAAATAGAGAATCATGCCGAGTTCCCCCAGCAGCGCTTTCCAGTCGCCGAATTTGCCGCGACCCCAGGGCTGACTAAAGCGGGGGGCCATGAACTGATCGACGAGTTCAAAGACGTTGAAGTTGACGGCCAAAAGCATGTGCAGGAAGCCGCCGAACAGTGCGATACTGAATAGCGTTATCAGAAACCGCGGCGGTGCGGGACGCTGGAGCAACTCGGTCAAACTGCCAGGCGTGGACGGCGCGAAGTGCCGCCCGACGGCAAGTCCCGTAAAACCCCACAAGCATGCGACGAGTGCTGAACGGGTCTGATCAAGGGTGACAAGATCGTCGAACTGCGGCTGAGGGGCAAGAAACTCGAAGAGGGTGAGAAAGTAGAGAGAGCTGATCGCCATGACATCAGCCCGAACGAGGTTTCGGTAGTTGCCCCGGTAGTCGAGAAGCAGACTGGCGAGAAAGCTGATGCCGACGCCGATCGCGTACTCATGCGCCAAGGCCGAGGGAGTATCCCCATGGGCAAGAAATTCAGTCGCAACTGCGCCAATCACGAACGTCAGCGTCGCGGCGAACTCAGGTTTCGGCGCGGCTCTGGTCATGGCGACGGGGTCTTCAACGCGGCTTCGGTTAGGGTTACGAGCCGTTCAGCCGAACTCGCCCACGTGTGTGGAGGCGTCTGGAATCGGCGCCGGTTCTCGATCCACCATGCGATCTCAAGAGCCATGGCGGCAGCATCACCCGCCGGAAAGATGGAGCCGTTCTGCCGATGAATGATGAGGTCAGAGGCGCCGACCCGGTCGCTGACAATGCACGGCAAGCCACAGGCGAGGGCCTGAACGACGACCAACCCGAACGCTTCTTCCCATGAGGGCAGCACCAACATACCGGCGTGGCGAAATACTTCGGCCAATCGAGGTTGAGGTAATGGTCCGTTGAGGCGCACCCATGGCTTGCTCGCGACCCTCGCGAGCGTGCTTTCGGCCTCGGGGGAGCGACGTCCGTACAGAGCGAAAGTGACGGGATGCGTTGCCCGTACCTCTTCAATCGCGGAAAACGCGATGCGCAGACCTTTCCGGAGTGTATACTGCCCCGCGAACACGATCTGGTGTTCATCTCGATTTTCCCGGGTCCGGGGCGGGTGAAATAGGTGCGGTGCTGCTGCATACGGTACTGTCCATATGCGGGTTGGGGAGACTCCGCACTGGACGAGTTGTTGGCGCACAACGGAGGACGCGACGCAATGCCAGTCCGCAAGGGCGTACTCCTGCTCTTCCTGACGAAAATAGGAGGCGTCGAAGGTATGATAGTCGCGGTGGTCCAGGCCGACCCTGGAATACTCCTCTGCCGTCAACTCAAGTTGCTGGCGCACTGGCCCGCTGGCGTGGTTCAAAACTGTTTTCGTCCCTCGTGCGCGCGCCGCGGTGAACGTGGCCTGCGCCTGGCCAGGCAGGGCGTGGAGCATCGCCGCGCCATCGCTAGTCAGGTCATGTGCGACGGCGCGGTCGAAGCCCGCGTCCTGCCAGCGGAACAGACGAGGAGATGAAGGCCGAATCGCCGGCGAAAGACGCAAGAGGCCGTAGGTGACCAGGGTCCGCCCCGAATGGACGTGCAGGGGGAACGCCGCCGGCGGATGGAGGCGCCAGCCCGGATAACCTGAGTAGTAGCGGCTCAACCTGCTCAAGGCGTGCAGCGCCGTGGCCAGATCGTAGAGATGGCAAGGATTGGTCGCGCTGAGGCTGATCAAGGCAGCGTTGCCGGCGGACGAATGCATTGGCCCAAGAGTCATGCCCGGAGTTGCGCCTGCGCGTATAAAAAGGGGAGCCCCTTTTGATACATTTGATGGCGCACGGGTCCACAATAGTGCCGAACCTACACGACGGCATACGAGATCTCCCGCTCCCAGTACCAAGCCCCTTTGAAAGAGCAGGTGTAGTGCGCCGGGGGCAATGGACGTGCGCCGAGATGCCGGAGCAGCACACTAAACAGAGTCTGTTCGGCGAACCGGCTTTGGTCCGACATGGCCCAGTCATCGATGACGGCAGTGAGAAATTGGGAATAAGATGCATTCCGCGGGATCACCATCAGTCCGGAGTTCAGATCAGGGATGTGCGGCAGACCAAGTTGGGCGGTTCGCGCCAGCAAGGTCGGGTCAAACTGGGGCCAGGAATCGACGATGTGCATTGCCGTTCCGGACGACACGGCAGCCATGACCTCGCTGGGCTCACGCAACGCGAGGACGTCTGAATCCGAATAGAGAACATTTCCGTCTACGGACGCGTTCAGGATGGCGGCCACCTTTCGCCCAAACTGGTGCTGCCGACAGTACTCCGCCAGACGCCCACCATCCCCACGCAGCGCAGGGCAGAAGTCGATTTGTAGACCGGGAAATTGGCGCTGAAGAAGACTGCACTGCGCGGTTGAAAACTCGCCGTCGACCGCGATTTGCAGTCGGCATCGGCCTTCGAGAAAGCGCATCCAACTCCATGCGCTCCACATGGCGTCCCAGAATTTCCTGGCTTCGACCATGATGAGCAGCGTGGTGCTCCCCGACCCACTGCGAATCGGGTCGAAGCGTCCAATGGCGCGGCGAAGGCGATAGGGACGATTCCGCTGCACCGCCGCGACGAGCCGACCGATTCGGAATTTCAGGTCATTGGACATGACGTCGGTGATGATTCAGTGACGAACCCTTCGTCCGTCGAGGGCGGATCGGGCGATGCGCTCGGGGTGGACCAGGATGCGGGTTAGGTGCGGCTCGTCCCATGGTCCACTCGTGCCTCGGGTTGTCGCATCAGGTGCAGCCAGCGACGGTAACTGGGCCAACGGACCGGGCAGCGTTGCGCCATCATCGCCGGCATGCCTGCCAATCCGGCCGACCACCACAATGGCTCCCTTACCGCCCAACCCGGTCCGCGGCGGCAGGCGTAGCAGAACTGCCCGACAGCACGGCGCAGCGCAATGAAGGGGGCCCACGGGAGGGGGCAGCGCAGAAGGATGCTCCAGAATTCGTTGCGCGAATGCCGCCAGTGATTCCTCCACTCGCTGCGCGCCACGGGGGTCCAGTGATGCCGGATGACGGTCGTGGGATCGTGGACAACCTCCCATCCGGCGGCGATGCAGCGCAGGCTAAAGTCGGTTTCGTCGCCCATGTGCTCGAATTCCAGCGGTACTCCGCCGAGTTCCAAGTACACGGTGCGGCGTATGGCACTCGCCGCGTTGACGTAGCTGCCGACCAGGGCCGTGGGGCCGAAGTCTGTTGCCATGAGGGTGGCTGGAAACTCGTCGGTTCGTTGCGCGAACGAGAGGACGGCGCAGCGGGACCAACCGGAGAATCGAGCTTTCACCCGGGCCACGAAATCGAGATCCAACGGGTAGCTGTCGTCATCGAGTCCCACGATCACGTCTACCTCCGCCGCCCGGATCATTTCGTCGCGGGACCGGATCGAGTGGCGCGAATGGGGATGGACGATCAGATGGGCTGCAGGCGCATGCTGACGCGTCCATGCCACGGTATCGTCATCGCAGCCGTCGGCGCAGATCCACAGTTCATCGGGTGGTGGATCGAGCCGCGCGATCTGGGCGCAGGTTTGGGCCAGCAACTCACGCCGATTGCGGGTGGCGATCGTAATCGCAAGGCGCATGGTCAGGTGTGGCGGGTGCGCGCCGGCAGCACGTGGGCAGGATTGCCGACGACGGTGGTGAACGGCGGAACGTCCCTGGTCAGCACGCTTCCCGCTCCGACGATCGCGCCTTGGCCGATTCGGACCCCCTTGAGCACGGTCACATGAGCGCCAATCCATGCCCCGGCCTCGATGACAACCGGACGGCTGACCAGAAGCCCGCTGGCGGGCGTGCCGTCGGGGCCCGGAGAGTGGTCGTGATCGGTCAGGTAGCAGAACGGGCCGATCATGCAGTCATTGCCGATCTCGATGCGATCGCTGGAATCAATGATCGTGTGGCGGTTGATGTAAACGTTTCGTCCGATCCGGATCGCGATGTTCGATCCCTTGGGACCCGAAACCAGCAGGGTGACACCTCGGTCGAGGGCAACGCCGGCGGCGAGGCGAATCCGCTTCGGCTGGTGCGGCACCTCAATGTTTCGCAGCCAGGCCGGGCCTTCAAATCGGACCCCGCGGCACTGCAGCGCCAGACGGCGAGCGCGGGAGGCGAGACCCGCAATGAGTCGTGCAATCATAAGCGATCCCAGATGCCGCGGATGGTTGGCCAGAGGTCGGGGCCTCCACGCCGGACGACAACCACGGTTTGAAAGAGACGGTGCAGGGCAAGCTTGAGCGCGAGCTTAGTTCTCCCGATCCGCATGACATCGCGAGCCATCCGATATTGGTGCTGCACAATCATGTGAGCGAGGCGTCGCGGGTCGGCTTTGGCGCGCGAGCACTGGCTGTGGTGCTCATAGATGGCATCTCGGTGAAAATAGAGGCGATGCGTGCGTCCCACCCGGTAGGAGAGGTGCGCATCTTCAAGAAAGCTGTAGCCCTCGAAGAGCGGGAAGCGTTCGCGCTCGAAGAGCTCCCGGCGATAGAGCACCAGTGTGCTGTTCAGCCAATCGGAGCGCACCCAGGCGGAGGACTCCGCTTCGAAGGCTGGGATGAGGTTGATCGCGGGACCGATCACTCGGCCACCGTAGTGCGGATGGGAGTATCCGGCCTGCAGGCGGTAGTAGCACCACAGCAACCCGCGCGGCGGCGGATGACTGAGCCCGGAAATCCGCCCCGCAACGCCGCCGGTCGTGTCGCGAGAAAACGGTTCCAGCAGTTTTGCCAGTGTATCGGCCGGCAGGACCACATCATCGTCCATGAAGCCGATGATCGGAGTCGTGACCGCCGCAGCTCCCTGGTTGCGTTGCTGAGCGGCACTCATCAGCTCGGCCCGGATCCACTGGACCTGCAGCTGCGACTGCCATTTCGCGCAGACGGCTCTCGAGGCCTCGCTTTCCGACGCATCCACAACAATGACGCGGGCCGGTGCGCAGGTCTGCACCGACAGACTGGCGAGGGCTGCGTCGAGCGAAGCCGGACGGTCCATCGTGGCGATGACGAGGGAGTATGACGGGAGGGTGGTGCTCACCGGTGGCACTTCGGAGTCGGCTGGAATGGATTCAGGATCGCTGAGAAACACGTCAGGTCCGACCTTGCGCAGGGCGGGTCAGGCCAATCTGGCGGAAAAGGTCCGGGAAACGCTGGCCCCAGGTGTGATCGCGGCGTGCGCGCCGGTATCCCGCCTCGCGCATTCGTTCCGCCTGGTCGGGATGGCTGAGATAGTATCGAACCTTGTCCGCCAATTCCTCGGGGGTGCGATAAGTCTCAATTTCCCGTCCGACGTCGTAGCACGCGGCGATCTCATCGGAATGACCGGTCAAGTAGCAGGTCCGCGCCATCGGCGCCTCAAAGTCGCGTAGTCGGACATGGGGAACCAGCCGGGAGCCAGGCCGCCCGTCGGACCACACGTTGCTGAAGTTCAGGACGACTTCGTAGTCAGCGAAGACGGCGGCTACGACGTCGGCCCGTCCGCGCGCACATGAACGTAGCAGCGGGCTGATGCGTTGCGATTCGCGGCGATAGTTCCATTGCCGATAGAGGCGGGCGGCTCCGCGCAGCAGTCCTGTCCTGGTGATCTCGTCCGTGACGACGTGCCAGTAGCTCCGCATCGAGCCCGCGCGGAGCTGGGGACGTCCGAGATAGCGGCCCGGGGAGGACGGTGACGGTGATGCGGGCAAGGGGGACTCGTCGCCCCAGCCCGACCCGTAGGTGTCGACCGTGACGCCAGCCGCGAGGAGCCCGGCAATCCACCGGTCGCGGTCGGCATAGCGCTGGCCGACGAAGCAAGCCCTGGGTTGTCGTGGCCGGCTCACGGGCGGCTCTTGGTCGGGCGGATTCACCGCCAGCTGGACCCAGACCGGCCTGCCCCCCACCGCGAGATACCGGTCCCGCGCATCGCGTTCGGAGTGCCACGAAAAATCCACCTGTGCCGCAATGGCGGCCACGAGATCAAACTGAGGGATGCTATTGCAGTAGAAATTGACGGAAGGAATGCCCAGGCGACGAAGCTCCGCAAAACCGGCGGGGTCAAAATGGGCGTTGTAGAAGTAGCACAGGAATAGGTCGATCGGCCCGGTGCGGAGAGCGTCGCGGACCTCATCCAGCACCGCTTGGGTCGTTCGGGCCCTGGCTTCCAGTTCTTCGCGGGTAAAGCCAGCGGCGATCTCCATGAACCGGCTGGTCGGGAGTAAATCGGTCTGGGATTCCACCAGCTGGTGACCGAGCGCGTGCAACGCGGGATGAAAGAGGCCGCTCCACAATCCACCGTAGAAGTGACGGGGATCGTTTGAATGTCGGACTGCGGTGAAGATGCGCATCGCGCGTTTCAGGCCTGCCGATTCCGGCTCATCGGGTGAAGGACCAGGTTGGCGTACGGCGACCTCCAAGCGCGTTCGTCGGCGGGACGGACGCGATTGGCGGGCACGTCAAACACACCGGCAGAGTAGTCGAATTCCGCCAGGAGCCGCTGAAGGTCCTGTTGGGAGGCGCCGAATGCCGGCCACGTGTTCATCCCGTATGCACAGAATACGATCGGCCGATGTCGCCTCATGGTTGCGTCGAATCGGGATGAATGGGGGTGGTTCCGCGGCGTTTCCAGGCCGCCAGGCGTTCCGCCGCACGGAAGCCAACCAGACGATACAGGAGGCGGTACATCAGGGGCGCGGCGGCACCGCACGGCGTAAATGACGGCTGGCTGGTCGTGACGAGTTGCATCACCGCTTCGGCCCGCTCGGGCGACAGCGCCCACAACAGGCGGGCAATCTCGAAACGGGTGGAGTTGATGGCCGTGAGGCGGCCCGGCGTGAGCGCGTGGCGGCCCGTTAGGGCATCCTGCATCCGGTCCAGGAGCGCCAGTCTGGCTTCCATCAGTCGTCGTGGATGGCGGCGTGACACTGTATTTCCGCTCCAGAGCCGGTAGACGGCGCGGCTGGCAGGACAGTGCTGAAAGCGCGCGCCGGCCTGCAGCAGCCGGAAGTACAGATCGTGCTCCTGACAACATTCGAGCGACTCGTCCCAGCCGCCAACCTGCACCAGAGTCTGTTTTCGCCAGAGGGTTCCTCCCGTCTGGGGAAGGCTCCAGCGGGCCAGGTGGATCCACGGGTCATGGGGAGGTTGCAGTGGCCGCGATTCAAGCTCCGCCGGGGCCTCGCCATTCGCCCACTGTTCCACGAGCGGCGCACTGTATATGATATCGGCCGAGGGCTCGTCCTGAAGGGACTTCACCTGTAGTTCGATCTTGTCGGGCAGCAGGTAGTCGTCGGCATCCAGGTATTGGATCCATTCGCCGGTAGCGAGGCCAAGCAGGTGATTGCGCGCGGCGTTTCCGCCCCGGTGGGGACCGGTGACCAGACGAATCTGATCGCCGAACCGCTGAAGAACCTCCCGGCTGCTATCCGTCGACCCGTCATCGACCACGACGATTTCTTTATCGGGCCAGCTCTGCGCCAGCGCGCTCTCGACGGCCGACGCGACCCAGCGTTCGCTATTGAAACAGGGGATGAGGATGGAAACGCGCATGGTTTCTCCTGCAGGAAGGAGGATTCCGTCATTCATGCTGGACGGACTGGAGAAGCCTGACCTGGTTTGCCGCCGCTTGGGATCGAGCAGCGGAGATCATCGATCGCGCGTGCCTCGTCTGTCGACGATCCCGATAACCCGGAGCCCAGGGCCTCCCGGTAGGCAGCCGCCGTCTTGGCGGCGACGACCTGCCAGGAGGTGGCGGCGCGCCATGCGGACGCACCAGCGGTGTCGGCCGGTGTGTCGAGGGCCCGCGCCAGCACCGCTCCAAAGGCGGGATTCAGGTCGGTAAACCGGAACACGTTCGCCGACGGCTCATCCAGATCGATCGTGACGAGCCGATCCGGGAGGAGGATCGGCTTGCCGAGGGATCGGGCCAGACAGGCGGCGCCGGAGGTGAATACGGAGGTGTAGTTGAAAAGGACGGCGTCACAGGCGGCGATGCGCACCGCGAGTTCGCTGGGAGGGAGATTACGGAGGTCGAGCACCGCACCGCAGCGATCGGCCGTTTCCCTCACGCGTTCGGCAAACGCTGCCGACGAGGCGGCGCCACACACCCAGAGGCTGGCTGGAAACCGATGCCGAGACCAGGCCTCCATGGCCTCAAGTACCCCCTTGTAGGGCTCGACGCGGCCGAACATCAGAACGAGGCGATGCCCGGACGAGATTCCGAGCTGCCGCCGAGCGTCCGACTTGGTTGGCAGAAACGGGAAACAAGCGGCGAGGTCTCCGTGGGGGATCAACCGGAGCCGACGAATCCCGGGCGCCATGTGCGCGAGCGCCGCGAGACTGGCGCTTGAGTGCGCGATCACCACGGACGCGCGGCGGAGCATCCAGCGATACACCGCGGGGAGGGCAAGCTCCGAGGTTCGGCCGTGAGGGAACAGATTGTGGGCCGTGTAGACAAACGGTCGGGTCCGCGTGGCGAGATGGAGATCGAGCGGGAACCGCCACACCCGCAGACGGTCGAGCCCGTCATGCCGCCGGGGAAAGAAGGCCTCGGGCCAATGAAGATGGATGAGCGCGGCCCCGCGGTAATCCATTCGGGCGAGAGGGAACACGCGCCGCGTGCCCTCGGGATAGAGGGTGTCGAACTTGTGCGCGCGCAAAGCGCCGTCGAGCAGGGTTTGGTAGTCGTTGCCAGCCCGCCAGTCGGGCAATGCCATCACTTTGGTCATCGCAGCCCCGGTAGGTGGATCAAGTGACGGACTCCCTCGGCCCAGAAACGTTCGCGGACGGCGCCGACGTAGTGACGCGAGATGGCGTCGCTGCGGGCGTGGCGCCGCAGCGACACCTCGTAGGTCACCGGCAACAGACCGCCGCGGGCGTGGCGGGAGGCGGCGAGCGCAAAGAGAGTCTGCTCGACGCGCCAAAAATGGCCCGTCCTGAGGCTCGTTTCGCGCATCGCGCATTCACAAAAATCGAGGTCCATGGCGGCTCGTGTGAGGAGGCAGAGTCCGCTGTTTACCCGGGGCCAAAGCTGTACGCCCAGCGTGTCCTGCGCCTCTTGGGCGGAGACGTTGCTCGCCTCGGCGACGTCTTCGTTGAACCAGCAGCTTTCCTCCTGAGCCCGGTCGACCCACTCGAGCACCTGGGTCGGTTGGCGAAAAAAGAGGACGTCGGGATCAAGGATGATCAATCGCGATGCGGTCTCGAGCACCGGTATGTCAAAGCACTTGAGCCCGAGCGGGTATTGGGCGCGATAGGCGCGGCACAGAGGACGTGCGGCGAGGACAGGGGCGAGGTGTGCATCGGCCCCGGATCTGGAAACGAGCGTGGCCTGTAGCCCGAGCGTCCTCAGCCGCGCCGCGATGTCGGCCGGTGCGGTGCCGTCGTCGTGCAGGATGACGTGCCAGTTGCGTCCGGTTTGTACCGTCCACGAAGCCAACATCCATGCGAGCAGATCGACGTGCTCGGCGCCGAAGACGACATGGACGGGAATGTCTGCGGGCGGGGCATCGGGCTGCGGGTTGCGCCAGTGCCAGATCCGCCGACGGAGAACGTGATAGGCCCAGGCGCCGGCGGGGCCGCGGTTGAGTTCACGGCGCAGCAGATAGAGTAGTCGACCGGGCCTCATGTCAGGTTCGCCGTATCGTCGGCCAAAAGCTCCTCGAGCGGGGTCGCGAAGGTCTCGCCGCCGCGGCGATAACTGAGGCTGGGCGGAAGGAGAATCTTGCGGTTTTCGTGGGCAGAGCGCAGCGCCTCGGGAAAACCATTCTGCAATAGGCGCGAAAAATAGAAGTCGCTCGGATGACCGAGAATCTCATGCGAGCGCCACTTCTTCCGTACCATCGCGATGCTGTACTCGAGCTTCGTCACCGCCGGCTTGTCCCGACCCAACAGTCGTCGCCATTGCGTTCGCAGCCAACCCGGATTCGGCGGGCGGTTCGAGGCGGTAAACTCCTCCTCGGGCAAGAACGCGCTCAAAATCTCGCGACGGCGCAGCGCCGGGTTGGATCGAAACGTCTGCGAACCAATATGCTCCCAGAGGAGCGGCAATTGGAGAATGTGGCGGCCGGCGTGATGGCACGCGGTGCTCAGATCGATCTCCTCGCCGTAGGCACGCAGGTCCTCCCAGAAACCGGTGGACCCGTCGGGTTGACGCACGCTCGACCAGAATGACTTTCGGAGCGCAAAGAAGGCGCCGCAGAAGTTGGGACGAAGCAGCGGGTGCCCCGCCTGATGGTTGACGAGCCACCGTGAATCCGCCGTCAATCCCGCATCCGCTCCGGTCTGTGCCGAAACGCGTCGTTGGCACCAGTAGGCTATCGCCACTGAGGGATTCAGCTCAAAGACCGACAGAACGTCGTCGAGCCATCCAGGGGCCGTGGGCAAGACATCATCATTGAGCAGCAGCACGACCTCGGTCTGGGCGGCAGCCACCAGCCGATTCCATGCGCCAGGGACGCCAAGGTTCGACTCGCCGCGATTCAGGCGGACTCCGAATTGCTCGCAGAACTCCGGGAGTGCGGCGACCGCCTGACGGTCAGGGCTGCCATCGTCATAGATGCAGATTTCCGCCACCTCGGGTGGAATCGTCGCCCGCAATGCGAACACCAGATTCTTTACGTGATAGACGCCGTTGTAGATCGGGATGCCGATGGTGGCCTTCATGGGAACGCGACTGCGGTGATGGCGTTCAGTTCGGGCGCGCAGGGCGGAACCGCTTGGAACAAGAGAGGCCAATGCGCTGCCGGACTTCACGGACCAGCAGCGCGGTGGGGTGGGTCAACAGATAGTGCGCGAAAGTTGGGCTCGAACCGGTGTAGCGAGCCTCGCGGAGCCGATAGCGGTCATAGTCGATCCGCCGGGAGAGACTCCGCCGCAGCGACGCGGCAATTGGAGCGCCCGCGAGATGGTTTTCCACGCTGTCGCGTATTTCACGGGCAGCCGTTTCAGCGGCTCGTGACTTCTGTCCTGCATGCAATCGGAACCGGGCGAGCGCACGGGGGATGCGCGCGGTGCGGGCTCCGGCGAGAAAGCAGCGCACCCAAAAATCGAAATCGAACGCGAGCTGATAACGGGGATCGAAGGGCCCAACTCGCTCCCACAGGGTGCGGCGAAAGAAAACTTCGGGCTGCACCCACTGCCTTCCGGCCCACCAGACTCGGTAAATATCGAGAATTTCTTCCAGCGAGGTGATCGCCCCGGCATGGTGTCCGGTTACAGCTCCCGCGGCATCGATCCACTCGACCTCGCCGTACACCAGGTCGATCTCGGGATGCTGCTCGAAGAACTGGACGACGTTGGCGGCCGCACCGGCTGAGAGAAGATCGTCGGAGTTGAGAAAGCCGATCACCTCGCCACCCATCGTCGCGAACGCGCGGTTGAGGGCATCGGCCTGGCCGTGATCGCTGGCGGAGACAACGTGATCGCCGGCCTGGGCCTGGCTCCGGGCGAGGTCCAGCGAACCGTCGGTCGAACCTCCGTCCTGAAAATGCCAGCACACGTGAGGGCGGTTGGCGGCGAGCGAATCCAACGTCGCCGCGAGAAAGGAACCACCGTTCAGGTTGGGAATCGCGAGCGTGAGGGGACCTAGACTCATCGCGACGGAATGGGAGCGACGAATGGCATCAACCGCGGCGCCGGGCTAGAGCCTGCTGGAGGTGCGCGAACAGGCGGGCCATGAGCGTCGGCCAATTGTAGGTGTGCGTAACGAGGCTCTGCAGGGCCAGACCGTGGCCCCGACGCCGATCCGGCAACCGCAACAATTGGCGCAGTTGCTCGGCCAGCTGCTGGGGAGAGCGGCTGGAAACGACCAGTTCTGTGGTGCCGGCTTCGGCGTGAAGCGCGTCCATCTGGGGATGGGGCGTGCTGACGGTGGGTATGCCGGAAGCCGAGTAGTCGAAGAATTTGAGCGGCGAGCTGAAATCAGCGGGCCCCGGTCGGTACAGACAGACGGCGGCCCCCATCCGATCGAAAAGTGCGGTGGTCTCGTGATGGGCCATCGGGCCGTGCGCCCTGACGTTGGCCGGCACGTCGCGAAGTGTTTCGGTGCCGGGGCCGACGAGATGGAAGTGAACCGGATCTCCGGCTTGCTGCAGCAGGCGGGCGCCGGCGAGCAGGAGGTCGAAGTCATTCCAGCCGATATATGCGCTCCCGGCCCAGACCACGTCCAGGCGATTGCTGTCCGCGGGCGTCACCTGCCGTTCGCGTGGATATGCGCCATTGGAGATCACGACTGCCCGCGGCAGATCGAGCTCGGTGACCACGTAGTCGGCAATCTTCTGGCTGACGCAAACGGCGAGGTCGCATTGCGGAGCCAACTGTCGGAACATCCTCCGATCGTAAGCGATGGTGGCCGGGTCCAGGCCGATATACGCTCCCTGCTCAGGCACGGTGTTGAATTCCCAGACCAGCAGCGGATTGCCGGCCAGCCGTTTGCCCCAGCGACTGAACCAACGAGTATACTTGGGCACCGGCGGCGAGTTCTGAAGCCGGGTGTAGAGGACGTCGGCTCGCCGCAGGCGAAGCGCGATGCCGAGCGTGGACGTCGGGAGGCGCGTAACCTCCGGGTGCCGCAACTCGGGCCAGCCGGCAAGCGTGTGCCCGGCTTGCCTCGCCTCGCGAATGAAGGCCTCGATGTGGGCTTCGCCGCCTCCACAGTGCCCGAGGCTGTAGCCGTAGTTGGCGAGCACGAGTCTCATGGGTGTGCTGCCGCGACTCGCTCGTACAGCCGTCGCTTTTCGGCCAGCTGGGTGGCCAGCGAATACTCTGCCTCCACGTGCGCACGCCCGGCGGCGGCAATCGCGGAGTTGCCCGCGCCGACCTGATGCGCGGCCTCCAGCAAGTGGGCAAGGGCCGCTACGTCCCGCTCTGGGCACCGGTAGCCCGTGCGTTCCGGAATGATCAGTTCGGGGATGTCGCAGTGGTCGGTCCCGACGCAGACCAGTCCCGCTGCCATTGCTTCCGTCAAGATCACGGGCGATCCGCCTTCGGCATCACCGTTCGCGGCGTGGCGGGATGGACAGAGAAAGATGTCGTGCTGCTGCAACAGCTGCCGGGTCTCCGCCAATGGCAGAAAACCGGCAAACCGGACGCGATCGCGCAAACTCGGCTGGGCGGCGATCGCCTGCAGGGTCGCGCCGATCTTCTGGCCGGCGCGGTCCGCATCCGGCGCGCCGCCCACGATCGTGACGCGCAGATCGACTCCCCGGGAGGCGGCCTGGGCACACGCCAACAGGCCATCCTCCAGGCCCTTCTTTTCCGTAAAGCGGCCGACCATCACGATCTTCATCGAACGCGTGAAGTCACGACGGGCGAACGGCAAATCGGCCAGGTCGACGCCGATATGATGGATGTGGATTTTCTCGGCCGGGCAACCCAAGTGCTGCAGTCGATCGCGCATCGCGGACCCCTCGACGAGAAAGAGCGTTCCGGCCGCGAAGAGCTGCCGGTACCGCTCGCGCCATTCCGGAAACTGCGTCGGTACATTCCAAGCGTCGTAGCCGTAGAACGATGTCACCAGCGGACGTCTGGACCGTGCAGCAAGAGGAAGCCACTCCCAGCCGCACATTCCAAAATGCGCATGCAGCACATGCATCGGTCGCCACCGCGCGAGCAGTTCGACAAAGCCGTCTGCACGCCCGAGACGGAAGGCGAGGGAATTGATCAGCCTCGGAAGAACGGTACGAGCTCCCCAGGGTGGTGGTGACTGGATCAGTCGTCGTGGTTCGAGGGGAAATCGCTCTGGCGCGACCAGCTGCCGACAGGCCACCGTCCCCCTGCAACCCGGTACGGCGCGCACCTGCGGGTAGATCCAGTTCTCGGTGAGCGGGAGATAGGTTTCTACCAGGTGAAGAATGTTGAGCCGCCGCGTGGCCGCGCTCGCCCGCGCGTCACGGATCATCGTTTCTGACTGAAGATCACTGCCCATGCAGCAGAACGTCGCGGACCGCCGTAATCACGTCTTCCACGTCACCATCGGCAAGCTTTGCGGAGATCGGGAGGGAGACGGTCGAGCATCCGATCGCGTGGGCCCGGGGAAAGTCATCCGGCCTCCAGCCGAAGCGCTGCTGATAGACGCTGAGCACCGGAATGGCCCGGTAGTGCACTCCCGTCCCGATATTGCGGCGGTGCAGTGCGGTCATGAATTGGTCCCTGGTCACAGGTGCCCGGACCTCGTCGATCAGGAGTGTATAGAGGTGCAGCGCGTGCCGGCTGTTGGCGGGAAGGGGGGCCGGACGCGCGGCTGGCAAGTCTGCAAAAGCCCGGTTGTAGGCGTCCCAGATTTCTTGTCGGCGCCGCCAATATGCCTCGACGCGCTGGATCTGATGCAGCCCGATGGCCGCCTGCAGATCCATCATGTTGTACTTAAAGCCGATCTCGACGACATCGTAGTGCTTGTAGCCATCGTCGGAGAAGCGCTTCCAGGCGTCCTGAGACATGCCGTGGAGTGCGAGCATCTTGAGCCGTGCGGCGATGGCCGGATCGTCGGTGAGGACCATGCCGCCTTCACCGGTGACGATGTTCTTTGTGGAGTAGAAGCTGAGGACACCACAGGTGCCGAACGTGCCTGCTTTTCGGCCGGCATACTCGGTCTCGATCGCGTGCGCGCAGTCCTCGATGATCTTCAGCCCGTGCTCCGCGGCCAGTGCGACCAGCGCCTCCATGTCGCAGGCCCGGCCTGCAAAATGGACCGGCATGATGGCCTTCGTCCGTGACGTGATTTTCCGACGGACGTCGGCGGGATCGAGATTGAAGGTGTCACGGTCGACATCCGCGAGCACCGGGGTGGCTCCGGCATGGATGATGGCGTTAATGGTCGCGCAGAAGGTCATTGCCGGCGCGATCACCTCATCTCCGGGCTGCAGACCGCACGCGAGACACGCGAGGTGGAGCCCGGCGGTGCATGAGTTCACGGCCACGGCATATTTGACCCCCTTGTAGGCGGCCACGCGCCGCTCGAATTCCGCCACCTTGGGCCCGGTGCCAAGCCAGGCGGACCGAAGGCTGGCGACGACTTCCGCGATTTCCGCTTCTTCAATGAGCGGTTGTCCGAAGACCAGGTATTGACTGCGCATGGGGGGCAAACTGGAGGTGCGCGGAGTTGCGGGACTCCCGGGGCCGGGACTCGCCTCAGCAGGCGACGATCAGGAGCGGCGAAACGGGGCGGGTCGGCTGGAAGAGGCGCCGCAAGGACCGCCCGAGCCTAGTGCGCAGAGATTCGCGGCGGCCGATCGTGAAGGTCCAATTGGAGGCGGGCTTCGCGCCAAAGGACGCCTTGAAGTCGCGGAGCGAGTCCGATCCCGAGGCACCGAAGTTCAGCGATTTCGCTCCCCGGGCGACAGCCGCCTGGATG
The DNA here is from genome assembly GCF_003054705.1 of Opitutus sp. ER46. NCBI lineage: Bacteria > Pseudomonadati > Verrucomicrobiota > Opitutia > Opitutales > Opitutaceae > Opitutus > Opitutus sp. ER46. The sequence goes on from NZ_QAYX01000025.1 coordinate 660,896, forward strand.
CCGTGGTCGACCAGTGCCCCGGTCGGAAAGTAGTCCGAGAAGTCGCGGTCTGCCGCGCCGTGCCAATAGAAGACGGAGTCGCCGTCCGGAATGAACAACGCTCCCGCGACGACTTGCCCGCTTACCTCCGCCAGCGACAGCGTGGCCGGCTGCGGGAGCTGCAGGAGGCCAAAGATCAGCTCGGCGGGGTACTTGACCCGAAAGCCCTCCTTCTGCTGGGCCAGCTTGGCGTGGACGGCACAGTACTGGAGTACGTCGTCGTACGTGGTGGCTTCCCGGATGATACAGCCCTTCTTCTGCGATTGTCGGATTTCGTTACGTCGGGTCTTCCGATATGCCGCGAAGAGGTCCGCATGGGATTGGCCCAGGCTCAGGACGTGTGTCGCGTAAGGCGTGCTGGAAAAGCCGGCGCGGTGGAGGACTGCGGCCAGTTCGCCGTGATCGAACCGCACGTGCCAGAGCAGGTACCCAAGCCCGTGAGCCTCGAGTACATCGTAGGCGGCTTGTGCAAGCGATCGCGGGGACGGAATCCCGTTCGACGGATGCGCGAACAAACCGTCAGGGCCAAAAGCGCCATGCGCCACCCCGCCGTCCGGCGTCGTCAGAATGCCGTGCATCGTGCTGGGACCCGAGTGAAGTGCCCACTGCATTTTGATCACCTGAGCAGATGAGGGATGCCGCTGAGCCCAGATTTCGGCAAAGGCGGCGGTCGAAAAGGCGGTACGAGCCGCACCCGAATTCATGACTTCCGCCAGACAAAGAAGTAGTCGCGGATTCCCGGCCGGGCGCTGGCGGCCCGGTCGAAGTGGAAGCGCGCCCGTGCGGTCCAACGGGCAATCAGTCTGATGGAGGCGAAAGGAAGACGACGTCGCTGCACGAATCGCTCGATCCGTCCACTATGGCGGTTGATGACCCGCTGGATTTTGGTCGTGAAACCGGCCGCCTCGAAGTCGCGCGTAAAGTCCGAGGCCGGTTGCTCCACATACATCTCGACGTTCGCCACCATGCCTCCCGGTCGGAGCGCCCGGTGCATCTCCCGAGCGATGTCCGCATAGACGGGAGTGGGCACGTTGAGGCTGTAACGGAGGACCGAGCAGACCCAGATCAAGTCGACGCTGGCAGGTGCGACGGGTATATGAATCCCGTCAGTCAGCGTCGTCGTGCTGCCGGATGGCAGGCCAAGCTGGCGCAGCTGTTCCAGCATCTCCGGTGTGATTTCGGTGCCGAGCACTTGATGCCCGCGGCCAGCAAAGAACCGGAGGAAGCGTCCGGTGCCGCAGCCGAAGTCGACCACCACGGAAGGCCCCGGCAGACATCGCTCGATGTAGCGCGCCGCCCAAAGTTGGGTGGCATGCAGGTAGGCGTTCCGCCCGTGATTGCCGCAGCCGGTGAGGACCGCGTCGAGTTCTCCGAGAGAGGCTCGTTCGGACCAGGATTTCCCCGTGGTCTGGAAAAGTCCCTTTTCGTCAGGCATGGGGGAGGGGGACGTCGTCAGTGACCGACGCGTCGTGTGACAGAACCCGCCAGGTCGAGTCCACCCAGTACTTTCCCCAGCGCCCGTCGAGTTTCAGGTCGCCGAACCGGCCGGGCTGGGGGATGACGCGGATGGCGGTGCACATCCGGGCAAAATCGACGGAACGATTCTCGGCGCCGGCGGTGATCCAGGGACTCAGGAGATATTTGCCCGGATAGAGGCCGATGTTCTCGAATTTGCCTTCAATCACGAAGTCCCCTTGTACGCGATCGAGGCGAAGGCCGCGATGGGCAGATTGCAGATCCAGTAGGGGCTCACCGGCGGCGTTGTGGATGACAACGCCAACCATGACGTTGTTGAGCACGGCGCGGCATTCGCCCTTGAGCCGGATGTTGAGCGTGCCGCCGAACGGCACGCTGGTCAGCGGTTTTGCGTCCGGCCCGAGGACGGCAAGCTCGGTGACCAGGGCTTCGCCGGTACCGCTGCGGTCGTGCCAGGTCCTCAGCGCCACGCCGGCCTCCGGGCGAGCCTCCGCGAGGTGTTCCGCAATGATGTCGGCCGGCGTGCCGACCTGCTTCACCTGACCTCTGAGGAGGTGGATGCACTTCGTGCAGAGGTGCTGCATCATCGCGCTGTTGTGGCTGACCACCAGAATTGTGCGGCCTGCTCTCGCATCGTCGTCGAGCTTGCCCATGCACCGTTCCTGAAAGGCAGCATCACCGACTGCCAGGACTTCATCGATGATCAGCACCTGCGCGTCGAGAAAGGCGGCCACCGCAAAGGCCAAACGCACGCGCATCCCGCTCGAATAGTGCTTCACCGGCGTGTCGATGAACTTGGCGACGTCGGCGAAGGCGACAATTTCGTCGAAGTGGGTGCTGATTTCAGCGCGCTTCATGCCGAGGATCGAGCCGTTCAGGTACACGTTCTCGCGGCCGGTGAGATCGGGGTGGAAGCCGGTGCCGACTTCCAGGAGCGAAGCGACGCGGCCGCGGAGGGTGGCCCGCCCGCTCGTCGGCTCGGTGATGCGCGAGAGAATCTTCAGCAGCGTCGACTTGCCCGCGCCGTTCCGGCCAATGATGCCGACCACCTCGCCGGGCTGCACCGAGAATGACACGTCGCGGAGCGCCCAGAACTCACCTTCATCGGGCGGTGGAGTGGCGCCACGCAGGCGCAACCACATGCGTCCGATGTCGTCGCGCAGCGTCGTCGCCCCGACCACGCCGAGGCGGTATTTTTTCGACAGGCCTTCGACTTCGATGATGGGGCGGCTCATGTGACGTCGATGACGGTGCGCTCAGCTCGGGAAAAGGCGGACAACCCGAGGAGCAGGAAGATGAGCGTCGTGACCCACGCGCCCAGGGCGAGGGGGAGTGTCCACGAGCTTTCACCCAGAAGCGCCAGTTTGAATCCCTCCACCGGCGCGGTCATGGGGTTCAGCGTCGCAACCCAGCGCCAGTTGGCTTCGCGCGAGATCATGGACAGCGGGTACACGACAGGGGTGGCGTAGAACCAGAGTTGCACCAGCACGGGCAGCACATGCTGGAGGTCGCGGTACTTACCGGTCGCCGCGGCGAGATTCAGACCAACGCCAAACGCCAGGAACATAATCTGGAGTTGGGAGAAGAGCACGACCGGGATGGCTGCGTACCACGGCAGGCTCATTTGGATCGGCTCGGGACTCGTGACCCAATAGAAGCCCCAGAGCGCCGCGAACGTGCCAAATTGGATGCCTAGCGCCACAAAATTGCCGACGAGTTGGGACAAGGGGACCGTGAGCCGCGGAAAGTAAATCTTCTCAAAGAGATGCGCATTGCCTGTGAAAGTCGCCGATACGGCTGGCATCGTCTGTGCGAAGTAGGTCCAGGAGAGCAGGCCGCACAAATAGAAGAGAACCGGTGGAGTGTGATCCGTCGGCAAGCGTGCGAGACGGCCAAACACGACCGTGAACACGGCGGTCATCATCAGCGGTTGAAGCACAAACCACAGGGGACCAAGGAGGGTTTGGCGGTACTTGACCGAGAAATCTCGCCGCACGAACTGCCAGAAAAGGTCTCGGTAGGCCCACAGCTCTCGCCAAGGGACCCTCAACCAGCCCTTTGATGGTGCAATGACTACCTCAAGGGGCTTGATACGTTCGGCTGGTGCTTTCGTAATCAATTGGTTGTCAGTAAAAAGCTTCGCCCCATCACTTCTGATGGAAGCGATTATCGCGAGTGGTTGGGCATCGGATGGCCACCGATCGGGGTTATAGGGACTTTCCCCTAGGAAGGAGAAGCCGAAACTGGCCGCCGACTTGCATGCCCGTTCGGCGCCGCCGCATCACGCGCAAATCGCGCGGCCGATTTCCGCAGCCTTCTCGGGTGAGAACAGCTTCTCAACGAGCATCAGGCCGAAATCGATCGCCGTCCCTGCTCCGCGGGAGGTGAGAATTCTACCATCTGCCACCACCCGCTCATCGGCCAGAATCGCGGGCAACTCGTTCGCCACTGAGAAGTGAGCTGTGTAGCGACGGCCCAGCAGAAGCCCCGCATCGTTTAGCGTCGTCGGTGCCGCGCAGATTGCCGCGAGCCACTTGCCCGCGGCATCATGACGCTGAATCAGATCAGCCACCCGCGGATCGGCGCGCAGGTGCTTCACTCCCGGACCTCCGGGAAGGAAGAGCAGGTCGAAGGTCTTCGTCTCGACCGCTGCGAGCGTGGTGTCGGCATGCAGCGTAACGCCACATCGCCCGGTCACGTGGATGTTGTCACCTAACGCCGCGGTGGTGACGTCGGCGCCGGCGCGGCGCAACAGATCGATTGGAGCCAGCGCCTCAATCTCCTCAAATCCCTCGGCGAAGATCGCGAGCACTTGGGTAGCCATGGAGGTAGTTCAAGCTCTCGGGTTCGGGTTGAGAAGGACATTCTGGGCTCGGAATGCCGGCCGGCGTCCCAAGGTGGGGGCGCATGCGCAAGCGGTTTGTTGAGGCTCCGGTTGAGGGATTCCGCCCGTTGCACATGCTCTGAGGCTCCCTATGGCTGAATCCGCGCAAGCTTCGCACCTCCCGCTGTCGGCGGAGACGATCTCCAGTCTCCGCGGACGATCGCTCTTTGTGACGGGCTGCGGGTACGTTGGCTCGGTGGTGGCGATCGAGGCTCTGAGGCTCGGCCTCGAGGTCGTCGCGCTTACGCGCAATGCGGCCACGGCGTCCACGCTTGGGGCCGCCGGCGTGAAGCCGATCGTGGCCGATCTGGCGTCGGATTCCTGGCATCGTGAACTCAGATCCGCGCCGGACTTTGTACTGAACTGTGTGAGTTCCGGCGGGGGCGGGGTGGACGGATACCGGCGGTCCTACCTGAACGGCATGCAGTCACTGTTACGCTGGGCCAGGGCGGTTGGCGGCGTGGAGACGATTGTCTACACGAGCAGCACCTCGGTCTATTCTGACGGTGGTGGACGGCGCGTGGAGGAGACTGCTCTTGATCCGATCGCCGTCGCCCGACACCCAGCGGTTGTTGGCACCGCCGCGAACAGCGCGATGGAAGCGAGGCTGTTCGCGGTAGACCGGAGGGAGATTCTTCGCGCGACCGAACGTGAACTCGTGCAGGCGGGCGACGCGTGCGGCCGCTGGTTCGTGCTGCGACTCGCCGGAATCTACGGGCCGTCGCGACATGGGCTGCTCGATCAGGTGCGTTCCGGCGAGGCGTCTGGGTCTGGTGAGACGCACCTCAATCTGGCGCATCGCGACGATATCGCGTCCGCGATCCTGGAGTGCTTTGGCGCACCGGTGGACGTTCGCAACCAAGCGTTCAACGTGGCTGACGACCAGCCGACCCGAAAGGCGGAGGTCGTCACGTGGTTGGCCGCTCAACTCGGCTGTCCGATGCCACGCTTCTCAGGAACTGCAGCTGCAGGGCGCACCCGGCTTACGCCGGATCGTCTGATCAGCAACGCCAAGCTAAAGGCAATCCTTGGCTGGCGTCCGCGCTTTCCAAGCTACCGCGAAGGGTATCAGGCAATCCTGCGTGACGGCGGTGCCACGTCAGCCGTCTCCTGAAGCATGGGTGCCGGCGGTGGCGTCCCGTCGTGGCGCCGCTTGTCGAGATGAGCTTCCCTGCCGCCGGGAGAATTCGCTTGCAGGGAGCCGATGCTGATTAGTCTCCGGAGTTAACTCATTCGTCAGCCCAAACCCTTTCACCTATGGCCGGTCTCGGAAAACTCGTAAAGCAGGCTCAGAAAATGCAGCGCGGCATCGAGGCGCTCCAAACCCAACTCGAGGCAAAGGAGTTCGAAGTCACGAGCGGTGGCGGCGCCGTGAAGGTGAAGATCAACGGCACGGGCAAGTTTCTCGGACTGACGCTGGATCCTGAGTTCTTGAAGGAAGACTCCAAGCTGGTGGCCGAGACGGTGCTCGCGGCCATCCAGGACGCGGCCAAGCAGTCGAAGGAGTACAACGAGGCCGAGATGCAGAAAGTCACCGGCGCCTTCCAGATGCCCGGATTCATGTGACGCGGGCCGAGCCGCCTGCTCACCTCATGACGCCCGCGTTCGAACGCCTGCAGAAGACGCTGAAGCAGCTTCCGGGCGTCGGCTTTCGTTCGGCCGAGCGGATTGCATTGCACCTGCTGGTCGAGAAACCGGCCCGGCTTCCGGCGCTCGTTACGGCGTTGGAGGAGGCGGCGCGCTCGGTCCGTCGTTGCGAGCGCTGTGGCAATCTCGCTGAAGGCGAACTCTGCGAGATTTGTGCGGACGAGAAGCGAGAGCGCTCGCTCGTCTGTGTGGTGGAGCAGGTGCCCGACCTTGTCGCGATCGAGCGGAGCGGGGCGTATCGCGGCGTCTACCACGTCCTGCACGGCAAGCTCTCTCCGATCCACGGCGTCGGCCCCGAGGATCTGAATCTCGCTTCGCTTGAACGCCGACTGCAATCCGGTGAAATCACGGAGCTGATCCTGGCATTGTCCAACGAAGTTGAGGGCGAGGCCACCTGCCACTACATCACCCAACACCTGCCAGCCGATCGAAAGGTCGATGTGACTCGCATCGGCTTCGGCCTGCCCAGCGGTGGCGGCGTCCTGTACGCCGATTCGGTCACCCTGAAGAGCGCCCTCGAAGGTCGACGGACCTACTCTTGAAATCGGGTCAAGCTTGGTGCGGGCGGCGGGAATCGAACCCGCCTCTCATGCTTGGGAAGCACACGTTCTACCGATGAACTACGCCCGCAAGGGACGGGCAAGAAGGAGGCCAATCTCGGGGGCGTTGACAACCGGAAAATGGGGATCGCTGCGTTGAGGGAATGGGCTGGCGGCCGAAATGCAGGCCGGTGTGCCTCAGCGGTAGTCGTGGCTCCGCGGTGCTCGGAGTGAGTTTGTCGTTGCAGGGTGGGGCAAGCGGAGGTGGTTCAACGGCTGAGTTCCAGCAGGAAGGCGCCTGTTCGGCGATGTTCGCGGATGGTCTTCCATCCGGCATCGGCAACCGCGGCGCGCGCGGCCCTCTCGGTGGCGTCGTCAAGGTGTGACATGAGCAACCAGGCAGCGCGGGCAGGGAGTCTCTGGAGCCGGGAAGCCAGGGTGTCGTCGTGTGGCAGAAACACGGCTACCGGCAACGGGAGTTTCGCGGCGTAATACCGGTACGGCGTTTCGGCGCCGAGCACGACGACCGGCACATCCGGTTTCGTCGTTCGCGTGATCTGTTCGAGCAAGGGGCGGACTTCTTCGACTTCCGTCCCACGGATCGCCGTTCGTACCGTGTAGGCAACCGGTGAGAACAACGCGACGGCAACCAGAACCCCGAGAACGTAGCGGTGGGTTCGAGTCGCTTCGTGGATCGCGTCGATGCCCGCGCCGCACAGCAGCACGGCTCCCGGGACGCTGAAAAGCAGCAGGCGTCCTTGGAAGGGGTAGGCGTGAAGGCCGGACGCGAGTGCGGCGAGGAGCAGCGGGCCGGCACAACTGGCCGTTATCCACCAAAGCCGTTGGCGGACGAACCTCAGCATCCCGATCACCGCGAGCGCCAGCATGAGATTCCGGGAGGAGTGAAGTCCGCCAACGTCCTCAAAGAAACCGAACACCTGTGAGGTGTACCACGTGAGGTCAGCGGCCGAACGGGGAGGCACTGGCATGAATGCGCCGTGCGCGAGCCAATAGTCCACCATGCCGGGGATCGCGTAATTGCGACGGGCAAAAGACAGGTAACAAAGCGCGCAACTCCCAGCGGCCGTCGCGGCGATGACGGCCAAAACGAAGAATCCCTGCGAGTTCTTGGCCGCGATTGCCCTGAAGCCTCCCGCCGTGAGGGTCGCGGCGAAGACAAAGACAGATGGGAAGGACAGCCATGGGGAGATGATCGCCAACAGCGCCGGGATCAGGAGCCCTCTCCAGGTATTGGCTCCCGTCTCCACGAGGCGTTGAAGTGAAAGTATGATGGCGATCGATACGAGGGCGTCGCACCCATAGGGCTTGAACTCGTTCGAGTAGAAAATGAGCGCGCTCGAACTGGCGACGAGGGCCAGTGAGAACAGCGTTCCGGCGCGGCCGAGGTAGCGCGATGCGAGCACGTAAAACAGCGGAGCGATCAAGAGTCCGGCGCCAAGCGGTATCAGCCGAAGCGTCCACTCATGGATTCCAAATGAGTCGACCACCCATTTCGTGCCAAGGAGGAAGGCTGGAGGCGCCGCCTGGTTGAACGCCAGCGGCTCCAAGAGCTGGGCGAGGGACCGATCGAGAAAGTTGCAGGCGAGTGACGCCTCATCGAGCCACAGCGAGCGGTTGTGAAGGGTATCGCGCAGCCGCAGCAGGGTGGCGGCGGCAATTAGGAGCACTATCGGCCAGGGGCCGTGGCAGAAGCGTCGCCACGCTGACATGGCGTTTGGCGATGGATTCCTTGCATCGGACGGATCCATGCGGGGTGTAGGGGAAGGCGTTTCAACAGCCATGGCGTTCGGGGCAAGCGGGCGACGCATCCTTCTGCGCAAGGCCATGAAAATCAATGGCCGAACCAACGCGGCAAACGGCGCGGCCGGCTGAATCCGGCGCACGGCTCTACTTCATTGCCCGGCGGTCGCCGCACGACTTGGGCGTGTCTACTGGCTCAAGGCTCGCACTCCGACGTGCGAGGGCACCGACCGAATCCGATGCTTTCGCCGTCGTTGCCGAGGCCGACTACGAGTGCATTCGCCGCCCCGCGGCCGCCGGGGCCTACACGTCGGCTTCGACTTGTTCGGCGTGGAGGTTGCGCCAGCGGGAAAGGATGCGGTGGCGGATCGCCTCGGGCGAGAGGCCGTAGGCGGCGCGGAGGATTTCCACGCTGCTGCCGTGTTCCACGAACTTGTCCGGCCAGCCGATGCGTTCCACGGTCGTGGGGCAGTCTCCTTCCTGCAGCGCCTCGAGCACGGCACTGCCAAAGCCGCCGGCGAGCACGTGGTCCTCCATCGTCACCAGCAGCGGAATACACGCGGCGTGGCTCAGGAGGAGGGTGCGGTCGAGCGGCTTCACGAAACGCGCGTTCACGACGCCCACCGAGAGGTTCTCCTCGAGCGCGAGCTGCTCGGCGAGCCGCAGCGCGTCCGGCACCATGTTACCGAGCGCCCAGATCATGATGTTCGAGCCTTCGCGCAGCACTTCGGCGTGGCCGACGGGCAGCACGCCGGGCTGCTCCTTGATCTTCGCGCCGGTGCCGGCCCCGCGCGGGTAGCGGATGAAGCCGGGCCCCGGCAGCTGCAGGCTGGTGTGCAACATATCCACGAGCTCGTCCTCGTCTTTCGGCTGCATCACCACCGCATTGGGTACGCAGCGGAGGAACGACAGATCGAACAGGCCGTGGTGCGTCGGGCCGTCGTTCGGCGACAGTCCCGCGCGGTCCATGCAGAAGGTCACGGGCAGGTTCTGCAGCGCCACATCGTGGATCACCTGATCGTAGGCGCGCTGCATGAACGTCGAGTAGATCGCGCACACCGGGCGCAGCCCCTTCGTGGCCATGCCGGCGGCGAACAGCACCGCGTGTTCTTCCGCAATGCCGACGTCGAAAAACTGCTGGGGCAGGGCGGTCGCCAGGTGCGAGAGTCCGGTGCCGCTGGGCATCGCACCGGTGATGCCGATGATCGCGGGATTGGCCCTCGCGAAACGCGTGAGCGCCTGGCCAAACACGTCCTGGTAGTTGGGCGGACTGCCGGCCGACGACTTCCGGTTCTCGCCGGTGACCGGATCGTAGGGCGCCGCGCCGTGGAACTTCTCCGGATGCGCGACGGCCGCCGGGAGTCCGCGCCCCTTCTTGGTCAGCACGTGGATGACGACTGGGACGTCGCACGCCTTCGCAAACAGCAGATTCTTGTGCAGAGCCTCGAAATCGTGTCCGTCCACCGGCCCGAGATAGCGCAGCCCGAATTTCTCGAACAGCGACGACTCGACGATGAAGTCCTTCGTCTCCCGCTTCCACTTCTGGTACAGCCGGTTCATCTCCACGCCGCCCGGGAAGCTCTTGAAGAAGTTCTCCACGTCGTGGTGGAGCTTGTTGTAAGTCGGACTCGTGCTGATCCGGTTCAGATACCGGGCGATCGCGCCGACGTTCTTCGCGATGGACCACTCGTTGTCGTTCAGGATGACGACGAGCCGCTTCGTGCAGCTCACGACGTTGTTGAGCGCCTCAAGCGTCACGCCGCAGGTGAACGCCGCGTCCCCGCAGACCGCCACCACGTGCTCGCTGGTGCCGCGCACGTCCCGCGCCGTGGCCATGCCCAGCGCGGCGGAGAGGGCGGTGCCCGCGTGCCCGGCGCCAAAGGCATCGTGCGGACTCTCCGGCCGATAAGTGAACCCGCTCGCGCCACCCGTCTGGCGCAGGCCGCGAAACGTCTCGCCGCCGCGGCCGGTAAGCAGCTTGTGCACGTAGCCCTGGTGGCCGACGTCGAACACGATCTGGTCCGTCGGCGTATCGAACACGCGGTGCAATGCGATCGTCAGCTCCACCACGCCGAGGTTGGGCCCGATGTGGCCGCCGTTGCGCGATGTCACCGCGATCAGTTCCTCGCGGATTTCCTGGGCGAGCTGTGGAAGTTGGACCGGAGGCAGGCCGCGGAGATCGGCCGGGCTGTGGATGGAGTCGAGCAACCGGGCCGAAGTGGGGACGGGATTGTTCATCAGGAGGCAGGCAGGGGAGCTCAGGCGTCGCGCTCGGTTTCGAACTTCTCGAACGCGACGGACCCATCCTTCTGCTTTTTCAGCTGCTCGATCTTGAGTTCCGCGTCCTTCAATCGCGTTTCGCAGACCTTGAGCAGCCGGTTGCCTTCTTCAAATTTGGCCAACAGCTCCGCGAGCGGCACCTCGCCGGATTCCATGGACTCCACGATGGATTCGAGCTTCTCGAGGGCCGTCTCGAACGGGAGTTGGGTGTCTTGGGCTTCCACAGTCGGGCTAACGTTGCGGTGGAGGTCGGCCATTTCAAGCCTAGGCCCGCCTGCCTTTCGGACCGCCGCAGGAGCCTTCCGGTCGGGCAAGATGCCCGTCATATTTCTACCTCAGGCGCGGTCGCAACCGTCGGCATATCCATGCGCCCGCTGGGCCCGGTTTAGCCACCTTTCGCCCCCTCGCTTCCCCAGTTACCTCGCGCCATTCAGCCATTTGCGCGGCGTGGCAGCCTCACCACCTGGTGCGGGACGGTGCAACTGGTTGGCTCGAAGTGGCGTAGCCGCGCATCCCCCGGAGCCGCGTGCGCGCGTGATCCTCCCGGCTGGGCCGGCGCCGCCTCACGCGTTCCGCGCGTCGGGTCCACGAACCGACCGACGGTCTGCCGCGCCTCTCCGACCGCGCCCCGAGGTTTTAGGTTGGCGCGCTCCGGCGTTTTGCATGCAGTGACGCCATGCCTCTCGTCGCCTGGGTCGTCGCGGGACTCATTGTCCTCCGACTGGTCGCTGATCTGATCCTCATGTCCCTCAACGCCGCGGAGGTCCGTCGGCATGCGGGACGTCCGCCCGAGGCGGTGGCGGCGGTCATGGACGCCGAGACGTACGCGAAGTCCAGCATCTACACGCTCGAGAAGTCGCGATTCGGGATGTTGACGGAAGTGTTCGATACGCTGGTTCTGGCCCTGGTGCTGTTTGGGGGCGTCCTCCCGCCGCTCTACCATCTGGTCATCGGCCTGGGCGCCCCGGGTGCGGCTTGGGCGCAGGCACTGTTCATTCTCTGCGCTGGCATCCTGCTTTCGATTCCTTCGTTGCCGTTCGAGTGGTGGGACCAGTTCCGCCTCGAGCAGAAGTTTGGGTTCAACAAGAGCACACCCGGTCTCTGGGTGGCGGACAAAATCAAGGGCGGGCTGCTTGCCTGTGTGATCGGTTTTCCGCTGGTCTGGGCATTGCTGACCCTGGTGCGTTGGATGGGAGGCGCGTGGTGGCTGTGGGGCTTCGCACTGGTGCTTGGCGTGCAACTCCTGATGCTGGTGCTCTACCCGAAGCTGATCCTGCCGCTCTTCAACAAGCTCACGCCACTGCCGCCGGGTGAACTGCGCGACCGGCTCCTCGTGCTCGGCGAACGCACCGGTTTCCGTGCCAAAACGATTGAGGTAATCGATGGCTCCAAGCGTTCCGGTCACTCCAACGCCTATTTCACCGGCTTCGGCCGATTCCGACGCATCGTCCTCTTCGACACGCTCGTGGCCCAGCTTACGCCGGAGGAACTCGAAGCCGTCCTGGCGCACGAGATCGGGCACTACCGTCGCGGCCACGTGCCCAAGATGATCGCGATGTCCGCCGTGTCGCTCTTCGTCGGCTTCGGCGTGCTCGCCTGGCTCGCCGGACAGCCGTGGTTCAACCAGGCGTTCGGCTTCCCCGCGGGGGAAATCGCGCCGTCTTTCCTGCTGTTCGCGCTGCTGAGCGGGCTCGTGACCTTCTGGTTCACCCCGGTCGCGAACCTGCTGATGCGCAAATACGAGTATCAGGCCGACGCCTTCGCGCGTGAGGCGATGGGCGGTGCAAACCCGATGGTGAGTGCGCTCCGGAAGCTGGCGCAAAAGAACCTTACCAACCTTACCCCGCACCCGCTCTTCAGCGCGTTCTTCTACTCGCATCCGACGCTGGTGGAGCGCGAACGCGCCCTGCGCAGCGCGGCCTGAACGCGGCGCGTTTGGTCATGCATTTCCGCGACAGACGCGCCCAGCCTCGTCGCGGCAACCGTGCCTGGACGGGCATGGCCGGTCCACGCACGCTTGTCCTCGCGCTGGTGTTCGCGGTGCTGGCGGTCGAACCCGGGCTGCGCGCCGAGTCGCTGCGCATCGCCACGTACAATGTGGAGAACTACGGTCCGGCGAACCGGATGACCGCGGCGGGGTTCCGGCCCGACTACCCGAAGCCGGAAGCAGAGAAGACTGCCCTCCGCCAGGTGATCCGCGCGCTGCGGGCAGACGTGCTCGTACTCCAGGAAATGGGCAGCGCCGCCCATCTCGAGGAGCTGCGGCGTGATCTTCGCGCGGAGGGCTGCGACTACCCGCATGCGTATCTTGCACGCGCCGCCGACACCGAGCGTCAGGTGGCGGTGCTTTCCCGCCGGCCGTTCACGTCGGCGGAGACCATCACCGACCTGAGTTTCCCGTATTTCGGCGGGCGCGAGACCGTGAAGCGCGGGCTCCTGTGCGTGACGATCCGGACCGAGGCTGGCGACCTCACGGTGTTCGGCGTCCACCTGAAGAGCCGCTACACCGACCGCGAGGACGATCCGCTGAGCACGCTGCGCCGCACCGCGGAGGCGACGGCGATTCGCGATATGATTTTGAAACGGTTCCCAAACCCGGCGGCGGCCCGCTTCCTGGTCCTGGGCGACTGCAACGATACGAAGGCCAGCAAGCCGATTGCCCGGTTGCGGCAACGTGGCGAGACCACGATTTCCGTGCTCTTGCCAGCGGCCGACTCGCGGGGCGAGACTTGGACGCACTGCTGGCAACGCGAGGACACCTACTCGCGCGTGGACCACATCCTCGTGGCGCCCGCGCTGCTGCCTGCGGTGGTCGAGGGGACGGGGCGGATCCACGATGGCCCGGGAGTGCGCGAGGCCAGCGACCACCGGCCGGTGGTGGTTCAGCTCCATCTCACCGCGCCAACGGCAGCGGTCGCGCGTTAGTCAGCCCGGGCGCAAAAAAAGGGCGCCGGCCCATTTGGCCAGCGCCCTCGAGGGAAAACAAAGTGTGACGTTTGGCTTAGCGGCTGACAGTGACCGGGACGGTCACTTCGCCGGCGCCGAAGCCCTTGAGGTACAGCGTGCCGTTGCCGGGCTTGCCGCCCTCGACGGTGATGCTGACGCTCGCCTGACCCTCGGGGACGATCACCTCGGGCATGATCACGCTGTCCGGAATGTCGGTCGTGACATCGAGGAGCGTGCCGCCAGCCGGGGCGGGCATGGGCAGCGTGAATGTGAGCTGTTCACGCTGGCCGCTGCGGAGGTTGAGCGACATCGGGAAGACCGAGACGCTGCCGGCGTCGACGTGGAAGGTGCCAACCGGGGAGTTGCCCAAGGGACTCTGGAGCGTGACGCCGTAATTGCGGTTGGGCTCGATGGCCGGGACGAAGAAGCTGAGCGAAGTCGGCGACTCGAAGACCGTGCGGGCCGGGGTGCCGTTGACCAGGATCACGTCGCTGGCGGAGAAGCCGCGGCCGAGGACGCTGACGCGTGCGCCGACCGGACCGCGGTTCGCGACGAGCGAGACCACCTTGCGGCGGACGATCGTGGCGCGCTGCAGGTCGGTGTAGGCTTCCTGCGGGGTGACGGTGGCGTTCCCCTCGACGCTGTAGTTGACGAGGAAGTAGTACGGGATCGTCTCCACGCCGGGCGGGAGCTGGTACTCAAATTCCCACAGATTCTCGCCCAACGCGCTCTTCCGCAGCGCAAAGTTGCGGCGATCGATGACGATCTTGGGCGAGATGCTGCTCGCGAGCACGGTGTTGGTGCGCGGCGTAACTCGCAGGGTGAACGTGTAGATCTGCGAGGGGTTCTCGTCGATCGCCGGCGGGGTAAGGTTCGTCAGCGTGACAGTCTCGCAGCCCGTGAGAAGGCCGAGGCCGAGGGCGGCAACGAGCCAAAACAGGATTTTTCTCGCGGGAGAAATTCGGGTGGTTTGCATTGGTTGCGAAGTAAAAACCGGGCGGAAATGAACCGCGTTAGTAATGATTCACGCAGACACAGAGCAAGCTAAAGCTGACTCGGGCCCATGGGCGCTCGGGCTGTACGTGCATGTACCTTTCTGCGCGTCCACGTGCGATTTCTGCGGGTTTTATCAGACGGTTCCGACGGCCTCGGACGTGAAGAGGTTCCTTGAAGGTGTGGAACGGGAGGCGGATCTCGTGCGCTGGGATCGGCCGGTGAGCACGGTCTTCTGGGGCGGGGGCACGCCCGGGCTGCTGGCGGCGCCGGACCTGGCCCGGCTCGCGGAGATCGTCCGGGCCCGCTGCGGCGGTCGCCCGGCCGAATGGACGGTGGAGTTGGCCCCGGGATCGGTGACCGATGCCCGCCTGGCGGTCCTCCGGGAGGCGGGAGTGACGCGCGTTTCAATGGGGGTGCAGAGCTTTCAGCCGGCGTTGTTGGAAGCGCTGGGGCGGCGGCACACGGTGGCGCAAATTGACCGCGCCTACGAACGTATCCGCGCCGCCGGCTTCCCGAGCGTCAACCTGGACCTCATGTTCGCGCTGCCCGGCCAGACCGCGGAGGAGTGGACAGCGGACATCCGCGAGGCGGTGTCGCGCGCGCCGGACCACCTGTCGACTTATTGCCTGACATTTGAGGAAGATACGAAGCTCTGGATCAAGCTGTCGCAGGGCCGGGTGAAGCTGGATCCGGAGAACGAGGAGCGACTCTATCGTTCGACTTGGGCCCAGTTGGCGGAGGCCGGCTTCGCGCAATACGAGGTCTCGAATTTCGCGCGGCCCGGACACGCATGCGTTCACAACCTCAATACGTGGCGCATGCACGAATGGGTGGGGCTGGGGCCCTCAGCCGCGTCGCAACATGCCGGCGTGCGCGGTGGCAACGTGTCCGACCTCGAGAAATGGCACGAGCATCTCGCCCGTGGCGAACGCGTCACCGAAGACCGCGTCGAGGTCACCCCCGAGTTGCGCGCCGAGGATGCGCTCATTTTCGGCCTGCGCATGAACGCGGGCGTGGACGTGGCGGTTTGGCAGCACGTGGCTCCCGCGACGCCATGGCCGGCGGTGGAGGAGGTGCTTCGGTTGTTGGTGGAGAACAATCTCGCCGAGCGCGTGGGTTCGGTGGTGCGCCTGACCGATCGCGGACGATTGGTGGCGGATTCCGTGGGCAGCGAATTGATGGCAGCCTTCCAGAGCCTCGCTCCGGCCGTATGAGGCACGGCTGGATCATCGTGTTGGCCTCGGCCGTCCTCGTGTCGTGCCGCAGCCTCGGCCCGTTGCCGACCGCAGCTTCCCGGGGCCCGGCGGGCTCGGCCGCGCCGGCTGAGCCGCCTGCCTCCATGGCCGGCCGAGTCGCGTCCGCCATGTCCCCAGCGTTCCTCATCGAGGCGCCTGACGCGACGGCCGAGACGCAGGTTGTCCTGCCGCTCAGCGCGGTGCGGGTAGGGGTGGGGCCCCGGCCGGTGTTCACCGCGTGGGACATCCTCAACGCCGAGGTGGCGCCGCTCGAACTCGGGACGGGCGTGTCGTTTCAGCTGGTGCCGACGGCGGCGCGGGAGCTCGCCGAGCTCTCGGTCACGGCGCGCGGCCGCCGGTTGGTGTTCGTGGCCGATGGTCGTCCGCTGGGCGCGGTGCGGCTCGGGGAGGCAACCGCGGGGGGGCGCCTGGTCATGTTTATGGAAATACCGGATACGGAACTGCCGCGCCTGGTCGCGGCTCTACAGCGCTGCCGTTGAACCGCATGAGTCGCTTACTTACCGGGCTGTTCGCTCTGCTCTTCGCCACCTCGCTGTACGCGCAGCGGATGCAACTCGTCTGGCCGTCGCCCAATCACGGTTGGACCGATGGTCGCTCGCCGGACGCCTTCCTGCAGCACGCCGGCTCGGGCGATCCCGCCTCGGGCGGGTTCGGCGGCGTGCGCAGCGGCGGCAACCAGTTTCACGAGGGCATCGACATCGCGTGCGTCGCGCGCGACCGGCGCGGAGAGCCGAAGGACGACGTCTACGCGGCGCTCGACGGTGTGGTCCGGCACATCAGCGTGCATCCGGGCAACAGCAGCTACGGGCGCTACGTCGTGCTGGAGCACCCGGAGCAGTCGCCGGCGGTGTATTCGCTCTATGCGCACCTCTCGCGGATCGCGCCGGGGCTCAAGGTCGGCGACCAGGTCAAGGCCGGGACGGTGCTCGGCACGCTTGGCTACAGCGCGGAGCGTCCGTTCCCACGTGATCGCGCGCACCTGCACTTCGAGTTCGGCCTGATGGTCACCCAGCGGTTCCAGCGGTGGTACGACCTGAAGGGCTACGGCAGCCGCAACGAGCACGGGGTGTGGAACGGCATGAACCTGATGGGCATCGACCCGCTCGCGGTCTTCAACGACTGGCGGGCCGGTCGCGTGAACAACATGCATGACGTGTTTGCCCGGCAGGTGCCGGCCGTGCGCCTGCGTATTGGCACCCCGCTGACGCCGGACTTCATCACCCGCTATCCGGCGCTGCTCACACGGCCCATGCCGCTGGGGCCGATCGGCGGCTGGGAGATCACGTTCAACTGGACCGGGATTCCCTATGCCTGGACGCCGCTCAGTGCGACCGAGGCGCTGGGCCTGCCGCGCGACAAGCCGCTGATCATGGAGGTCGACGCGGGGATCGAGAAGCGCGAGCGGAGCAAGGCGCTGGTCGCGCAGCGTCGGGGCCAGTGGATCACGGCGCAGGACCTGGACACCGTGCTGCAGCAGCTCTTCGGCCGGAAATAGCCGGTCAGCTCTGCGGTTTCAGCTGCTCGAGGAGGGCGATGAACTCGGGGCGCTCCTTGAGCGCGTCGAGATCGGGGTCCTGCTGCATCCAGTCGAAGTCGTCGTAGCCGAGATCGATGGCATGCTGGAGCGCCCGCAATGCGGCGCGGTTCTGCTTCGAGAGGGCCAGACTGCACGCGAGGTTATAGTGGGCCGTCGCGTTCTCAGGCTGCAGTTTCACCAGGCGGCGATCCATGCGCAGCCCGTCCGCGATGCGCCCCTGCTTCGTATAGAGTCCGGCGAGAATCTCGACGACGGCGGTGTAGCCGCGGTCGCGCCGCAGGACCGACTCGAAGAACCGGATTTCGAACTCCGGATCGTGCTGGGAACGGGTTCTCGCCATCGAGGTGCTCAGCCGCGGCGCGGGCAGACGCCCGTCTTCTGAAACTGGTCGCAACGTGCGCTGACCTGTAACCGCTGGGAGACCGGGGTGAGTCCGAGTTTGGAGGAGACGGTGCTGCCGTACCACTGCATGAACGGCGCACTGATCTCGAAAATCTTGTCGCAATCGAGACACACGACTTGCGCCACCTGGGAACCGGCACCTTCGCGGTTGGGCCGGTAGAATTTCTCGCCCGAACCGATGTCCACTTCGCGCAGCAGTGCGCTCTCGGTCATGATCGGCAGCGTGCGGTACACCGTGGCGCGCGACACCGAGTCGTCGATCTCGCGGGCGTAGTCGAGCAACTGTTCAGCGGTGAAATGCTCCCGCTGGGCGAAGGCGGCGTCGAAGATGGCCAGCCGCTGATTGGTCGCGCGCAGTCCTTTCTGAGTCAGGAAGGATCTGAATTTTTCGCGGGCGGCCGGGATGCTCACCCCGCAGATGTTTTGATGGAGCGGCGGCGTGTCAACCGGTTAGGCGGCGCACCTACGACCGCGCCAGGTAGGCGATTGGCCGTCACCGCGTTACCGCCACGCGCAGGGTGGGGAATTATGCCGTTGCGCCGCTCCGCGCCGCCGGACTCGATCAGCGCCCATGATCGTCGGGGTCCATCCGCTCGCCGGCTTTGACAAGCTGCTGCACTACCGCGTGCCGGACACGCTGCGGGAGAGCGTGGCCGTGGGCTCGCTCGTACGCATCCCGATCGTAAACAGCCTGCGCCTCGGAATCGTGGGCGAGGTGGGCGCGCCCCCGGATTTTCCGGTCGAGCGGCTGAAGGCGATTGCGCAGGTGGTTTATCCCTTTCCGGCGCTGACCGGCGAGCTCCTGCGCCTGGCGCGCTGGATGGCGACCTACTACGCATGCGGGATTGACGCGATCATCGAGGCGATGATCCCGGCGGCAGTGCGGCGGGGCGCGGGGCTCAAGGAGGAAAAGCTCCTCGCGCTCGCGCGGCGGCTCGCGCCGGACGAACTCGCGGAGCTGGAGCGGCGGGCGCCGCAGCAGGCGCGACTCTACCGCTTTCTTGTGGAGCAGTTTCGCTCCCCGCCCAAGGGGCTGGTCCTGGCGCGGCTGGATCTAGGCGCCGCCGTCGTCAACGGTCTCATCAAGCGTGGGCTCATTCGCGAGGAGACCCGCCGCATCGAGCGCGTGGCCTATTCCGACGACCGCGAGTCGGGCGAACTGGTGGCGGCGCAGCCGCACGTGCTCAACGTGGAGCAGCAGCGGGCGTTCGAGGCACTGCGCGCGAGCGTGGCGGAGAACAAGTTCAGCGTGTCGCTTCTGCACGGCGTGACGGGTTCCGGCAAAACCGAGGTTTACCTGCGGGCGATCGACGAGACGCTGAAGGCCGGCGGCGGCGTGGTTTTCCTGGTGCCCGAGGTGGCGTTGACGCCGCAGACGGTGGCCCGGCTCCGCTCGCGGCTCGAGGCGATCGCGCCCGGGCACCGTTGCGTCGTCTGGCACAGTTCGCTGAGCGAGGGTGAACGGCTCGATGGCTGGCTGGCGCTCGCCACCGGCGAAGCGCGCGTGGTGGTCGGGGCGCGCTCGGCCATCTTCGCGCCGGTGCATGATCTGCGGCTCATCGTGGTCGATGAGGAGCACGAGCCGGCGTACAAGCAGGACGAGACGCCGCGCTATCACGGCCGAGACGTGGCGGTCATGCGCGCGAAGCTCGCCAACGCCGTCTGCCTGCTCGGCTCGGCCACGCCGTCGCTCGAAAGCTTCGCCAACGCCGAGGCGGGCAAGTACCGGTTGCTGCAGCTCACGCAGCGGATCGACGACCGGAAACTGCCGTTCATCGACATCGTGGATCTGCGCATCGAGGCCGCGAAGCAGCGGACCCTGCCGGCGCTTTCCGGCAAGCTGGTCTCCGCCATGCACGAGCGCTTTGAGCGGCGCGAACAGACGATCCTCTTCATCAACCGCCGGGGCTACTCGTCTTCGATGCTGTGCAAGCAGTGCGGGCACGTGGAGGAGTGCCCGCACTGCAGCATCACGATGACCTATCATCGGTCGGACGAGACGCTACGCTGCCACCTTTGCGGGGAGCAGCGCGCCGCGCCTATCCGCTGCCCGCAGTGCGGTGCGCCCGACATTCGCTGGCGCGGCCTTGGCACCCAGCGCGTCGAGGAGGCGGTGAAACGCGTGCTCCCGCGTGCTCGCGTCGAGCGGATGGACACCGACACGATGTCCAAGAAGAACCGTTTCCGGGAGGTGCTGGCCGACTTTCGCGCCGGCAAGATCGATGTCCTCGTGGGCACGCAGATGATCGGCAAGGGGCTCGATTTTCCCAATGTGACGCTGGTGGGACTCGTCGACGCCGACATCTCCATGCACGTCCCGGATTTTCGCGCGAACGAGCGGACGTTCCAGTTGCTGGTGCAGGTGGCGGGGCGGGCGGGGCGCGGGGACCGCGCCGGCGAAGTGATCGTGCAGACGTTCACGCCGCAGGCGGACGCGATCCAGTATTCACGCCACGCCGACTTCGCCGGCTTTGCCGCGGTTGAGCTCAAGGTGCGACGCGACTTCAAGTACCCGCCGTACCGGCATCTCATTCACCACCTGTTCCGCGGGCCGAACCCGGAGAAGCTGAAGTTCTTCGCCGAGCAGTGGGCGCGGCTGGTTGAGAAAACGGTCGGTGATCGCGTCGACGTGCGCGGGCCGTCGGCGTCGCCGATCGAGAAGATCAAGGACGAGTACCGGTGGCAGGTTTGGTACTTCACCAACGCCGTCACGAAAGTGGTGCCGGAACTCGCGCGCCTCCGCAGCGAGTTTACGTGGCCGGACGACATCACGCAGGTGTTGGACGTCGACCCGGCGAATCTGGCGTAAGCGGTTGCAGGCGGCGCGGGCACCGGAGCGCGCAAGACCGGCTAGAGGTGAGACCTCGCCTCAGGGTTGCCGAAACTCCTGCACGCTCCGGACGAAGTCGTCCGGCACGCCGAAGTCGAACCGCTGGGCGTCGGTCATCTCGAGGGCGAGATAGCCTTCGCGCTGCCGCTGGATCTCCTGGGCACGGGTGAGCTGGAACTCGCCGTTGTCCCGCACGTCGTCGCGGATCATCTCGCCGAGCACGTCGTAAATGGAGGGGGCCAGGAGGTGCATGCCGAACCAGCCCAGCCAGATTTCGGCGGGCAGGCCGTCGACGTGCAGCCGTTCGCGGGCGATCGCGGGGGAGGGCTTCTCGATGATGAGGGAGACGTCGATCAGCCGCGGATCCTCGCGGCGGCGGCGCCCCGCGATGGTGCCGTAGCCCTTGAGTTCGCCGGCTGAGATCCGGTTCACAGCGGAGACGGACTTGCCTTGGGCGAGCCTCCCGGAGGCGGCGAGTTTCGCATACGGCGAAGCGCCACGGCCGCGAAAAAGATGGTCTCCCAAGCAGAGCAGGACCGGCTGGCCGGCCGCAAAGTCGCGCGTCTGGTAGACCGCGTGACCATAGCCTTCCTGCGCGGTCTGGACCGCGAAGCTGACGCGGCGGTTGAAGTCCCGCATCTGCTCCGCCTCGCGCAGCAGGGCTGGGTATTTTTCCAGCCGGCGAAGATACGCGTCCCCAGGTCCCTCGAGGTAGGCGCGGATCATCGCGTCCTCGCCCGGCTGCACGATAATGCAGATCTCCTCGATGCCGGCGCCGGCGAGCTCGAGCAGGTGGTAGTGAAAGAGGGCGCGGGCGATGCCGTCGGCGCCCACAACGGGGAACAGTTCCTTCTTCACCGCGTGCGAGGCGGGGAAGTGGCGGGTGCCGAGACCAGCGACGGGGATGACGGCTTTGCGGACGAAAGGGGAGGCCATGGCGTCAGACTTGAGAGCCGGCCCAGCCCGTGGCGCCGAAGAGGTACCGGCGTGCGCCAAACTCCACTGCGCCCGGCGAACTGCCGTCGAAGATGTCCGGCATGGCGCCCACGCGGCGCGAGTACTCGAGCGCGATTTGCGGGAGGTGAAGCTTCAGCGCGTCGGTCCGGCCGAAGACGGCGACGGTGCCGCCGGTGCCGCCGCCGGTGATCTTGGCCCCGAAAAGCCCGGCCTCGGCGCCGCGCTTCCGGACGGCCTCGACCAGGAAATCGACCTCGGCCGTTGAGAGCCGGCAGTTGTCGCGATAGCTGGCGTGGGCGCCGTACATGCACTCGCCCGCGGTGACGAGGGCGGCGGCGTCCCCCTGGTTCGCGGCATTGAGCGCCTCCATGAAGCGCAGCACCCGCTCGTTCTCCTCGATGGGATGGCGCGTCGGGCCGACGACGCGGTAGGTGGCGTCGGGCTGGATGGTCGTCACGGGATCGTCGTGCGTGCGGTACTTCGCGAGAAATTCCGAACCGACGAGGCTCTCGGGCAGGTGCGGCAGGTACTCGGTATTGAACTCGTCGGGCGTGAGCTGGGTGAGATAGTCGAGCCCGCCGCGGCCGGTGCGCGCGCGAAGGGCGTTGATGATGCGCTTGCCCATGAACGCGCCGATGCGGGTGTCGCCGTACGGGTTGCCGCCGACGGAGTGGCGCACCAGGGAGTTGATGCCGACGAAGCCCGTGCCGGCGGGAATCTCGATCTCGCCGACGACGCTGCCTGGCCGGCAGAGCAGGTGGGTCATCCGGCCCTTCCGGCCGACCGTGATCGTGAGCTGGTCCATGATGCCGCAGGGCGCGCCCACGACGTGGTTCTCGGCCATCTGCCCGAGGCGGGCAATGCGGCCGGCATCGAGGCGCAGACCGAGGTAGGCGTTGAGACAGGCGAGGGTGCCAACCTCGATGGTGGCGGAGCTGCCGATGCCGACGTTCATCGGGACGGCGCTCAGGAGCAGCATGCTGAAACCGTACTGCAGCTTCACGCCTTCCTCCTTGAGCATGGTGAAGATACTGCCGCCGGCGTAGGCGGCCCAGGAGGCGAGCGGGTTCGCCTGACAGAGCTCACGGATGCCGGCGTAGTCGCCGAGCCCGTCTCCGGATCCAAAATACTCCATCGGGATACGCGTCTCCACCGGCAGGCTGCGGCTGCCCAGCTGGAGCGTGCGGATGCGCAGCGTACGGTCGGTGCGCGGCTGGAGCGCCACAAGGACACCGCGGCCGAGGACGGCCTCGCACACGTTGGCGCCGGAATAGTCGGCGATGCCCCCCATCACATCGAGCCGGGCGGGTACGCGCGCGACCCAGATCTCGCCGCTGTTGAAGAAGCCGGCGAATCCAGTGGTGTCGCTGTTCGGCTTGCTCAGCAGGCGTTCGAACTGCGCGACTTCAAAAGGCAACTCGGGAAGGGACGCGGGGGGCATTGGCGGCATGGACGCCGCGAGCAAAGGCGCCGGCCCTAGGCCCGGCAACTCAATCTGTGCGTAGGGCTTCCACCGGGCTGAGCTGGGAGGCGCGGTAGGCCGGATAGAGACCGGCGAGCACGCCAACGAGGCCGCTGAACGCGACGCCGATCGCGAGCGCGGCGGGCGAAAGCTCCGGCCGGTTGGCGTCCACCACCACGTGTTGCAGGATCAGGATGAGCCCGATGCTGGCGACGATGCCGAAGACGCCGCCGGCGACGGCGATGGTGAGCGACTCCGCCAGGATCTGGGAAACGATGTCGCCGCGCTTGGCGCCGAGGGCGCGGCGCACGCCGATCTCGCGCACGCGTTCGCTGATCGAGGCGAGCATCACGTTCATGATGCCGATGCCGCCCACGATCAGCCCGATGGCGGCGACGCCGCCGAGCGAGTAGATGTAGCTGTTGCGCGTCTCCTCGAACCGCTGGAGGAGGTCCTCGCGGGTCTCGAGCCGGACGTCCTGCACGCCGCGATGGGTGTGCATCAGGACGTTGGTGACCTGCTCGAGCGCGACGGGCATGTCGGCCACGTCGCCGAGCTGGATGGCGATCGTGTCGACGTTTTCGTCGATGCGGAAGAGGGTCTGGGCGGTGGTAAGCGGGACGAAGATCGACTGGTTCTTCGTGTTGAACCGGCCGCCGCCCATGCTGAAGCGATAGTCGGGCAGCACGCCGATCACGGTGAACGGCTGGCCGTTGATGGTGATGACGCGGCCGACCGGATCGAGCCCGCGGGGGATGAGCTGGTCGGCGACGCGGGCGCCGAGCACGACAACCTGGTTCTGGTTCGCGAGGTCCAGGTCGCCGATGAGGCGGCCCTGCGCCGCCTCGAAACGATCCATGGCGAACGTCGCCGGGAGCACGCCCCGGATGTTCTGCCACAGGGCGCGGCCCTGGAAATAGAGCCGCGTGCCGCGGATGTTCACCTCGGCGGTGACGCGCCGCGCCAGCGGCACGGCCTCGAGGATGGCGTCGACGTCACGCAACGTGCGGCCCGGCGAAAGCGGGGCGATCTCGCGCTGGCTTTCCGGCGGCGCGGCGGCGTTGACGGTGATCCGTTCGATGCCGCCGGTCTCATAGATCATCGTTTCCCAGCCGCGCAGCAGGCCCTTGACCACGCCGAGCATGCCGACGAGCGCGGCGGCGCCCAGAACGATGCCGAACAAGGTGAGAAAGGAGCGGAGCTTGTGGGCGAGAACCTCGCGGACGCCGCTTGCGACGCCCATGAACAACATACGCATGGCGGGATCAGCTGCCGCCGCGGCGGGCGTTGGCTTTTCGCGTCGGGGTGCCGGCGGTGGTGGCGCCCCCCGGACCGACCGCGGGAATCTCGCCGTCAAAATCGAGCGGCCGGGTCAGAGCGACCTCGTCGTCGAGCGCCAGGCCGTCGAGCACCTGGACGCGCCGGAGGTCGGCGATCCCGATGTCGACCGGACGGGCGGTGAACCCGGTCGGCGTGCGCACGAACACATAGCGCACGGATTCGGCGGTCGTGAACACGGCGGAGAGTGGAATCGAGGGCGTGCCGTCGACGCGGGAGAGCGTGAACGTCACGGTCGCGGACATGCCCGGGCGGAGCCGTGGGTCGACTGTGTCGAGGACGACGTCGACGGGGAACACGCGCGTGCGGTCGATGGGGCTCTCGGTGGCGCTGGTGGCGATGCGCCGCACCGTGCCGCTGAGCATCAGGTTGCGGAGCGGATCGATGCGGACATTGGCGGGGGCGCCGACCTTGAGGCGGGCGACGTCGATCTCATTCACGTTGGTGCGGACCATGAGCGAGGTGAGATCGGCCACCTCGCCCAGGATGGAGCCGCCGTTCTGGGCGCCGACACCGGTGATGACCTGACCCTCGGTGAGGTCGCGCAGGAGCAGGGTGCCCTCGTGGGGCGCGCGAATCACAGTCTTGGTGAGCTTGTCGCGCAGGTTGGCCGCGCGCGCGTCGTAGATGGCGGAGTCGTTCTCCGCGAGCGAGAGGGCGGTGCGGCTGTCGTCGAAGTCCTTGGTCGTGACGAGGCCCTGCTTCCGCAGTTCGCTGGTCCGGGTGAAGTCGCTGCGTGCCTTCTGGGCCCGCAGCCGGCCCGCCTCAATGTTGCGCTCGGCCTCCTGGAGCTGCGTCACGATGTCCTGCTGGTCGAGCTTGAGCAGTTCCTCGTTGCGCGCGACGCGCTGGCCGTCGACGCCGGGGATCTTGACGATCCGGCCGTTGATCTCGGACCGCAGTTCCGTCGAAAACACGGCACGGACACGCCCGACGGTGACGATTTCCTCGGCGATGGTGGCGGATTTCACGCGGGCGGTGGGGATGCGCTCGGCGCGTTTGTTGCCGAAAAGCCCCGGGCTGATCTGGCGCCACACGACGCGGCCGCCCCAGCCGAGGCCGGCGAGAAGGGCGAGAACGAGGATGGCCCGAGACGCAAAACGAACCGGGGAAGGAAGCTTGGACCGCTGACCCATGCCCGATAAGACGACGCGGAACGTCATTGGAAACGACGAATTTATATGCGGCTTGCGGGACGAACGGGCGCGCTTGCAGAAGCACCGGGGCGCCGGCCGGATGCGAAAAGCAGGGATTTCCCCAGGGCCGGTTCCTTGACCGACGGGAGGGCCGGCTCACCCTGACCCTCCCACGTGCTTCCCATCACCCAACAACTGCGCCTCCGACGCGGGGTGCGGGACCGCGCCAGGTTCTGTTCCTCCCGCGCCAAACTTCATGGCGCAGGGCGGCCATGTGGAGTTCCTGCCGGGGGCGCCGGCACCACGGCTCAAGGTGTCGGCCGAGAACCTCCGCGCCTCCGGGCTCGAGGCCCGGGCGCAGCTCTTGCGACTGTCGGGGGAGCCATGAGGGTTCTGTCGCAGATGTCGCTGCGCCAGAAGCTGACCTGGCTGGCGATGACCTGCAGCGGGGTGGCGTTGCTCGCCACGGCGGTGGCGCTCGGTGCCTACGAGTGGGTGTCGTATGGGCGGATGCAGCACGCGCACCTGACGACGCTTACCACGATCACCGCGCGGAATAGCGTGGCGGCGGTGGCGTTTGAGAATCGCGAGGATGCCACGCGGCTCCTGGCGGCGCTGGAAAGCGAGCCGACTGTCCTGGCGGCGGGGTTGTACGATCAACGCGGCCGGCAACTGGCCCAGTTTGTGGCGCGGGATGCGACGGGGTACGCGCCGCCCGCCTTGGCGCCGGCGGTGGGGACGACGATCGCCGGCGGCGTCCTGCGCATCACGGTCCCGGTGGCGGACACAACCCGCTTCGGCACGCTGACCGTCGCGGCAGACCGGCGATCCGTGCAGTTGCGGCTCGCCGTCTATGCGCTGGTGCTGTGCCTGACCACGGGGTTCTCGGGGCTGCTCGCCTACCTGCTGGTGGGCTGGCTCAACGACCGGATCGTCGCCCCGGTGCACGCGCTCCTGCAGGCGGCGGCGCGGGTGCGGACGAAGGCGGACTACAGCGTGCGGGTCCGCAAAGAGGCCGATGATGAGGTCGGCGAACTGGCCGAAGCCTTCAATGCGATGCTGGCCCGGATCGAGGAAAACGAGGCTGACCTGGCCCGCAGCGCCGAGCGGCTGCGGCTGGCGGTGGAGTCGGCCCAGATCGGCACCTGGGACTGGGACCTGGCAACGGGGGCGGTGGTGTGGAATGAGCGGAGCTACGAGCTCTTCGGTCTGCCGGAAGGAACGCCGGTTACGACCGACGTGTTCCAACGGTGCGTGCATCCGGGGGACCGCGAGCCACTGGTGGACGCGTTGCGCACGGCGCGGCAGACCGGGGGCGAGTTCGCGGCGGACTTTCGCATTCTGCAAAACGGCCAGCCGAACCGGGTGCGGTATCTGCTCGTTCGGGGCCGGTTCATTCGCGGCCCGGGCGGGGTGGTTCAGCGCGGCGTGGGTTTCACGCTGGATGTCACCGAGCGGCGGACGGCGCGCGCGCAACTGGAGGCGCGGGTGCGGCAGCGGACGAAGGAGCTGCAATTGGCGAACCAGGAGCTGGAAAGCTTCTCGTATTCGGTCTCCCATGACTTGAAGGCGCCGGTGCGGGCGATCCAGGGCTTCGCGGAGATTGCGCTGGAGGAACTCGAGGCGCCGGATCTGCCGGCGGCGCGGGAGCGGATTGGCCGGGTGCTGAAAGCCTCGGAGCGGATGAACCGCCTGATTGACGCGTTCATCAGCATGGCGCGGATTTCGCGCGCGGAGCTGAAGGTGGCGCCGGTTAATCTCAGCGCCATCGCAGAGGAGACGGTGGCGGTCCTGCGGCAGACGGATCCGGGGCGCCATGCCGAGATGACCATCGCCCCCAACCTGATGGCCGTCGGGGACGAGCGGCTGTTGCGGATCGCGCTGGATAACCTGCTCGGCAACGCGTGGAAATTCAGCGCGCGCAAGGACCCCGCACGGATCGAGTTCGGGGAGCAGGTGAGCGCCGCGGGCGAGGCGGTGTACTACATTCGGGACAACGGGGCAGGTTTCGATGCGACGCTGGCTCCCAAACTCTTTCACGCGTTCGAGCGGTTGCACACCGACTCCCAGTTCGAGGGACTCGGAGTGGGGTTGAACACGGTGCAGCGCGTCATCGAGAAGCACGCCGGTCGCATTTGGGCCGACGCGGTGGAGGGGGGAGGTGCGACGTTCTATTTCACGCTGGGGTTGGCGGCGGTGGTGCGGCCGGTGGAGCCGGCGTCGATGGTGTCGTAGGCCCGCGGGCACCGGCCGTGGCGCCGGGCCGATTTCCGCTCGCCGTGACGCCGGCGGAACGCACGCTCGGGTGCCTCTGGCGATGAAGATCTATTTCATGGGCATCTGCGGAACGGCGATGGGCAACGCGGCGCTGCTGGCGCGGGCGGCCGGGCACGAGGTCCTCGGGGCCGACACTGGGGTGTACCCGCCGATGAGCACGGTGCTGGCGCAGGCGGGGATCGCCCTGCACGAGGGGTACGCCCCGGCGCGGCTGCAGCAGCTGGCGCCCGACCTCGTCGTGATCGGCAACGCGATGTCCCGCGGCAATCCCGAGGTGGAGTGGCTGCTCGACACGCGCGCGCTGCCGTTCACCTCGCTGCCGGCGCTGTTGCACGACTCCATTCTGCGGCACCGGCGCAACCTCGTGATTTGCGGGACCCACGGGAAGACCACGACCACCGCGCTCACGGCCTATCTGCTGCGGGCGGCCGGGCGGGATCCCGGTTTCCTGATCGGCGGCGTGCCGCAGGATCCGCCCGTCGGGGCCCATCTGGGCGCCGCAGTGGACCCGTTTGTGATCGAGGGGGACGAGTACGACAGCGCGTTCTTCGACAAGCGCAGCAAGTTCATCCACTACGCGCCGCGGATCGCGGTGCTGAACAACCTCGAGTTCGATCACGCGGACATCTTCCGCGACGTCGCCGACATCCAGCGCACATTCTCCCACCTGGTGCGCATCGTGCCGCGGAACGGCTGCGTGGTGATGAACGGCGACGACCCCAACCTCCGGGCGCTGGGGCCAATCCCGTGGACGCGGGTGGTGCGCGTCGGGCTCGGAGAGGAGTGCGACGTGCGCATCGTGGATTTCAATGAGTCGTCGGCGGGAGCGAGCTTCGCCCTGCGTTGGCGAGGCGAGCCCTGGGGGGCGGTGCGCTGGTCGCTGCCCGGCATCTTCAACGCGCGCAACGCGGCGATGGCCGCGACGGCCGCCGGGCTGGCCTTGGCGCCGGCGGAGGCCGGGGCGCCGGCCGGAGCCGTGGGCGCGAAGCCGACTGCGCTTGCGCTCGACGCGCTGCCCCGTTTCCGCGGCGTGCGGCGCCGGCAGGAAATCCTGTGGCAGTCCGACGCGCTGACGGTGGTCGAGGATTTCGGCCATCACCCGACGGCGCTGGCGGAGACCCTGCGCTCGCTGCGCGCGCGGTTCCCGGGATGCACGCTGACGGCAGCGTTCGAGCCCCGGAGCAACACGGCGCGAACGAAAGCGCTGCAGCCCGCCTTCCAGGAGGCGCTGGCGCTGGCGGATGAGGTTTACCTCGGCGCAGTCAGCCGGGCGGACAAGCTCGCGCCGGGCGAGCGCTTTGATCCCGCGGAGGTGGCGACGGTGCTGCGGCAGCGTGGACGGACCGCGTGTTTCGCCGCGACGAACGCCGCGCTGGCGGATCAGCTTGTCGCGAACGCGCTGGGCGCGGGAGCGACCGACTGCCGCCGCCTCGTGGTGTTCTTCAGCAACGGCTCCTTCGACGGCATCATCGGCCGTTTTGTGGCGGCGGCGAAGGGAACGGCGACGCGGAGCTGACATCGCCCGCCGGGACAGGCTGGGCGGACGCGGGGGGATGGACCCCCATCAGCTCGTTCAACGTGCGCGCCAGCCGCCGCAGGTCGACCGGCTTTTCGAAGTGCTCGTTCATGCCGGCGGCCAGGCACCGCTCGCGCGTGCCGTGCTCCAGCATGGCGGTCACGGCTATGATGACGGTGGGCCGGCCGCCCGATTCCGCTGCGCGGATCCGCCGGGTCGCGGCGAGCCCGTCGAGCCCGGGCATGTTCAGGTCCATCAGGATCGCGTCGTATCTGGTCCGGGCGGCCAATTCCACCGCCTCGTCACCGGAAGCGGCATGGTCGGCAATGTGGCCGAGCCGTTCGATGAACATCTGCAACAGCGCGCGGTTGGCCGACGTGTCGTCGACGATGAGCACGCGCTTCCGCCCGTCGCCAGCGGGCGCGGTGTTTTCGTCTGCGCGCCGTTCCGGGCTCTCGACCGTCCGGACCGGAATGCTGAGGACAAACTCGGAACCCGCGTGGGGGCGGCTGTGGATGGTGAGTTCGCCCGCCATGAGGGCGATGAGGCGCCGGACAATGAGGAGTCCGGCCCCATAGGGGATACTCTCGGGGCGTCCGGGCGTCGGCGGAGCGGGGGTGAAGAGGCAGGCCTGTTGTTCGGGCGTGAGGCCGATGCCGGTGTCGCGAACGCGGACCAACAGGTGGGCGGGGGCGTCGCGGCCGTCGGGCGGGAGGACGGATACGCTGAGCGCCACCTCGCCGCGCGGCGTGAACTTCAGCGCATTGTCCACGAGGTTGACGAGGATCTGGCGCAGCCGGCGGGCGTCGCCGGATACGAGGGTCCCCGACGGGGCGTCGCAACCGAAGCGGAGTTGAAGCCCGCGTTCTTCGGCGGACACCTGAAAGAGGCGGGAGACATCGCGCACGAGGTCCGCGGGGGAAAAGGGTGCGCACTCGAGGACCAGGCTGCCCTCCTCGATGCGGCGAAGGTCGAGGACCTCGTTCACGGCACGGGCGAGGCGATGCCCTTCGGTGAGGATGGTCGCAACGTGGGCGTGTTCGTTGGCCGCGAGGGGCAGCTTGTGCAGCAGCTCGGCCGAGGAGATCAGCGCGCTGAGGGGGGTGCGAATCTCGTGGCTGATCATCACCAGGAAGTCGCTCTTCGCCCGGCTCGCCTGCTCGGCCGAGTCCCGCAGGGCGCGATGGATCCGCTCATGCGTGAAGTGCATGCGCATCCGGCGGCGGAAACGCGCGACCAGCAGCGCCTGCCGCAGGAGCAGTGCGATCGCGAGGCCGGTGAAGACGAAGAGCGTCAGGCGTGCCCCCAGGACGAGCCAGCCGCTGCTCCCGGTGGCGAACACGGCGATCAGCTCACTTGCGAGCACCGCGCCGATCGTGAGGCCCATGAGTGCGAATCGTGTGTGGCGAGGCGCGACCAAGGGAAGGTTCGCCAATACCGTGCGCCGGTGGAAAAGCACCAGGGCAATGCCGGCGAGCAACACGAAGACGAGCGCATCGCCTCGGAACTGCAGGAACACGTTCAGGACTTGGGTGGGGTTGTCCATGTTGCCGCATGGACATTCATGGACTCACCCGCTCCTGCCAACTCCCTGCAGCATCGTAGTAGTCCCGATGCGCGTACCGAAAACGCAGTACGTAGTACCACCGGGCCGGCCGTGTCGCACGTCCACACCGAGTGACGACGGGACCCTGGCGCGCGGCTCGCGGGCTCAGGCGCTGCCGGGCGGCGGCGTCTTGGGCGCGCAGAGGTCGGCGAGCTTCGAAAGCAGGACGGGGCGACTGATGGGCTTGGGTATGAAATCATCCATGCCCGCGGCTTCACAGCGCTCGCGGTCGTATTTCCCGGTGCCGGCGGTGACGGCGACGATGGGCGTATGGCGCTCCGGATGATTGGCCCGGATCTGCTGCGTGGCCGCCAGCCCGTCCATGTCGGGCATGGCAATATCCATGAGGATGGCGTCGTAGTGGTTGCGGCCGGCGAGGGAGACGGCTTCGGTGCCCGAACTCGCGAGGTCGCAGGTGTGACCACCGGAGGCGAGCATGGCACGGAGCACCTCGCGATTAACGCGATCATCATCGACGACGAGGAAGTGGAGTTCCTTCGGGTCACCGATGCTTGGGGCCGGCGCCGGCGGTGCCGGCTCGGCGTCGGCGGGAGGCGGAACGCTGCGCGCCGGGATCGTGACGGTGAATTCGCTGCCGACGCCCAGTTGGCTCTGCACGTTGATCTTGCCGTGCATCATCTCGACGAGGCGGCGGGAGATGGCGAGGCCGAGGCCGGAACCGCCGTGGCGACGGGCGACGCTGGTGCTGCCCTGGGCGAACATCTGAAACAGATGCGGAAGGATGTCGGGGGCGATGCCCGGGCCGGTGTCGGTCACGGTGAGCGTCAGGATACCGCTCGGCGGGACCGACGAACCCTGCGTCCACGTTGCCGTGACGACGACGCTGCCCGTGGCGGTGAACTTCACGGCGTTGCCGACGAGGTTCATCGCGACCTGCCGCAGGCGGGCGTGGTCGGCGAGGATGACGAGGGGGCCGCCGAGCTCGTCGCGGAACACGAGGGAAACGTTCTTCTCGTGCGCGTTGGCGGCGAGCAGGTCGACCACTTCGCGGGCGATTTCCGCCGGGGCGCACGGCGCCTCTTCGAGGTCGAGCTTCCCTTCCTCGATCCGGGAGTAGTCCAGGATGTTGTTCAGCAGGTCGACCAGGCAGGTGGCGCCGCGACGGACCGTCTGCACGTAGCGCTGCTGGATCGCGTCAAGGGGACTGTCCTCGAGCATGCTGGCATAGCCGGTGATGGCGTTGAGGGGCGTGCGAATCTCGTGGCTCATCACGGCGAGGTATTCGCCTTTGGCGCGGTTGGCGCGCTCCGCCTCGGCCTTGGCCTCCTGGAGCGCGGCCTGCGCCGACGCGCGGTTGGCGATCTCGCCCCGCATGAGCGAGAGGAGGGCGGCGGCCGACTGCATGAGCCCGATGACGAACAGGATCGTGGTGAGCATCAGGGCGCGCCGCGCCGCGATGCTGCTGAGCCAGGCGGCGCCGGGGTAGTCGATGCCCACGACGGCCTCCACCTTGCCGGACTCGTCAAAGATCGGGGTCAATGAGGTGACCCACACGCCCCAGCGATCGGGGACGAGGGTGGTATCGAACGCGGGTCGGCCGGCAAACGCCTCAAGGAAGGCCGGGGTGACATCAGGGAAGACTTCGCCGATGGCGGTGCGCTGCTCGCGTTCACCGTCGATCCGGCCGTTGCCGTCGTAGTCCGTCTCGGAGTCGACGATGAACCGGACCTTGCCGTCCTCCCCCAGGCGCACGGTGTAGATGTCGGCGATCAGCGGATTCAGGCGAAGCCAGTTCCTTTCCGCCGCGATGAGCGCGAGGTAGGTCGGGTCATCTGGCGGGGTGTTGACGGTGATGCGGGCGTGGCCGAGGCGGCTGATCCCGTCGGCGTAGGACGGACCGAAGCCGGCGAAGATCGAGATGAGGAAGTTCTTCTGCCGGCGTGCCGAGATATCCGCGAGGAGTCCGCCGAGGATCACCAGCACCAGGGTGATGATTTCCACCGTGCGAGGGAAACGCATGCCGGCGCCGCGCTCCCGCAGGATGTGACGGCAGAGCCAGAGGCCCGCCAGCGCCAGAACGGCGAAGGCGAGAAAATCGAGCCGGTATTTGACGATGGGGAGCAGAGGCATGCGCCGGGGCGCGGCCGCCTGGAGGGTGGAGTGAGGAGCGGCGGCCGGGCCGCGCCAGTTGTTTTATCGACGCAAAGGCCGGGGAGAAAAGCGCGAATATGATGACCGTTGCCGCCCTGGAATTGAGCTGGGAATCTTGTGGCGGGATGGGGTCAACTGCGCTACCGAAGCCGCTTACGCCGCCATGAAGATACTGATCGCCGAAGATGACCCCGTTTCACGCGCGCTGATGGTCGACATTCTCGGTTCGGCGCAGGCGGGCTATGACCCGTTGCCCGTGGAAGATGGCGCCAAGGCGTGGGAGACGCTGGAGGCGCATCCCGATATCAAGCTCGCGATCCTCGATCTGGCCATGCCCGGCATGAACGGAGTGGATTGGCTGACCCGGGTGCGGAAGGACCCGCGGTTCTCGGCGCTGCCGGTGATCATCTGCACGGGAAACACTGACCGCACGACGGTCGCCGCCGTGGCGGCGCGCGGCATCAGCAACTTCCTGGTGAAGCCCTTTACGCGCGGCACGGTGCTGGAGAAGGTCGCGCTGGTTTGCCGCCCGTCGCCGACGTCGATCCCGGTCCTACGCGACCTGCCCGCGGCGCGGCAGCGGTACGGGATCGACCAAGACGCCCACCGTGAACTCCTGGGCCACTACGTGCGGCTCGCGGACATGTGGGCCGCCGATGCCCGGCGAGCGACTGACCATGCAAGACTGTCCGCGTTGGCGGTGAGAGCGTCGGCGCTCAAACAAATGCTGGCATCGCTGGGCGCCGCCGCGGTTGCCGCTCGCCTCCAAGACGCCGAGGCGGCGCTGGCTCCTTATCGGACGAAGACTGCTTCGACGGAGATCGAGGCTGGGCTGCGCAAGACCCAGCACCTCGGCGATACGCTGCAGCCGGACATCGATCGGCTGCGGGAGATGCTCGACACAATCGGGTAGCTGCTTGGCGGACGAGGTCCGACAGGCTGCTAATCAAAACGGCCGCGCCATTTTGGTCGTCGCAGGATATGAAGGGGACGAGGGGTGCAATTATAAGCGCCCTGAACAGAGTGTGTTGCGATAATGTCCGGATACTTGCCGAATAATGTCCGGATACTGGCGGGATAATGTCCAGATACTCGCCGGCACGCCCGGCCCGGGATCGATCCGGCGACGCGTGCGGTGGCGGCGGACCGCAGGCACGTCGCGGCTGGGGGGCGCCGGGGCGCGCCCCAGCGTTATTGCGCCTGACGCGCGACCTTGCGGGTGACGGGTTCGGTGCCGGCAGGAAGCGCGAGGAGATCGTAGTTCTCGTAGCCGGTGATCTTCACCTGGGCGAACTCACCGACTGGGACCGTGATGGGCACATACACGCGGCCGTCGATATCCGGCGCATCGGCTTCGCCCCGGGCGACGCCGGGTTCCTCGACGAGGACCTTCAGCGTGCGGCCGACGGCGGATTCGCTGACGCGGGCGGCGATTTCCTGCTGCAGCTTCATCACGCGATGCCAGCGCGCTTCCTTGGTCTTCTTGGCAATCTGGCCCTCCATCTTGGCGGCGCGCGTGCCTTCCTCCTGGGAATAGCGGAAGACGCCGAGCCGTTCGAACCGGGTTTCCTCGATGAAGGCGCAGAGCTCGTCGACGTCGGCGTCGGTCTCGCCGGGGAAACCGACGATGAAGGTGGTGCGCACCGCGATGCCCGGAATGCCGGCGCGGATGCGTTTCACAAGATCGCGGATGTACGCGGAGGAGGTTTCGCGCTGCATCAGCCCGAGCATGTGGTCGCTGATGTGCTGCAGCGGAATGTCGATATAGCGGGCAACCTTGGGGCACTCGGCGATCGTGCGGATGAGTTCATCACTCCAGTGGGCCGGGTGCGTGTAGAGCAGGCGGATCCAGAAATCGCCCTCGATCGCGTTGAGCTGGCGCAGCAGGGTGGTGAGGGCGGTGCCGCGGGAGGAGTCGACCGGGGTGCGCGGATTGGGCCGCTGCTCCCAGGTGTCCATGCCGAAGAACGTCGTGTCCTGGGAGATCAGGTTGATCTCCTTCACGCCCTCGCGGACGAGCTGGCGCGCCTCGGCGACGACGCTTTCGACGGTGCGGCTGCGGTGGCGGCCGCGGATCTGCGGGATGATGCAGAAGGTGCAGGGGTGATTACAGCCCTCGGCGATCTTGATGTAGGCGAAATGCCGCGGCGTGAGCCGGAAGCGCGGCGTGTCGTAATCCGGAATGTACGTGGAGCGTCCCGCGATGAAGGTCGCCGGCGACTCGTTGCGGCCGCGCTCCTTCGCGTAGATCTCCTCGATGATGGGCGCGACCTGCGTGACCTGATCGAGCCCGATGAAGGCGTCGACTTCCGGCATGGCGTGAGGCAGGTCCTTCGCGAAACGCTGGGACATGCAGCCGGCCACGATGAGCTTCTGGTCGTGGCGGCGCTTCTTGAGTCCGCGGCTCTCGTGGACCTGGAGGATGTGCGAGATCGATTCCTCCTTGGAGGAGTCGATGAACGAGCAGGTGTTGACGATGACGACGTCGGCCTTTTCGGCCTCGGGCACGACGGTCATGCCAGCCTGGTGGAGGTGGCCGACCATGATTTCGCTGTCGACGAGGTTCTTGGCGCAGCCGAGCGAGATGAGACTAACCTTGATCATGTGGGAAACAGGCGGCGCGCCGAGGGGCCGACGCGAAGGGAGGCGACCGATGCAAAAACGGCCCCGACAGATCGGGGCCGCGGCGGTCAGATCGAAAGAAACGCGCGCTTACTTCTTCTTGGCCGCCTTGATACGCTCCTTCTTGCGCTTCAGATAGGCGGCACGGCGGCTACGTTTGATGATCTTGTTGGATTGTTGGCCCATAGGAATTGAGAGAGTGAACGGGCGATGTTTCAGAGCCGGCGGGGTGAGTCAAGCGCCCAGCCAGAGGCTCATCCGGCGAGCGGCGAGCCGCCGAGGATACGTTTGCCTTCCCGGCGCCAGCGATAAACGAGCGGGGCCTTGGTGCGTTCGAGTTGCTTGAAGAGCGCGGGGTCGGCGCGTTTCGGCAGCTCGAGTTCGTTGAGTCCGGTGGCGTCGCAATTGAGGAGCCGGGCGTAGGGTTTGAAATGCTCCACCCGGCCGATCACGCGCGACAGGTCTTCGGGCGCGAGTGCGGAGCCGGCGGCGCCGCCGGGGTGTTCGGAGCCTGCAGCTGCGGCCTCAGCGCGAACGGCGGCTGCCTCGGGCGCGTTGGGATCGAGCGTGGCCAGCTCGACGCCGCGCGGGTCCGACACCGGCGGCACGGCGGGTGCCTGATGTCGGTCGAGCGCGAGGAAGGCGTAGGGCAAGCTGCGCAGGTCAATTCCGGCGCGGTGGCCGAACTTCACCCAATTGGAGTCGGCGAAGATCTCGGCTGGCGGCGGGGCGAAGAAATGGCACCAGTCGCGTTCGCGTCCGAGCGCGAACATCGGGCACTCGTTTTCGTGGGTGCAGGGCGCGATGACGCGAAAGCCGCTGCCCCGAAGTTGTTCGCGGAAACCGCCGAGTTGCCGGCTCACGTCGTGCGTGCCGGGCTCGACCCAGAGGATGGCGTCGGCGCGCACGCACAGCAGGCGCAGTTCGTCGCGCGCGGCCGCCGGCAGCTCATTGAGCACATGGCTGAGCAGCAGGAGCCCGATGCGCTCGGTGCCGCTGAAGTAGCCGGGCGTTGCCTGATGGACGCTGAGCCTCGGAAACGCGTGCCGCGCCGCGTCCGCGGCGTAGTCGCAGGCCACGGGCGAGTGATCCCAAAGCGTCAGGGCATCGAACGACTCGGCTCCCAGCGCGGCGATGACGCGGCGGCCGGCGATGCCGCTGCCGCAGCCCCAGTCCAGGACGGTGCGGCCTTGCGGACGCCAGCCGCGCAGGCGCAGTTCGCGCAGCACCTGGTCCCACTTCCAGCCAATGCGCTCGCCATAGGTGAAGTCGTAGTTGGCGAGGTCTTCCGGCGATTGCCAGTAGGGGCCGCCGGTCGGGGTGCCGGAAAGAAATGTGCCCCGCAGCCGATCGAGAATCGACCAGTCGATATCGTCCCAGGTCATGACGCCGGACGTGGTTCAGAGCGCCCCGCGCGGAAGCGCAGAGGGAGACGGAGGCGGAGGGTGCAGGATCGAGGCATCGCGGTGCATCGGTAAGCGCGGCAGTTGGGTGGAGGCAAGTGCGGTGACAAGGGCCGCGTCGCCGCGGACGGAGGTTCCTTGGACGCTGGAACGCGCGCGAGGGCTTTAGGCGTCGGAGGTCTCGCCGGGGAGCGGCGGCACGAAGGGCCGCTCGGGAAGGAGGCTCACGCCGAGGTGACTGGCGAGCGCTTGTTGGCGAATACCGTAGAAAGCGGCAAAGGCGCGCAGGCGGGCGGCAGTCTCCGGGTCGGCGCCGGGCGTGACGGTGCGGACGGCTGCGATCATCAGGTTTTTCGCGGTGTGCTCGGTGGAGATGAACTCGAAGACCTTGGTGCGATAGCCGGCGTATTCGAGCAACTGGGCCCGCAGCGCGTCCGTGACGAACTCGGCCTGGCGTTCCTGGAAGATGCCGTGGCGGAGCGCGTCGGCGAGGACCGGCGGCGCCTGCAATTGCCGACGAAGTTCCTTCTGGCAGCACGGCGAGACGACGATCAGCCGTGCGCCCGCCTGAATCCCGCGGGCGAGGGCGTCGTCGGTCGCCGTGTCGCACGCGTGCAGTGCGATCAGGATATCGCAGTGCGGCAGCGGGGTGTCGGCGATGTGGCCGGCGGCAAAGGAGAGATGTTCGCCCATGCCCTCGGCCTGGGCGATGCGGTTGCAGAGCGCGACGAGTTCGGGACGCGCCTCGATGCCCTGGACTCGTGCCCGGTTGCCGAGGAGCGCCGCGACGGCAAAGGTGAGATACCCCTTGCCGCTGCCCATGTCGGCGACGTGCAGTGGCGTGGCAGGGGAGGGCGCGGCCAACGCGGCGGTGGCGTCGGGCGCGTCGGCGCCGGAGGCGGACGAGACGTCGGATGCGGGGAATGCCTCCGCCACCAGGTGCGACAGCAGCTCGGCGAACTTCTGGATCTGCCGGTGCTTGTCGGCCATGCCCTCGCGCGGCTGGCCGCGGTCATTCATGACCCCGAGCCCGCGCAGCCAGGGGGCATTGGGGGGAATGAGATAATGCCGGGCGGCGTCGTGCGCGCCGGCAGTCGGCGCACCTGCGGGCGCGCCGTGGCCGGGCGAGGCGGCGGTGGCTTGGACGCGGAGGCGGGCGGAGCCATCGGGCTGAGTCTCCAACTGCGCCGACTGCGTCTGAGTGAAAAGGTGAGCGTCGAGAAAGTCGCGGCCGAGGAGTGGCTCGAGCTGGGCCAGGGCGGCGGCGGGGGCGACGTTCTTGGTGATGTCGCGCGTGGCGTGGCGCCAGACGAACGCGAGGTGGGTCCCGGATTTTAGCTGGACCGGGCGCACGAACAGGTTGCGCAGCGTGGCATCGGCACCGCGGTGTTTGCCCAGCGTGAGCTTGACCAGCGAGCCCTCCTGCAGCGCGGTGCGCAGGAGTTCGAGAAACCGGTCGCGGGCGGGGACGTTCATGCCGCGAGTGCCGCAAAAAGCGGACGCCGGCGCAACCCGCATCTCGGGGCGGTGGAACGGAGGCGACCGTGCAACGCGCGCGAACGGCGTCTCGTTTATGGTAAAGGAAAATAATTATAAGCAATCGTAGCTTGTCTTGAAGCTCCGCGTGAACTAGCCCGTAGGGCGTGCACAACCCACTGATCGAATCCGTTGCCGGCGGCCTCGCTGAGATCCAGGGCCTGTATGGCGCCTTTTCGTTTCCGGAGAAGCTGCTGCAGAAGATCTGGCTGCGGCGTGACTTTGATGTGCGCGCGGCGCGCACGGTGGACGGCCGGCGGGTGCAGGTCGTGCACCCGGGACGCTGGAACCTGCTGGGCGGGCCGGACTTCAAGCTAGCCCGGCTGCGATTCGCGGACGGTCCCGAGGTGGTGGGCGACGTCGAACTGCACCTGCGGGCGTCGGACTGGGACGCCCACGCGCATGCGCGCGACCCGGCGTATGCGGGAGTGTTGTTGCACGTCGTCCTGTTCCCGCCGGAGCGGGGCTACGTGACGCGCGGCGCCGGTGGGGCAGAGATTCCGATGCTGGCGCTGCTCCCGCTGCTGCACCACGACCTTGAGGAGTACGCGGCGGAAGAGGCGGTGGAGTTGTTGGCAAACCGACCGGCCGCGCGACTGACGAACGAACTCGCGGTCCATGCGCCCGCCGACCTGAGGACGTTGCTGGAACTCTATGCCGCGGGCCGCTGGCGACAGAAGGTGCATTTTGCGGGACTGCGGCTGCAGCGCCTTGGGTGGGAGGCTTCCTGTCATCACGCCGCGCTTGAGGTGCTTGGGTATCGTTACAACCGCGCGCCGATGCTCCGGGTTGCCGCGCGTTGGCCGCTGGCCGATTGGGCCGCAGGGCGGGTAGGGATGGAGGAGGTGCTCGCCATTGAAGCCGATGCCTGGAGCGTGCAAGGCGTGCGGCCGGCAAATCAGCCGCGGGCGCGCCTCCGGCAATATGCGGCCTGGGTGGCCGCCAAACCCTCGTGGCCGGCGGAACTGGCGCGTTGGGGTGAGATGCTTCCCGCGATTCCGGCCGCCGGAGAGACACGCACGCAGCGGCGACTGCACCGACTGCCGGCAGTAAGGGATCAGCTGGCGGAAGAAGTCGGAGCGGATGCCGTGGGCGGAAGCCGGCTGGACAACCTGGTGTGTGACGCGTTTCTGCCGCTGCTCGCAGCAAGGTCACGGTCTGACGACCGCCGTGGCTGGTGGTTCCACTGGTTTGGCGGTGACGTACCTCCCTTTGTAGCCGCTGGTTTGCGCCAGCTCGGCGTGTGTGACGGACGGGTCCAGCCGTTTTGCCATGGCCTTGCGCAAGGGCTGCTTGGGTGGCTGATCGAGCGTGAAGTCCGACGCTGATTTCTATCCCGAAACGTCAGGGCGGCGGGCTTGACAATATTTCGCACCAGAAGATACGTTCGCCGACTCAAAACCACTCACTTTCCAAGAAGTGGGCCATGCGGCCCGCTTTTTTTTTCCCTATCGAGCATCATCTATGAGCAGCGAAATACTTTCCGTCCTGGAGTACATGGAGAAGGAGAAGGGCATCCCGCGTGCCGACATGATCGCCACGATTACGAATGCCCTTAAGACGGCGGCCCAGAAAGGCGTTAACTCGGGCCAGGAGCTCAAGATCGAGATTAACCCGAAGAACGGTCAGCTAAAGGCGTGGGCGGTGCTCAAGGTGGTTGATTCGGTTAGTAACCCCAAGACAGAGATTCACCTAGAAAAGGCGCAGGCCCTTAAGGCAGGCGCGGTACTCGGGGAAATTTTGGAGAAGGAAGTCGATCCGTCGACGCTGGGCCGAATCGCCGCACAAACCGCCCGACAGGCGGTGATGCAGCGGCTGCGTCAGTTCGAAAAGGACCGAATCTACGACGATTTCAAGGATCAGGTCGGCAACATCGTGACCGGCACCGTGCGGCGTCGGGAACGCAACGACTTGTACATTGATTTGGGCAAGGCTGAGGCCGTCATGCCCGGCAAGGAGCAGGTCCCGGGCGAGGAGTATCAGCCCGGCGAGCGTATCCGCTGTCTGCTCATGGAAATCCAGAACACGCCGCGTGGTCCGGAGATCATCCTCAGCCGCGCCAGCCCGAAGTTTGTCCGCCGCCTGTTCGAACTCGAAGTCACCGAAGTGGCTGATGGGACGGTCAAGATCGAGGCTTTCGCCCGCGAACCCGGTTATCGTACCAAGATTGCGGTTACGAGTGGCGATCCGAAGGTCGACCCGGTCGGCGCGTGCGTCGGCGCCCGCGGTGCGCGCGTGAAGACGATCGTGCGCGAACTCGGCGGCGAGAAGATCGACATCATCAAGTACTTTGCGGACCCGCGAGAGATGATCATCGAGGCCCTCAAGCCCGCCGTCCCGCGCGAGATCATCCTCGACGAAAAGACCCATCGCATCCTCCTCAAGGTCGCCACTGACGACCTCGCCGTCGCGATCGGCCGCAAGGGCCAGAATGCCCGCCTCACCTCCCGCCTGATCGGCTGGCGCCTCGACATCGAGGAGTTCAAGGCCGTTGGTGCGGATCCCGAGGGCGACGCCAAGCGCAAGCTGGTCGCGCAACTTGGCATTCCCGAGGAGCAGGCGCTCCGGTTGGTCAAGGCCGGCTTCGTCTCGCTCGAATTGTTTGAAGGCGTCGAGCCGAGCGACCTCGAAGGCGCCGGGTTCACGGCTGAAGAGGCCGCCGACATCATCACCCGCGTCCGCCAATAACCCTACCTCACAGAAGTTTACCGCTGCATGAGCATTCGTATTCACAAGCTGGCCGAAGAACTCGGCCTGGAGAACAAGGAGCTGCTGGCGCTGCTCAAAGAGCGCAAAATCATCGCTCCGGATGTGAAGTCTGTCTCAAGCACCGTGGACAACATCAGTGCGTCGGCGCTGCGCGAGGAGTTCGCGTCGAAGCGGTCGGCCGCTCCGGCCCACGCTGAGGCGCCCATCGCTCCGCGTACCGACGAAACTCCGGCCGGCACCGACCGCGCTGAAACGCCCGGCGCGCCGAAGGTTGTCCTACCCTCCGGTGTGCGCGTGAAGTCGGTGCAGGATCTCGAGCGTGAAGCGGCCGCGAAGGTCGCCGCCGCCAAGGCTGCCGCGGCTGCCGCCGCCGCTGCTGTCGCCCCGGCCCCGGCCTCCGCGCCGGCTCCGGCCCCCGTCTCTGCCCCGCGTCCCGTTTCGGCGCCGCCGCCGACGCCGCGCCCGGTTTCCGCGCCGCCTCCGGTGACGCGTCCGCCGGCGCTGCCGCCCATTCCGCGCACGCCGCCCGCGCCGTCCGCGCATGCTCCTGCTTCGGTGCACTCGGCTCCGCCGACGCCGCCGACGCCGCCGGCGATCCCGAGCGTGAAGCCGGCGCCCAGCATCCCTCCCGTTCACTCCGCGCCTCCTCCGGTCGCGGCCCCCATGGTCCATCGTCCCGTTTCTGCGCCGCCGCCTCCGCCGCCGGTCCATTCTGCGCCGCCCAAGGCTCCCGCCATGCCGCCGCCCCTGCCGCCGCGCCATGTCCCGGTGGCCGCGCCCAAGCCGCCGCCGCTCCCTGGCGCCGCGCCGGCCGTGACGATGCCGCAGGCCCAGTCCGCCGCCACGCCCGCGGCCCCCGGCGAGATCAAGGTTCTCCATCTCAAGCCGCCGATCGTCGTCCGTGACTTCGCCGTCGCGCTCGGGCTCAAGCCGTTCAAGCTGATTTCCGAGCTCAACCAGCTCGTCGGTTTTGCCGCGATGAACTCCACCATCGAGGAGCCCGTCGCGCAGAAAGTCGCCGAGAAGTACGGCTTCATGCTCGAGATCAAGCACCGCGGTGATGCCGCGGCGCAGCAGGCCGCGAAGGAGAAGAAGGAGAAGAAGGCGCCGGTCGAGGAGAACGAGGAGAAGAACCTCGTCACCCGTCCCCCGGTGGTCTGCATCCTCGGTCACGTCGACCACGGCAAGACCTCTCTCCTCGACGCGATCCGCAAGGCCAATGTCGCCGCCGGCGAGGCGGGTGGCATCACCCAGCACATCGGCGCCTACCAGATCGAGTACAACAACCGGAAGATCACCTTCCTCGATACTCCTGGCCACGCTGCGTTCACCAAGATGCGTGCGCGCGGCGCCAGCGCCACCGACGTCGCCATTCTCGTCGTCGCCGCGGATGACGGCTTCATGCCGCAGACCGAGGAGGCGCTGAAGATCGCGCTCGCCGAAAAGGAACAGCACGCCGAGCGCTTCGCCCTGATCGTCGCCGTCAACAAGATGGACGTGAAGGGTGCCAACCTCGACCAGGTGAAGGCCCAGATGCAGCAACGCGGCATCGCGCCGGAAGACTGGGGTGGTGAGACCATCACCGTGCCGGTTTCCGCCATCAAGGGCACCGGCATCAACGACCTGCTCGAGATGATTCTTCTCCAGGCCGACGTCCTCGAGCTGAAGGCCAATCCGAAGGCGGAAGCCAGCGGCATCATCATCGAGTCCGAGATCGACTTTGGCCGCGGCCCGCTCGCGACCGTCATCGTTCAGCGCGGCACCCTCCGCGTGGGCGACGCGATCGTCTGCGGTCCCAATTACGCCAAGGTCCGCGCCATGTTCGACGACAAGGGCGCCAACGTGAAGGAAGCCGGTCCCGCCACCCCGGTGCGCGTCATCGGCTGGAGTGGTACGCCGGATAGCGGCACCTCGTTCCGGGTCGTGAAGAACGCCCGCGAAGCCGAGAAGTTCGCCGAAGAGGAGCAGTTGCGCCTCAAGAAGGAGGCCACCACCGCGGCCGCCGCGCCGAAGGAAGTCTCCGTCGAACGGCTCTTCGCCAACATCGCCGCGACCCAGCAGAAGACCCTCAAGGTCATCATCAAGACCGACGTGTTTGGCTCCTCCGAGGCCGTGCGCAACGTCCTCGAGGGCATCAAGAGCACCAAGGTCTCGCTGGAGATCGTCTCGATCGAGGTCGGGCTCGTCACCAAGAACGACGTCCTCATGGCCAGCGCCGCCGGCGCCGTCATCATCGGTTTTAACACCCGCCTCGAGAACGGCGTCACCCCGCTCGCGAAGCATCACAGCGTGCGCATCGAGACGTACGAGATCATCTACGAACTCGGCGACAAGGTCCGCGAGATGATGGCCGACCTGCTCGAGCCCGACACCAAGGAAATCAAGACCGGCGCCGCCGAAGTGCGCCAGGTGTTCCCGCTCGCCAAGGGTTTTGTCGCGGGCTGTCTCGTCACCGAGGGCAAGATCATCCGCAACGCCACGGCGCGCCTGCGCCGCGGTCGCGAGATCGTGCACGAGGGCAAGATCGCCACGCTCAAGCGCTT
Organism: Opitutus sp. ER46; assembly: GCF_003054705.1. Lineage (NCBI taxonomy): Bacteria > Pseudomonadati > Verrucomicrobiota > Opitutia > Opitutales > Opitutaceae > Opitutus > Opitutus sp. ER46. The sequence goes on from NZ_QAYX01000025.1 coordinate 704,706, forward strand.
CAAGGACGACGCGAACGAAGTCCGCGCCGGCCTCGAATGCGGCATGAAGCTCGACGAGTTCAACGGCTACCAGCCGGGCGACGTCATCGAGTCGTTCGACATCCAAAAGGTCAGAGCCTCCCTGTAACGCAGCGGGGAGGGCGGGCGGGAGTCTCGGGCGGCCAGCCTTCCGAGCCCGGCCCGCCCGCCGCGACCCATTCCCATGTCCAACCGCACGCTTCGGGTGAACGAACTCGTCCAGCGCGAGATCAGCGACATCCTGCGCAAACGCTACCAGAGCGAGGCCGTCGCCATCACCATCACCGAGGTCCGGGTCGCTCCCGACCTGCGGGACGCCCGCGTCTTCGTTTCGATCGTCGGCTCCGACGAGGTGGCCGAGGCCAAGCTGGCCTGGCTGCGGCAGAAGGCGCCGGAGATCCGCGACGAGGTCGCCCGCCACATCGTCCTGAAATACCTGCCGAAGTTCGAGTACGTGCTCGACCGCTCGGCCAGCCGCGGCGCGCGCATCCTGCAGGTGCTCGATGAGATCGAGCATCCGCGGCCCAAGCCGTCGCCGGAGGAATGAGGCCTTGACGCGCATCGTGGAAAAATTCTTCCCCCCGCTTTCCCAGGAGTTCGACCGTCTGCTCGCCAGCCTGGCGGGCCAGAAGCTCGTGGTCATCGGCCACGCGCGTCCCGACGGCGACTGCATCGGCTCGCAGGTGGCGCTGGCGCGCGTCCTGCGCAGCCGCGGTTTCGACGTGATCTGCGTCAACCCCGACCCGATCCCGCGCCGGCTGCAGTTCCTCGCCCAGGGAATGACCTTCTACCGGACCGACGACGTGCTCCATTCGCCCGAGCAGCGCGCGGCGATCTTCGTCGACTGTGCCGATCATGCCCGCGCCGGCGATCGGCTCAAGGGCCGCTACCCGGCGCCGGTCGCCGCCATCGACCACCACCTTTCCAACGTGGGGTTCGCGCCGTTCAGCCTCGTGGACAGCGCGGCCGCGGCGACCTGCGAGATCCTGGCCGGCATCTTTCTCGACCTCGGGCTGACGATCGACGCCCAGACCGCCCAGGCATTGTTCACGGGGATCATGACCGACACCGGCCAGTTCCGGTTCAACTCGACCACGCGCCGCTGCTTCGTGCTGGCCGGCGAACTGGTCGCCCGCGGCGCGCATCCGGCCGACGCCGGCTACCAACTCTACGAGCGCGAGACGGAGGGGAAGCTCAAGCTGCTGCAGCACTTCCTCGCGTCGCTCCGGCTCGAGTGCAACCGCCGCGTCTGCGTGGGCATCCTCCCCGCCGGGATCTTCGAGTCCACCGGCTCCAACACGGAGGACACCGAGGGGCTGGTCGATTACGCGCGTAGTATCGACGGCGTGGATATTGGCGCCCTGATCGAGGAGCGCGCGGACGGCACGTTCAAGGCGAGCCTCCGGGCCAAGGATCCGGCGTACCGCCTCGATCTCGTCGCGGCCAAGTTCAACGGCGGCGGCCACGCGTGCGCCGCCGGCCTCAACCTCAAGCAGAACACCGAGAACTTCTACGCCCGGCTCGTCGCCGCGTTCGCCGAACGGCTGGCGGCCGTCGACGCCGCGAAGAAGGCGCCGGGCCACTGAGCGCCGCGCCGCGACCCGGAGCGGGCCGCGGCCTCCCCCGTCTTTCACGTCCACGTCAGTCCTACTCCGCAGATCGGAATGCTCGTCCAACCCAAAGAACTCGAAGGTATCCTCCTCATCGACAAGCCGCGCGATCACACGTCGCACGACGTGGTCGCCCGGCTGCGCGGGATCCTGAAGATGAAGCGCGTCGGCCATGCCGGCACGCTCGATCCCATGGCCACCGGGCTGTTGATCATCCTGGTTGGAAAGGCCACGCGCATTTCCCAGTACCTGATCAGCCTCGACAAGGAGTACGAGGGCACGGTCGAGCTCGGCAAGGTGACCGACACGCAGGATGCCGACGGCGAGATGATGGAGACGCGCCCGGTGCCGCCGCTCACGCAGGCGGAGGTGCAGGCCGCGATCAAGGGTTTCCTGGGCGACCAGTACCAGACGCCACCGATGTACTCGGCCATCAAGATCGACGGCGTGCCGCTCTACAAATCCGCCCGCAAGGGCGAGGAGGTCGTCCGCGAGCCGCGCTTCATCCGCGTGATGAACTGGGAGATCACCCGGTTCGCGCTGCCGCAGTTCGACTTCAGGCTGAGCTGCACCAAGGGCACGTACGTCCGGACGCTCGCGCACGACCTGGGCCAGAAGCTCGGCTGTGGCGCGCATCTCGCGGCCCTGCGGCGCACCGCGACGTCCAAGTTTCACGTGTCGCAGGCCGTCACGCTTGAGCAACTGCAGGCCATGAAGCCCGCCGAGATCGAGGCGCGCCTGATCGCGCCGCGCGACGCGGTGCCGAGCTTCGTGCTCTAGCGCGCAAGGGTCCGCCGCGGAGCCACGCGTTTCTGCCGCCGGAGAGAGGCTTGGATGCAAACGAACCTGCCGCTGCAATTTGAGGGAGTGGGCGACGCCCGGCTGCCGGCTGGCCCATTGCATCTCGCCATTGGCATGTTCGACGGCGTGCACCTCGGCCATCGCGCCGTGATCGGCCCGGCTGTGCGCGCCGCGCGCGCGACCGGTGGCGTGGCCGCTGTGCTCACCTTCTGGCCGCACCCCAGCGCGCTGTTTCGTCCGCAGGACCCAACCCGCCTGATCCAGGATCCCGCCACGAAAGCGGAGGTCCTCGCGACGATCGGGATCGACGCCGTCATCACCGAGCGGTTCACGACGGAGTTTGCCCAGCTCGAGGCCGAGGCATTTCTGCCGTGGCTGCAGCAGCGACTGCCGTCGCTGGTGGCGGTTTACGTGGGCGAGAACTTCCAGTTTGGGCATCGCCGCCGCGGCAACGCGGAGTTGCTGGCGCGCTCTGGCGCGGCGCTGCGCCTGGAGGTGCACACCGCACGGCGCCTGACGGTGAATGACGAGCCGGCGAGCAGCACCCGTATCCGCTCGCACCTGACGGCGGGCGAAATCGAGGCCGCCAACGCCTTGCTCGGCTACCGCTACTTCGCGCGCGGCGTGGTGGCGACCGGCAAGCGGCTCGGGCGTACACTCGGCTTTCCCACGCTCAACCTCACGTGGTCACCGGAGCTGCGGCCGCGCTTCGGCGTGTATGCGGTGGAGGTGGTCGGCCCGGACGGCAAAGCGCGGTTGCCCGGCGTCGCCAATTACGGCCTGCGACCCACCGTCGAAAACGCGACGGAACCCAAGCTCGAAGTCCATCTGCTCGGCGCGTGTCCGTACGATGCCGGCGACCGCATCACGGTCGAGTGGCGGCATTTTCTCCGGCCCGAGATGAAGTTTGCCGGGCTCGATGCGCTGCGCGCCCAGATCACCGCGGATCGTACGGAGGCGGAGCGCCTGCTAGCGCCGCGGCCGGCGTAACGACGACTTGCGGGCGGGTGTCCCGCGGATGCGCGGGCCGACCGGATGCGCCGCCGGAGCCGGGACCAAGGAGCCGAGGCGTCCCGGGAGAGCGTCGCGTCGCCGGGCAACGCGGCTTTAGCGGACTGTTGGCGCTGATTTCCGAGCGCAGATTTGGGGCAATATCCGCCGCGAATTCCTGAGGAAATTTTCCTTGCGGAGCCCCGGCCTGCTCGTGCTTAGTTGCCAGCTCAAATTCTCCCGGACCCTTAGCTCAGTTGGTTAGAGCGTTTCCTTGACATGGAAAAGGTCACTGGTTCGAGTCCAGTAGGGTCCACCATTCGCCTAAAGCCGCTAACATAAATAGGTTAGCGGCTTTGCTGTTTTCTGGGTTACGCGTCGCCGCGACGTTGGAAAATCGTCATCGCGACCGGTGGATTTGCCTGATTTCCCCCGGTGGAGATGGCCCTGTCCCCGGAGGCGATCGGCGCGGGCTTACTGCAGTCGCAGGCGCGATTCGACGTCGGCGCCGTGGGCGGCGGCTTGGGCCTTCTTCACGATGGCGTCGCGCACGGACTCGTTGGGCGCGTGGCCGCGGAGGAAGACCTTCCCGTCTTCGGGCGCGACGGTGACGTCGACGCGTGCGAGTTCGGGATCAGAGTCGAGGGCCTGCCGCACGGCTTGGACGCTCTTGATGAGGGAGGGCTCTCCGGGCGGTGTCTGGTCGGCGCTGGTCTGGCCGGTCGGAGTGAGCCCGGGCGTTTGCGTGCCGAGGTCGGCCGCGGCGCTGTTGTGGGGCGTGGTGGACGCCACGCTACCCGCGGCGGCGGTGTGGCCGCTGGCGGTTGACGCGGCCGCTGACGCGCTCGAGTCCTGCGCGCGACTCCCATTGGAGGCAGATGGCGCGCCGAGCGGGGACGGAGCGGTGGGATTGCTTTCCACGAGGGTCGCGGCATCGGGGGCGGTCGAGATTCGTCCGGTGTAGGTGCGGCTCGCGAAGGTGAGCTTCCGCAGGTCGCCGGGCGGCAGATCGGCGACGAGCGCGGCCTTGGTGCCGGTTGGAATGGTCACCCGCTCAAGCGAGACCGCGAAGACCGGGTCGGTCGGATCGCTGTTCTCGGTCTTCATCAGCAGGGCGGCGGTGCTGCCGTGTTGGGGCACGAGCACGCCCTCGATGTTGCCGATCACGTTGCCGCCGGCCTGCACGTTGCGGTCCTTGAGCTTCGTGGCGCGGACCACCGCGTCGTACGGCGAACGCGCGGCGCCGTCGGCGGAAACAACTTTGTCCTCCTCGAACTGCTCCTCATCGATCTTCGGCAGTCGGTCGAGGTCGGCGCGCGCGAGGGGCAGGGTGTAGCCGTCGTCGGGATTCGAGGCGGGTTTCAACTGTTCGAACGGCACGCGATGGAGCGTGTCGCCGATGCCGAGGGCGCCGCCGGTGGAGATCACCGCGAAACGCACCTTGCCGGAGACCGGTTCGATGAGGAAGTCCTTCAACGTGCCGATTTCGTCGCCGTCCCGGCTGCGGACCTTGCGGCCGGCGAGCTTGTCGGCGGACCACTTGCGGTCGTCGTCGCTGGCGACGCGGAGCGACTGGTTGGTCGGTTGAAAGGCGGGATCCGCCGGGCTTACCCGCTCGGCGGCCGTGAGCGGCGCGTCATTGGGACGAACCTGGCCGTCGGCGGCAGGATCGGCAGGTACTGCGGACGGTGACCGGCCGGAGGTCGGACCCTGCGCCTGAGGCGAGGCAGACGACGACGGCGGCGAAGACGAAGGTGGGGTGGAGGACTGGGCGGCAGCGGACGCGACGAAGACCGCCAGGGCGGCCGCGGCGAGACTGCCGACGAGGGAAACGGAGGGAGTTTTCATGATTCGAGCGCCGCGGACCATGGCTGGGCACCCCATGCTCTCCCGCTGGGGACCGCGCCGGCCGCTGGCGTTGCCATCGTCAGGCGCTCGGCGGCTTGGTGCCGGCCGCGCCGCGAGAATTCCGCCGGGCGACTGCGCTCTCGAAGGTTACGCGAGTTGGGCCGCGCCGGGAACCCGGTTACGGGCTGCCGTCGAGCCAGCGAAGGGCCTCGGCGAACGTGGCCGCCGGCGTCTCATCGTGGCCGAGCTCGGGAACCTCAAACCCCTTCGTCGCGAACCCGAGCTCATTCCATTGGGTGACCGAGCGCTGCACATGGACGAAATTCGGGTCGCGCGTGCCGCTCACGAACGCGATGCGCAGGCCGCTGCCGGCGAGCAGCCGGAGTTGCGGCTCCGCCAGGAACGGGAGCTCGCTGGCCCAGCGGCGATGGTCCGCGGTGCGTACGGGCAGAAGGTAAACGCCGCGACTGCGGATGACGGCCCCGCGGAACAGTTCGGGAAAGAGGAGCGCCAGCTCGGCGGCGATCATGGCTCCGCCCGAGAAGCCGCCGGCGTAGATGCGGCGCTCGTCGATCCGATAGAGCTGCCGGACGGTCGTGAGCGCATCGAGGGCGAGGAGGCAGCGGCGCACCGAATGCGCGTCGTTGCCGGCGCGATAGGGCGAAACCCAGATCAGCCGGCGCTCATCGCAGACCGCGGCGTACTCGCGGGGAAAGCCGCCGGCCGCCACGGGACGCACGTCGACGCAGACACCAAACGCCTCCCGGCCCGTGTAGGCGGGCGGCACGTACAGGAACGCCGCCTGGGTTCCGGGCGCGTACTCCAGGGCGAGGGCGGGCTCGACGGGTTCGGTCTTGTCTTGCGCCGCATAGGCTGCCCAGGCGCGACGGGCGTCGCCCGTGAAGTAGCCGGCGAGATTCGAGTGGAGCCGGGTGGTGAGCCGGAGCTGCGGCACGATGCCGACAGCCGGCGCGCCCAGCGGCTGGAGCAGCGGTTCGGGGCGGGCGCCGCGTCGCGTGGCGGCGGGCGCAAGCAGGGCGGAGTTCGACAACGGCTCCGGGGACTCCGGCGCGGTCGCGGGAGTACTGGACGGCTCGCCCCGGCGCCGGCGCTCGAGCCACTCCGCCATGGCCCGGTCGAACTCGGCGACCTTGCCGTCGCGAAACGTGATCGCGCCCTGGGGAAAGGTGAGCCGTTTGCGCGGGCCCGCGACGATCGAGCCCGTGGGCGCGCCGAGCTCCGCCAGAACCTGGGCCTCCGAATCGCCGAGCGCGACGTCCGCCCGCCCGAGGCAGGGCGCGAGCAGCGCGCAGAGGAGCAGGACTCGACGAAGAGGACGCATGAGCTGGGAACGGCGCGGCCCAACCTAGGCCGCGACGCCGGAACTCTTGGCGGCCATAGCGGGTGCCGACGACGCGAAAGGCGAGGCCACCTGCGCGATTCACGAGCTCTGAACACGGCGGCCGGCGCCCGTTCGGTGGGTACCGAAACGGAGATAACTAGCCAAATCTGGCTAGTTACAGGCGATAACTAGCCAGATTTGGCTAGTTATCTCAGGCAGCATCCCTTGCCGCGGGGCTGGTCTGCTTCCGCTGTTGGCGCCCGTGGACGCAGCGGGGCCCACACCGACGGCAACCCTGCGACGACGCTATTCGATCGCGGCGCTGAGTTCGGTGTCGCCCGAACGATGGTTCGGATGGCGCATCAGCAGCACCAGCGGCAGCGCGGCGAGCGCGACGACGAGCATCACGCGAAAATCAGCGAGGTAAGCCAGGAGGGTCGCCTGCTGCGTGACGAGCCGGTCCAGCAGTGCGCGGCCGGTGTCGGTCGTAACATCGAGCGTGGCCGGCAGCTGCTGCATGGGCAGCCGGAAGGGCGAGATATGCTCCGCCAGCGTGGCGTGCGATTGCCGGGCGTATTGGCCCAGGAGAAAGATCACGACCGAGATGCCGATGCTCGACCCGAGGTTGCGCGACAGGCTGTAGAGCGCGGTGCCGGCGGTCCGGAGGTCGGCGGGCAGCGTGGCGAACGTCATCGTGCTCAAGGGCACGAAGAGGAAGCCCAGCCCGAGACCCTGGATTACGCCGCTCGTGATCAACATGGTGGACGTCACGTCGAGTGAGAACCGGCTCATCTGCCAGAGCGCGAGCGCGGTGAGCAGCAGCCCGACCGCCACGAGTCCGCGCGGGTCGACGCGCGTCACCAGGCGCCCGACGAGCATCATCGCGAGCATGGTGCCCATGCCGCGCGGCGCCAGGAGCATGCCGGCGCGCATCACCGGGTACTGCAGGAGCGATTGCAGGAACGGCGTGAGGAGGGCGAGCGTGGCCAGGAGAATGATGCCGACGACGAAGATGAAGACCATGCCCGTGACGAAGTTCCGGTCGCGGAAGAGCCGCATGTCGAGGAAGGGGCGTTCGGCGGTCAGGCTGTGCGTCACGAACAGGTAGGCGCCGAGGACCGACAGCGCGGCCTCGATCACGATCTCGGGGGAGTCGAACCACTCGAGCTGTTCCCCGCGGTCGAGCAGCATCTGCAGCGAGCCGATTGCCAGCGCGAGCGTGAGGAAGCCGAACCAGTCGAAGTACAACCCGCGCTTGGGTTCGCCGCGGTGCAGGTAGGCCGAGAGCCCGAGGAAGGTGAGGATGCCGACCGGCAGGTTGATGTAGAACACCCAGCGCCAGTTGTAGGTCTCGGTCAGCCAGCCGCCGAGGGTCGGCCCCAGGATCGGGCCCACCATCACGCCCACGCCCCACATCGCCATGGCGGCGCCGTGTTTTTCGCGCGGATACTCGTCCAGCAGGACGGCCTGCGAGAGCGGCACGAGCGTGGCGCCGAAGACGCCCTGCAGGAGGCGGTAGAACACCATCTGCCCGAGCGACATCGCCAGGCCGCACAGCACGGAGGCGAGGGTGAAGCCGACGACCGAAACCAGGAACAGGTTCTTGCGGCCGAGCCGCGCCGAGAGCCAGCCGGTCGCCGGCATCATGATTGCGGCCGACACGATGTACGACGTGAGCACCAGGTTGATCTGGTCCTGCGACGCCGAGAGGCTGCTCTGCATGTAAGGCAGCGCCACGTTGGCGATCGTGGTGTCGAGCGCTTGCATGATGGTCGCGAGCATCACGCAGAGCGTGATGGCGCCGCGGTGCGAGGGTGCGGCGCTGGCGGGAGCGGCGGCGTGCATCGGCTCAGCCGCGACGGTCGGCGCCGAACAGCTGCGTCAGGTCGTGCAGCGAACGCAGGTGGCCGGTGTCGATGCTGACTTCCGCGCTCATGCCCGCGCGCAGCGGGTGGGCGGGATCGGAGGTGTCGAGGCGCACGCGGACGGGGATCCGCTGCACGGTCTTCACCCAGTTGCCCGAGGCGTTCTGCGTCGGGATCAGGGCGAACTCCGCGCCCGTGGCCGGACCGACGTCGGCGACGTGGCCCTGCCAGTGAAAATGCGGGTAGGTGTCGACCTCGATGTCGACCGGGTCACCGGATTTCAAATACGTGAGCTCGGTCTCCTTGAGGTTGGCCTCGATCCAGACGTGGTCGGTGGCCACGAGGGCGAAGGCCGCCTGGGCGGGCTGGAGGTAGCGGCCGACGGGCAGATTGCTGACGTTGGCGACGACGCCGGCGATTGGGGCGACGACGACGGTGTGCCGCAGGTCACGCTCGGCCTTGGCGAGCTGGGCTTGGGCGGCGAGCACGCGGGGATTCTGTTCATCGGCGGCGTCCGCGCCGCCGAGGGAGGCGAGCGTGGTGGCGGCGTCGCGTTCGAGGACAGCGATGCGGCGCGTGGCGGCGTCGAGCGCGTGGCGGGCGCGGTCGACGTCGGCGTCGGGCGCGACGTGGGTGGCGCTCAGGGCTTCCTGGCGCTGGAGCTCGCGCTGGGCAAAGGCGGCCTGTTCGCGCGCCTCGTCGATGGCGGCGAGCTTCTGGCGGTAGCTGCCGCGGAGGGTGGCGAGCTCGAGGCGCACGGCGCTCAGCTGGGCGCGGGCCTGGGTGACGGCGATGCGGTAGGGCTCGTCGTCGAGCCGGAAGAGGACCTGTCCCGGCGTGACGTGCTGGTTGTCGCGGACGGAGACCTCTTTCACCGCGCCGGCGATCTCGGCGGTGACCGTGAGCTTGTCGGCGCGTACGTAGGCGTTGTCGCTGGTGACGACGCGGCCGCCGTGCAGATAGGCGAAGAGTCCGCCGGCAAGCAGGACGACCGGTCCAGCGACGAGCAGGATCCGCCGGCGCAGGCGCGAGCCGCGCGAGCGGGCGGGTGATTTGGAAGTGGGAGCGTGCGTAGACATGGAAAGGGAAGGCGGTGGGCGGTGGCCGGACCGGGAGGGGCCCGCGGCGGGCGTTTAGCCGCGCGTGGCCGGCAAGGAGGCGCCGTGTGCGACCAGGTCGACGGCAGCCTCGAGATAACGCTGGGCGCTGTACTCCAGACGGTGGTCGGCGTTCGCGCGCCGCAGCACGCCGGTGAAGATCATGCCGGCGAACAGGTCGGCCAGCAGCGTGGATGGCAGGTCCGGGCGGAGTTCGCCGGCGGCTTGCGCCGCCTCGAGCCGGGCGAGCAGGGCGGTTTTCACCGGGGCGAAGATCCCGCGGAAGACCTGTTTTTCCTGGTCGCGGTGGCGGTGCTGGATCTCGCCGAGCATGGTGCGCACGAGCGGCAGGTTATGCTTGAGCAGCTTTTCGTAGCGGCGGGCGTGCGCCAAAAGGTCGGCGCGCAGATCGGCCGTGGCCGGCGGCGCGACATCGGGCTCCGGCTGGTCGTCGCCAAAATTCTGGCCGATGACCGCGGCCAGCACGCCGTCCTTGGACTGAAAGTGGCGGAACAAGGTGACCTCATTGACCCCGGCCTCCTCGGCGATCGCGCGCGTTGTCGCCCCTGCGAGCCCCTGGCGGGCGAACACCCGCGCCGCGGCGGCAATGAGCCGGTTGCGGGTGTCGGCGGGCGAGGCAGGACGATGGATGGAGGCAGGCATGCAAGTGAACACTTGCATCGATGCCCGCGGCCGCAAGCGGCCACGAGAGAATTCTTGGCGGCGGCTCAGCTATAAGCCGGAGGTTGGGCGGGGGCGGTCGGTCCTGAAAACGCTGACGGTCTGAAACCTGCGCGTGGCGGGGTGGGGGCCCGCCGTGCGCGGGTCCGAGGGCGGCACGCCTCCGGGGAGTGGCAGGCGGGTGAGCAAAGGCACTAGAAATCACGTAAACGACCAAATGACGGGCAAATGCGCGAGTGTTGGGGAATCAAAAACGTGGCGCGCAGAGGTCGCAGCCGGAATCCAGTTGGTATCCAGAGTCCATTACAGCAACGCGACCGCGCGGCCCATCCCGCCGCGACCACGCTCGGGCGGCTTTGGTTGCCGCGGCGCTTGAAAGCGCGCCGGATTTTGGCCTCATCGCTCGCATGCTCCAGACCCTCCGGATCCGTAATCTCGCGCTGCTTGAGGAAGTGTCGCTCGATTTCGAGGCGGGGTTCACCGCGGTGACCGGCGAGACCGGTGCGGGCAAGAGCATCCTGCTCGGGGCCTTGAGTCTGCTGGCGGGGGAGCGGGCGGACAAGACGGTCATTCGCCAGGGCGCGCCGGCCTGTGAGGTCGAGGCGTCGCTGTACTTCGAGTCGCCGCGGAAGATCGACGCCGTCCTCGCCAGCCTGGAGCTTCCGCCCTCGGAGGACGGGCTCGTGATTCTCAAACGCAGCCTCCCGCGCGAAAGGGCTCCCCGCATCAGCGTCAACGGCAGCCTCACGACCCTCGCGGCACTGCAGCGGTTGGGCGAGCACTGGATCGATTTCCACGGTCCGAGCGAGCCGCGCCGGCTGCTCAAGACGAACTGCCAGCTGGAGTTGCTGGACCTGTTTGCCCGGGCTGGCGCCGAAGTCGCGGCCTACCAGGAACAGTATCGCCGCTGGCGGGAGCGTGTCGCGGAGCGTCAGCGCATCACCGAGGAGACGAAGCTGTCGCCGGACCAGGTGGAGTTTTTGCGGGCCCAGCTCGCCAAGATCGAGGAGCTGGAGCTGACCGATGAGGCCATCGACAGCTTGGAGCGTGATTTTCAGCGGATGAATCGGGCGCAGGAGCTGATCGACCTGGCGTCGACGCTGTCCGACGGGCTGGCGGGCGAGGATGGTGTCGAAACGCGCGTGGCGGAGCTGCTCCGCGTGGCGCGCCAGCTCGAAGGCATCGACGCCGCGAGCAAGCCGCTGGCGGACCGACTCGCGTCGGTCTCGGTGGAATTGAACGACCTGGGCGCCGAGTTCTCGTCCCTGGGCCAACAGTTGCAGTTCGACCCGGAACAGGCGGAGACCATCACGGCGCGGATGAACACGTGGCTCGAACTCAAGCGGCGTCATGGCCGCGACGTGGCGGCAGTGATCGCCGCGCGCGACGACATGCGCCGCCGGCTCGAGGTGCAGGGCGATCTGGAAGGCACACTTGCACGGCTCGACCAGGAGATCGCGACGGCGGAGCGGGCGGCGCGGAAGGCGGCGCAGGAACTGCGTGCCCGCCGTGAGAAGGCGGCAAAGGAACTTGCGAGGACTGCGGCCAAGGGAATCGCGCAGCTCGGGTTCAAGAAGGCCGATTTTCAGGTGAAGATCGTGCCGCTGTCGCAGCTGGGGCCGGCGGGCGATTGCGAGGTTGAGTTTCTCTTCTCGCCCAATGTGGGTGAGGCGGCGCTCCCGCTGCAGCGGATCGCGTCCAGCGGTGAACTGGCGCGCGTGATGTTGGCGCTGAAAACCGTGCTCGCCGACCTCGACGATGTGCCTCTGCTGGTGTTCGACGAAGTCGACGCCAACGTCGGCGGTGAGATCGGCCGGGTGGTGGGGGAGAAGATGGCCGGCATCGCGCAAAATCACCAGGTCCTGTGCGTCACGCATCTGCCGCAGGTGGCAGCGCAGGCCACGTGTCATCTCGTCGTGACCAAGGACCAGTCGAAGGACCGCGCGGTGGTTGAGATCGAGGCGATCCAGGCGAGCCGCAAGGCGCGCGTCAGCGAGCTGGCCCGCATGCTCGGCGACCGTACCGCGAAGAGCGCCCAGGCGCACGCCGAGGAACTGCTCGGGCGGTGAGGGCCGGAAGCCGGAGGTCGGAGGTCGGAAGCCGGAGGCCGGCCACGGAAGACGGAGTTACATCGGGCTGATCCGTCTGCCTTTTCTGGCCTCCGGCCTCCGGCTTCCGGCCTCCGGTTTCCGGCTTCTGACGGACGCTTCAGCGTTCCGGGGGCGTCGTGGGCTCTTCGGGCATTGGCTCCTTGTCGGGGGTTTTGCGGTGGTCGCGCAGCGCATCGGGGTCCTGCATCGACGGCGTGGCCTGCGTTGACTCCGAGGGCGACGGGGCGCTGGGCGAAGTCGAGCCCGGCGACGTGCGGCTGCGGTTCATCTCCGCGGAGGACAACCCCGTCGCGGTCGGGGCGCCCGGATTGAGGAAGTTCACGACCTGGCCGAGGCGGACGTTGGTGGTCTGGGCAATCTGACCCCAGCCCTGGCCCTGGGCGCGGAGCGTGAGAATGCCGGGGAACATGGTGCCGGGAGAGGGCGCGGTGCCGGTGGAGCTGCGGCTGCTGGCGCTCGTGCTGTTCGTTCCGGTCATCGTGCTGCTGGAGGAACCGGCGGAACCTCCGATCAGGGCGGCCTGCCACTGCTCGGGTGTCGCGGTAGTGACTCCCGCATTACGCAGTTGCTCGGCGGCCAGCGCCACCGCGATCGCGGCCTCACCGTACGAGAGCGGCGTGCCAACGGGCGTGAACGTGGCGGTTTTCGTCTGTCCCTCCACCTGGGTTGTCAACGTGACCGGCGTGCCGTGGTGCAGCGACTCGACCAGGTTGCGCACGTTCGCCGACGAGCCGGCGATGGCGCCGACCTGGGTCGTGATGCGTTCAACGATGGCCGGGCCCTGCGCGTCGAGCTGATGCACGACCGACGTGACCTGCGTATCGCTCTCGGTCGTGGTCGACGAGGCCACGCTGCCGCTGTCGGCGGCGGTGCGGCCGGTCATCTGGCCGGTGCTGCCCGGACGGTTCGTGGCGCCGGGGAGGGAGTTCGTCGTGGCGCCTGGAATCGTGTCGGTGGTGGCGGTCCCGAACGACGAGGAACTGGCGCTGCTCGACGAGCTCGAGGCGCCGGCGCCCGTGCCGCGCGGGGTGGTCCACGCGTCGGAGCTGTAGCCGCTGGAACCCGGCGATGAGGACGCGTTGGGCGTGGACGACGGGGTGGCCGGGTTGGTGCTGCCGGATTGGCCGTAACCGCCGACGCCTGAAGGACTGGCCTGGCCGAGCCCGCGCGAGGCGGTCGAGGAGGCGCCGGGGGAACTCATTGAGCTACCAGGGGAAGAGCTTGAGCCGTACGGCTGGCTGGAACCAGCGCCCGCGGTTGGCGAGGTGGTGGATGGCGCGTTGGCGGAGGTGGCCGCGCCACTGCCCGCCGTGCCGGAGGCGCCGCTGGAGCCACCCGAGCCGGCGGATCCGCCACCGGATCCGCCTGATCCGCCACTTTGTGCCTGCAGGCCGAGGGCGGCCGCGAAAAGTGCGGCGGTGCCGCACGTGATCAGAGTATGGGTTGTCTTCATGATTCGGATTTTTCGAGCGTTGCGTGGGATGTGACGCGTCGAAGCCGGTGACCCGGTCCGGCCCGCGAGAGCCAGGCGGGCCTGGACTGATCGGGCACCTGACCACCCACCTGCGTGGGTGGTTCGCGGTGGCGCGCAGCTTGGGGGAAAACTGGCGGTGATCAGGAGCCGGATTCCCCATGCTCCGTTGCGCGGTTCGCGTCCGGGGCCCGCCGGCCGCAAACCGTACGTAGTATTCGGCCGTCGGTGACCGGGGGGCACCGGATCAGCACTAAGTCTGGCCGGAGTGACACGGGCCCCGTGTCGCAGTGGCCGGGCGGACCTTTGCACTGGCGCCGGGCGAAAGTTTGCGTCCTTATCTGCGGCCCGGCTCCCACATGGCCATCCAGCTACCCAACTTCCTGCGTCGTCGCCTCGACACGGCGTATCAGGGGCGACCGTATTTCACCGCACTCAAGGCGAAGCTATTGCTGTTTGCGGTCCTGCTCGGGCTGGGATTCGTGCCGTTGAACGTTGCCAAGACGCTCTGGACGCAACCGCCCTGGCCGGGGCTGCGGATCGGGTTGAATCTCGCGATGGTGGCGCCGTGCCTCTGGTGCGTGCGCGCGGTGCTGCGCGGCGAGCTGGAGAAGGCGGGCAACGTCCTGGCGATCTGTGCGGCGACGGTGCCAAACGCCGTGATGCTGGTGGGAGGCAGCTTCCTGCCGGCGCTGAACCCGTTGGCGGTCGGCTTTCAGGCGGTCGCCTACAACATCGTGTTCCTGCTGTTTGCCGTGGTGTTCGCCTCACGACAGGTGGCCACGGGTTGCGTGATGGTCATCGCCGCGGCGCAGGTGGCGTTCCACCTCGTGGTGTTGCGGCCGAACATCGCGACGCTGGCGGACCGGTACGCGGCGGCGGTGTTGTTGCGGGACTCGCTCCTGGCGTTGGGGCTGCTCAGCGGTCTCGGTCTGGCCCTGATGCACATGATCGAAGCCGCGCAACGGCGGAGTGAGCTGTCGCTGGCGGAATCGCGGCGGGCGAACGAGAACCTGGAGCAGCGGGTGGCGGAACGGACGCGGGATCTCGCGCGCGCGACGGAGCAGGCGCAGCAGGCCTCCCGGGCGAAGAGCGAGTTCCTGGCCAACATGAGCCACGAGATCCGCACGCCCCTGAACGGGATCATTGGCTCGGCGGACCTGCTGATGCGCCGGCCCGACCTCAGCGAGGACGCGCGGGAGCAGAGTCGACTGATCTCGGAGTCGGGCGACCTGCTGCTGAAGCTCCTCAGCGACATCCTGGATTTTTCGAAGATCGAGGCCGGACAGGTCCGGCTGGAGCGGCACCCCTTTGCGCTGAAGGCGGTGGTGGCGGACACCGTGGGCCTGATGGCGCAGCGGGCGGCGGCCAACCAGGTGACGCTGCGGTACGAGCTGGGGCCGGAACTGCCGGCGTATTTCGACGGCGATAGCTACCGCCTGCGGCAGGTCCTGCTGAACCTGGTCTCGAACGCGGTGAAGTTCACCCCGCGATATGGCCGCGCGGAGGTGGTGGTGTCGACGGCGGCGCCCGCGGCGGAGCCGACGCCGGTCCGGTTCGAGGTGCGGGATAGCGGCATCGGGATGGACGCCGCGACCGCGGCACGGGTGTTTGAACGTTTCACGCAGGCGGACTCCTCGACCACGCGGCGCTATGGCGGGACCGGCCTGGGCCTGGCGATCAGTGCGCGCCTGGTCGGCATGATGGGCGGCAAGCTCGAGGTGGAGACGGCGCCGGGCAAAGGCTCGACCTTCAGCTTCACGCTCCCGCTGATGTCGCTGGCGGCGCTTCCGGAACCAGTCGGCGAGGTGACCGGACTGGCGATGCGCCCGCTGAATCTCCGCATATTGATCGGGGAGGACAACGCGGTGAACCGCTTCGTCCTGGGGCGGCAACTGGAGCAGCTTGGCTGCGCCTACACCGTCGCGTGCGACGGTGAGGAGGTGCTGACGACCCTGCGCTCGGGTCAGCTGCCGGATGTGATTCTGATGGATTGCCACATGCCGCAGCTGGACGGGTGGGAGACGACGCGCCGGATTCGCACCTGGTCGAATTCCGCCGACGCGTACGAACGCCTCGCGGCGGCGCGTCCCATCATCGCGCTCACCGCGGCCGCCTTCCCGGAGGAACGAATCCGCTGCCGCGACGCGGGAATGACGGACTTTCTGGCCAAGCCGGTGAAACTCGGGGAACTCGCCCGCGCCCTGCGCGCCGCCGTGGCGGAGTACGGCGTGACGCCGGGCAAGGAGGCGGGGCAGACCAAGCCGCCGGTCGTCTGACCCCGCCAGCGCCGGGCTTTCTCACCCCATTTCAGGCATCGCGCCGGATTCCGGAGCGACCGGGAGAACGCGAAGCGCAGGCCGCGACCGTGCGAGTTCACACTATGGAATGAATGCGAGCGGCTCCGGCGGGCGGGCGCGGAGGGAGCGCGCGGGCACGAAAAAGGGCGGCCGTGAGGCCGCCCGGAGGAGATCGAGAGTAGCGGTCGGGCGGCGGCGGGGCGCTCAGATTCCGTCGATGATGCGATTGAGTGTCGCGCTCGGACGGAGGGCGGCGGCGGCCTTCGCCTCGTTTGGCTGGTAGTAGCCACCGATGTCGGCCGGCTTGCCCTGGACGGCGAGCAGCTCGGCGACGATCTGCTTCTCCTGGGCGGCAAGCTGCTCGGCGACGGGCCGGAAGAGGCGCTGCAGTTCCGCGTCCTTGTTTTGGGCCGCGAGCTCCTGCGCCCAATAGAGCGCGAGGTAGAAGTGGCTGCCCCGATTGTCGATCGTGCCCAGCTTGCGGCCGGGCGAGCGGTCGTGCTCGAGGAACTTGCCGTTGGCGGCATCGAGCGTTTCGGCGAGGACCTTGGCGCGGACGTGCTTGAACGTGATGCCAAGGTGCTCGAGTGAGGCGGCGAGGGCAAAAAATTCGCCGAGGCTGTCCCAGCGCAGGTAGTTCTCGGAGAGGAACTGCTCGACGTGCTTGGGGGCGGAACCGCCCGCGCCGGTTTCGAAGAGGCCGCCGCCGTTCATGAGCGGGACGATCGACAGCATCTTGGCGCTGGTGCCGACCTCGAGGATCGGGAACAGGTCGGTCAGGTAATCGCGGAGCACGTTGCCGGTGACGCTGATCGTGTCCTGTCCGGCCTTGAGCCGCTCGAGGGTGAACGTGCAGGCGGCGGCGGGGGCGAGAATGCGCAGGTCGAGCCCGGTCGTGTCGAGCTGGCCGAGGAAGCGTTTCACCTTGGCGATGATCTCGCGGTCATGGGCGCGATTTTCATCCAGCCAGAAGACGGCGGGCGTGGCGGAGAGGCGGGCGCGGTTGACGGCGAGCTTCACCCAGTCCTGCACCGGGGCGTCCTTCGTCTGGCAGGCGCGCCAGACGTCGCCTGCCTCAACGGCGTGCTGGAGGAGAACCTTGCCGGTCTCGTCCACGACGCGAACAGTGCCGCGCGCGGCGATCTGGAACGTCTTGTTGTGCGAACCGTACTCCTCGGCCGCCTGCGCCATGAGGCCGACGTTGGGGACGGAACCCATGGTGCGCGGATCGAATGCGCCATGCTGCCGGCAGAAGTCGATCGTCGCGGCGTACACGCCCGCGTAGGAGCTGTCGGGGATGACGGCGAGGGTGTCCTGGAGCTTGCCCTGCGCGTCGTACATCTTGCCGCCGGCGCGAATCATGGCGGGCATGGAGGCGTCGACGATGACGTCGCTTGGCACGTGGAGATTGGTGATGCCCTGGTCCGAGTTGACCATGGCGACGCCGGGGCCGGCGGCAAAGGCCGCCTTGAGATCGGCCTCGATGACGCTGCGTTCGGCGTCCGGCAGTTGGCGGAGCTTGTCGACGAGGTCGCCGAGACCGTTGTTCAGGTCGACGCCAAGGCGGGCGAAAGTGGCGCCATGGCGCTGGAGCACGTCGCGGAAGAACACGCGCACCGCCTGGCCGAACAGGATGGGGTCGGAGACCTTCATCATGGTGGCCTTCAGATGCAGGGAGAACAGGACGCCGTCGGCTTTGGCGCGCGCGATCTGCTCGGCGTAGAACGCATCCAGGGCGCGGAGGCGCATGACGGTCGCATCGAGGATCTCGCCGGCCTTGAGCGGGAGCTTGTCCTTGAGCACCCGGACGGAGCCGTCGGCGGCGACGAACTCGATGCGGGCGCTGGCGGCCGCGCCGAGCGTGACGGACTGTTCGTTGGCGTAGAAGTCGTCCTGGGCCATGGTGGCGACGCGCGTGCGCGACGCGGGCGACCAGGCGCCCATCGAGTGCGGGTGCTTGCGGGCGTAGTCCTTGACGGCCTTGGGGGCGCGGCGGTCGGAGTTGCCCTCGCGGAGGACCGGATTGACGGCGGAGCCCTTCACCTTGTCGTAGCGGGCCTTGATCTCGCGTTCGGCGTCGGTGGCCGGGGCCTCGGGGTAGTCGGGCAGGGCGTAACCGTGGGCCTGCAGCTCGGCGATGGCTTCCTTCAGCTGCGGCACGGAGGCGCTGATGTTGGGCAGCTTGATGAGGTTGGCGTCGGGCTGGAGCGTGAGCCCGCCGAGATAGGCCAGATCATCCTCCACGCGCTGCGCGGGCGTCAGTCGCTCGGGGAACTGCGCGAGGATGCGCGCGGCGAGCGAGATGTCGCGGGTCGTCACGCGGATCCCGGCGTGCTTCGTAAACGCCTGCACGATGGGCAGCAGGGAAACGGTGGCCAGCGCGGGCGCCTCGTCAGTCTTCGTGTAGATGATGGTGGGAATCTCAGGCATGGTGGTGGTCCAGTAAAAAGGGGACGTGCCAGCTAAGCTGCGCCTCCCGGACGGTCCAAGGCGAAAGGCGGGCGGAAGATCCGGACGAGCGATGGCGGCTGGAAAGACGTAAGGGATGGATTCCGGCGCGGCGCGCAAGTCGCGGACGGGATTCGCGGAAGCACGCGTTGGCGACGCAAGCGCGGGGTGGGGCTGGATTTTGCGCTGCCCGAGGGCGCGAAAAACTGCCACGGTCGGCGGCGATGCTGAGGGTGTTCAAGTTCCTGCAGTGGGTGGCGCAGAAGCTCGCGACCGGCGCGCTGATGGTCGGCGTGCTGCTCGGCGCGTGCGGGTTGTGGCTGTTCCTGCGGGACAAGGTGGACCTGGAAGTGTGGCGGAAGGACACGCTGGGGCTGATCACGGGCGAGCGCACGAAGCTGCGGGCGGCGCTGGCCGACGTGCACCGCGAACTGGCGGAGATCGGAACGGCGATCACGGCCGAGCAGCAGAAAATCCAGCAGGCGGACAAGGTGATCGCCGGGCTGAAGGAGCTCGACAGCACGTGGGACCGCGTGGTCGGGGATCGCGAGCGGCAGCAGAAGAACGATGCGCGCCTGGCGAGCGTCACGGCGCAGCGGGCCGAGATGGTGGCGCGCATCGGACACCTGCAGGAGGAGTTTACGCACAAAACCTGGACGCGGGACGGGCTGGAGATCGCGTTGGGCCGCCTCGAGGTGCAGTTGCGGCAGGTCGAGGCGAAACGCTCGCAGTTCATGCACGTGGTGGAGGCCACGTGGAACTACGAGGTGGGGCGGGGCTGGCTGCGCTGGCCGCTGCGCTGGTGGGTGGCGTTCGTGCTGGGCGCATATTTCCTGGGGCCGTCGCTGGGCAAGCTGGCGATGTACTATCTCGTGGCGGGGCCGATCGTGCGGGGACGTCCGGTGCGGCTGGCGCAGACGATGGCGGTGATGCCGGAGATCGGGGCGAACCGGGTCGCGGCGGAGCTCACGTTGCACCCCGGCGAAAGGTTGTGGGTGAAGGAGAGCTTTCTTCAGGCCTCGGACGAGGGCCTCCAGCGGAAGACGCGTTTCCTGCTCGATTGGCGGATCCCGCTGACCTGCGTGGCGACGGGGTTGACGGAACTGATCGAACTGGCGAACCGGCGGGGTGCGGCGGGAGAGCAGCGCGTGACGCTTTCGTATCAGGCGGACCCGCACACGGAGCTTGCGGTGGTGACGTTGCCGGAGGGGGCGTCGCTCGTGCTGCGGCCCAGCTTCCTCGCGGGAGCGATCACGGCGGCCGGAGACCGGCTGGTGATCCGGCGACGCTGGCAACTGCTGCGGTTCCAGGCGTGGGTGACGCTCCAGTTCCGGTTCTTCGAGTTCGTCGGACCATGCCGGCTGATTCTGGCGGGCAGCCGCGGCATTCGCGCAGAGAACCTGCTCAATCGCGCCGGCGAGGCGACGCCGGCGCGCCGCACGAACCAGGACGCGACCGTGGGCTTCACGCCGAACCTCGACTACCAGCCGGCGCGGGCGGAGACGTTCTGGAGCTACTATCGCGGGAAGAATCCGCTCTTTGACGACCTGTTTTCCGGCCGCGGCATCTTCCTGTGCCAGCAGGTGGCGACGGAAGGAGAGGCGAAGCAGGCGCGCGGGATCTGGGCGGCGGTCTGGGGCGCGGTGTTGAAGGTGTTCGGGCTGTAGCGCGTTTGGCCGCCGGGGGGGGCGCCGAGTCGGCGGTTGCATGTCGCCGGAATTGGGCCTGATTACTGGTTTTCCGCCCGGGAGGCGCGGAGCCAGGACCATGCTTTTCAAACTGAATTCAGAGTATCAACCGATGGGCGATCAGCCGCAGGCGATCGAGAAGCTCGTGGCGTCCATCCAGGCGGGCAACCGGCACCAGACGCTGCTGGGCGTCACCGGCTCCGGCAAGACGTTCACCATGGCGAACGTGATCGCGCGGTGTGAGCGGCCGACGCTGATCATCTCCCACAACAAGACCCTGGCGGCGCAGTTGTACTCGGAGTTCAAGAATTTCTTCCCGGAGAACGCGGTCGAGTACTTCGTCAGCTACTACGATTACTACCAGCCCGAGGCGTACATTCCCTCGAGCGACACGTTCATCGAGAAGGATTCCTCGATCAACGAGGAGATCGAGCGGCTGCGCATCTCGGCGACGAGTTCGCTGGTGTCGCGGCGCGACGTCATCGTGGTGGCGAGCGTATCCTGCATCTACGGCCTGGGCTCGCCGCAGGAGTTTTCGGAGATGCGGATTCCGCTGCGCCGCGGCGGAGTGCTGAGCCGGCAGCGGTTCCTGGAGAAGCTCGTGGACAACATCTATGAGCGAAACGACTACGAGCTGAAACCGGGGCGCTTCCGGGTGCGGGGCGACGTGGTGGACGTGATGCCGGCGTACCTGGAGCACGGGCTGCGGATTGAATTCTTCGGCGATGAGATCGAGGCGTTGAGCGAGTTCGATCCCCTGACGGGCGAAGTGCGGCGGGCGCTGGACCAGTTCGATCTCTATCCGGCAAACCAGTACGTCACGAGCCGTGGCAAACTCGAGCCGGCGATCGCCGCGATCAAGCGGGAGCTGGACGAGCGCGTCGCGTACTTTGAGGGAAAGGGACAGTACCTGGAGGCGCAGCGGATCCGGATGCGGACGAACTACGATCTGGAGATGCTGCAGGAGATGGGATTCTGCAGCGGCATTGAAAACTACTCGCGGCACCTGACGGGGCGGCAGCCGGGAGAGCGGCCGTTCTGCCTGATCGATTTCTTCCCGCAGGACTTCCTGCTGATGATCGACGAGAGCCACGCGACGGTGCCGCAGATCGGCGGCATGTACAACGGCGACCGGGCGCGCAAGGAGACGCTGGTCAACTTTGGCTTCCGGCTGCCCTCGGCGTTGGACAACCGACCGCAGAGCTTCGACGAGTTCGATGCCGTCACGGGGCAGACGCTGTACGTGTCGGCGACGCCGGCGGAGTTCGAAATGAAGCGCTCCGCGGTGGTCGCCGAACAGTTGATCCGCCCGACCGGGCTGTTGGATCCCGAGATCGTGATCCGGTCCACCAAGGGGCAGGTCGAGAATCTGATCGGCGAGATCAAGGCCGCGGCGCAGGCGGGGGAGCGCGTGCTGGTGACGACGCTGACGAAGCGGTTGTCGGAAGACCTGACCAGTTATCTGCGCGAGGCGAAGATTCGCGTGGAGTACCTGCACTCGGATATCGATGCGATCGAGCGGGTGGAGATCCTGCGCAACCTGCGGCTGGGCAACTTCGACGTGTTGGTTGGGATCAACCTCCTGCGCGAGGGGCTGGACCTGCCGGAAGTGGCGCTGGTCGCGATTCTCGATGCGGACAAGGAGGGGTTCCTGCGCAGCGAGACGAGCCTGATCCAGACGGCGGGGCGCGCGGCGCGTCATGAGAAGGGCCGCGTGATCTTCTACGCGGACCAGATCACCGAATCGATTCGGCGGACAGTGGAGACGGTGAAGTACCGGCGGGAGAAACAGCTCGCGTACAACCAGGAACACGGAATCACGCCGCGGAGCGTGAAGCGGGCGGCGCAGGCGAGCCTGCATGTCTACGACGGCACGGGGACCGGCGACGAGGAGCCGGCGGTCGCGGAAAACGTCGACGATGTCGCGCGCGTGATCGCGGAGCTCGAGGACGAGATGCAGGAGGCTGCAGGGCGCCTGGAGTTCGAGCGCGCGGCCGTGTTGCGCGACCAGATCAACGCGCTGAAGAGCGGGGATTACCGCAAGGCGGTCACCCCGCCGAAGCCGGCGAAGTATCGCGGAGGGAAACCCGGGCGGAGTCGGGCGGCGCGGCGGTAGGGCCCGCGCCGGCGGGGCGGTCGCTTAGCTCGCCGACCAGGAGGCGGCGTTCTGGCGCTCCGGCTTCAGGACGCCGATGCAGGGCAGGTTGCGGTAGCGCTCGGCAAAATCGAGGCCGTAGCCGACGACGAACTTGTTCGGAATGTCGAAGCCGACGAAGTCGGCCTCGATCTTGACCTCGCGACGTTCCTTTTTGTCGAGGAGGACGCAGGTGCGGAGGCTGGCGGGCTTCAGGTCGCGGACGAGCTTGCTGACGAGCGAGAGGGTCTTGCCGGTGTCGAGGATGTCATCGATCACGAGCACATGCCGGTCCTTGATGTCGAGCGTCAGGCTGTAGATGACCTGCGGCGAGCCGATGGACTTGGTCTTGCTGCCGTAACTCGAGACGCGGATGCAGTCGAGGCGGATGGGGTTGTCGATCTCGCGCATGAGATCGGCGGTGAACATGACGGCGCCGTTGATCAGGGAGATGATGGTGAATTCGCCCTCACCGTACACCGCCTTCAACTCCTGGGCGACGGCTCGCACCCGCGCCTTGATCTGGGCTTCGGTGAGCAACACCTCGGCAAGGTCGGGATGCATGGCAGTCTTCTTGGCAGCAGGCATGCGCCGAGGGAGACAAACCGCGGCGGGGGACGCAACCCGATCTATCGGTTCGCGCAAACGATCGGATTCAACCGGAGGCGGGAGTCGGCGGCTCAGGCGACGCGGGGAAAGGCGCGATGGAATCGCGGGCGTCGGGCAGGTAGAGTTTGGCGAATTGTTTCACGCGCCGGCACGACATGCGGACCTTTAGGTGCCGCCGGAGCCAGGTTTCATTGCGGGCATCGAGGGCGAAGTCGCGAAGTTCCTCGTGGAGCCCGCCATAGGAGTGCAGGGCCGACAAGGCCGCGATGAAATCGCGATCGGCATCGAAGCAATCTGCGTTGTAGCCACCGAGCAGTGCCGCGAGCCAGCGCGTGTGCGGAGGCAGCATCTCCCAGAAAAGCCGGCGCCGGAACTCGTCGGCGGTGCAGCGATGTCGCGCGCAATACAACTCGACCAGGGTTTGCATCAGGGGGGCAGGCTAGGGATAGGTACTAGGTAATATTCCCTAATGTAAAGGGGGAAGATACGTAGTTGGAAACATCGTGTGTCATTACGGTTATGCATGCGCCGGCAATCCGGAGCCGTCGGCAGGCCCGACTGTGGGAGGGCGCTGGGGGAGAATGCCTTTGACTCGGGCGGTGGTGGAATCTTGCCTCGGCCGCCACCGGCCGGCGATGACCTCCATTCGCATCCAGCAACTCACCAAAAGGTTCGGCGCGGTTGTCGCTCTGGACCACCTCGATCTGGAGATCGAGGCGGGAGAGTTGTTCTTCCTGCTGGGTCCCAGCGGATGCGGCAAAACCACGCTGCTGCGCAGCCTCGCGGGGTTTCATACCCCGGACGAAGGTACAATTTGGTTCGCGGACGAGAATGTCACGGAACTTGCTCCACACAAGCGGAATACGGGAATGATGTTCCAGAGCTACGCTCTCTGGCCACACCTGACGGTGGCGCAGAATGTGGCTTTCGGCCTGGAGGAGCGGCGGGTGGGGCGGGACGAGATCAAGCGTCGGGTCGCAGAGGCGCTTGAATCGGTACACATGGCGGGCTTCGAGGAACGCCGGCCAAATCAGCTTTCAGGCGGGCAGCAACAGCGCGTGGCGCTGGCCCGGGCGCTGGTGATCCGGCCGCGGTGCCTGCTGCTGGACGAGCCCCTGTCCAACCTGGACGCCAAGCTGCGGCTCGACATGCGCGCGGAGATTCGCCGGGTCTGCAAGGAGTACAACCTGACGACCGTGTATGTGACGCACGACCAGAAGGAGGCGCTCTCGGTTTCGGACCGCATGGCGATCCTCGAGCGGGGCCGGGTCCTGCAGGTGGGATCGCCCCGGGACGTGTATCGCCGGCCCAGTTGTCGCACGGTGGCGGCGTTCATCGGCGAAACGGACTTCATCCCCGGCCGGTATCGGCGGAGCGAGGGTGGTCACGCGATCGTGGATACGGAACTCGGCGAGTTCCGCGGCGTGCTGGGACAAGGCGCGGAGGCCCCCGCCAGCGGGACCGCGGTGACGTTGTCGGTCCGCCCGGAGTGCTGGCGGCTGGAGCGTACCCCGGCGGCGTTGAACACCGTCGTGGGACGGATTGGCGCGGCGGTGTATCTGGGCGAACTGGCGCAATACGAACTCGTGGTGCCGCGGCAGACGCTGAAGGTCCTGGAACTGAATCCCCGTTTTCTCGAGGCGGGTGCGCGACAGGACGTCTATGCGAGCGCGGCGCCGGAGGACGTGGTGGTGCTGCTGAACTGAGGGCGCGAGCCATGGCAGGCGGCAACGCAAAGGGCGGGCCGGGTGGGGCGGGCCTCGGGCGCTGGCTCATTATCGCCGCGCTGCTGGCGCTGCTCGCGCTGCCGTTTGCGCTGCGTCCCCCGCGCGGGCGGGGCGCGGCGGCGCAGGACACCGTGGTCATCATCTCGCCGCACAACGAGGCGATCCGTTACGAGTTTGGCCGGGCGTTTCCGGTGTGGTACCGGGCGCGCACGGGACGGACGGTGACCATCGACTGGCGCGTCGTCGGCGGGACGAGCGACATCTCGCGTCTACTCGAAACCGCCTACGTGAATGCGTTTCGCAACGCCTGGACCGGACCGCAGGGGAAGAACTGGAGTGCGGAGGTGCAGGCGACCTTCCAGTCGGCGCGGTTGCCGGCAGATGCCTCTGCCGAGGCGCGGGCGGCGCGCACGGCGTTTCTGGCGTCGGACGTCAGTTGCGGCATCGACCTCTTTTTCGGTGGCGACGCGTACCAGTTCGACAAGGAGGCGCGGGCGGGACGGCTGGTGGATGGCGGGATGCGGGCGCGGCAGCCGGGATGGTTTGGCGAGGAGGTGATCCCGCGGGTGCATGGCGGAGCGCCGTTTTGGGATGCGGACGGCCGCTGGTACGGCGTGGTCCTGAGCTCGTACGGCATCATTTTCAACCGGGATAGCTGGCGGCGGCTGGGCTTGGAGCGGGAGCCAACGCAATGGCCGGACCTGGCGGATGCGCGCCTGGTTGGGGAAATCGGTTTGGCGGATCCCACGAAGAGCGGGTCGGTGTGCGAGGCATTTGAGGCGATCCTGCAGCAGCAGATGCAGCAGCGGTTGACGACGCTGGCCCGCGAGGCGCCCGAGCTTTCCGCGGAAGGGCGTGAACGCCGGGCGGTGCGGGAAGGCTGGACTGCCGGACTACGCCTGATCCAGCGACTCGGCGCGAACGCCCGGTACTTCACCGACAGCTCGCAGAAACCGCCGCTGGACGTGGCGAACGGCGACTGCGCCGCCGGGCTGTGCATCGATTTTTACGGGCGGCAGCAGCAGGAGGCGACGCGGCGGCGCGGTGACCAGGAACGCGTGGGCTATGTGACCCCGGTGGCCGGCTCGGCCGCCACGACGGACCCGATTGGGTTGCTGCGCGGCGCGCCGCACCGCGAGGTGGCGATGCGGTTCATGGAGTTCGTGCTCTCGCCGGAGGGGCAGAAGGTCTGGTCCTTTCGGGTCGGCACACCCGGCGGACCGGAGCGGTACGCGCTGCGGCGAATGCCGGTGCGGCGCGATTTCTATGCACACGAGGATTGGAAACCGTGGCGCAGCGATCCGGAGGATGCGCCATACGGGACTTCGCAGGTGTTCGTCTATCGACCGGTGTGGACGGGGGCGCTGTTTCGCGAAATCGGATTCATCACCCGTGTCCTGTGTCAGGATACGCATGCCGAACTCGTCGCTGCCTGGCGCGCGATTCAGCAGGCGCCGGAGCCGGCGCGCGCTCGCGCGCTGTCCGTGCTGCAGGATGTGGCGGCCGTGGACTATGAGCGGGCGGAGACGGAGATCCGTCGCCGGCTCAATGCCCGCGACCGCGTCGAGGAGGTGCGGCTGGCCAGCGAACTCGGCGCGCATTTCCGGGCGCAGTACGCGGAGGCGCGACGCGTGGCCGAGGGCCGCTGACGGCGCGGCGAATCGACGCCACGCCGGCCGGAAGGCCTCGGGGGCGGATCAGCGGACGGGGAGGCTGGCGAAGCCAGCGACGAAGGCTGGCTTGTCGGCGGCGCGGAAGAAGGACGTGCCGGCAACAAACGTGTCGGCGCCGGCGGCGTGACACTCGCGGCCGGTGGCCAGATCGATGCCGCCGTCGACCTCGAGGCGAAACCCGAGTGCGCGGGCGCGGCGCCAGGTGTCGATCTGCTGGATCTTGGGGAGCATGTCGCGGCGGAACGACTGGCCGCCGAAGCCGGGCTGGACCGTCATGACGAGAACCAGGTCAACCAGGCTCAGGAAAGGTTCGATGGCGGTGGCCGGGGTGCCGGGATTCAGCACGATGCCGCACTGGCAGCCGAGACTGCGGATGCGGGCGAGCGTCGCCGCGTGATCGTAGGCAGGCTCGATGTGGATGCTGATGAGATTGGCGCCGGCCTTGGCGAACGCCTCGATGTAGCGGTGAGGCTCATCGAGCATCAGGTGGGTGTCGAAGTAGAGCTTGTTCCCGGCACGGCGCAGCGCGGCCAGCGTCTCCGGGCTGAAGGAGAGGTTGGGAACGAAGTGCCCGTCCATGATATCGCAGTGCAGCCAGCTCAGTCCGGCGTTGGCGACAAGCTGGGCGCTGGCGGCGAGGTTGGCGTGATCGCCGGCGAGCAGAGACGGGGCGAGGAGCGGGGCGGGAAGCGATGCCATGACAGAAGCAGGGAAAGCGGATGGCCGCGGCGGACGGCGGATCACCAGACGTCGAGGGCGGCGTGGGTGATCTTGTCCGAAAGGGCGTCAGCGAGATACGGGAGCGTCTGGAGTTCGGACTGAAGTTGTCCGCGGTCCGTGAAGGAGGCGCGCGTGGCGGTGATGTGGCGACGCTCGAAGAGGACGGTGCCGTCGCGCTGGCGGAGCGTGCAGTCGACGCCGAGGGTCAGGTCGAATTTGCGGGCGAGGCCGGTGTCGCCCTCGCGCACGGCGGCGACGGTGCGGTTGTAGCCGGTGATGACGACGATGAGAGTGGCATCGGCTTCGCCGGGCGAGTTCGCGATCGCGATGCGTCCGTCGCGGATGAAAGCCTCGCGCAGGCGGGCGCTGACGATCTCGCGAGCCTGGGGAACGAGGGTCGTGTTGGCGACCGGTTCGACGTAAAGGGTGCGGAACGGAGGCGTGGCGCCGGTGCCGAGCCGGTAGTGGGAGCAGCCGGTGAACAGGCCAATGGTGAGGAGCACCGCGAGGGCGGGAAGGACCACGGCAGACGCGCGGGCCCGGTGCAGCAACATGCGTAGCGTCGTCACGAAAAACGCGGATGAGGAGAGGGTCTGACCGGGTTGCCGACGCGGAGTCATGAGGCTGCTGGATTCGCGGTTAGGGCGCGGCGTGACAAACAAAAAAGCGGGCGAGAACGCCCGCTGGAGAAAGGGTTAGAAGAACCAGAAACGCTTCTTCTTGGCGGGGGCGGGAGCGGCGCCCTCGGCGGGCGGGGCATTCTTGGCGGCGACCACCTCGAGTTCGGCGAGCTTGGCCTTGGCGCTGTTCGCGATCTTGGATTCGGGGTAGGCGGTGATCGCCTCGTTGTAGAAAACCCGGGCGGCTTTGAAATTGCTTCGTTTGTAGAAGTAGAAGTCGCCGATCTTGATTTTGCTCTCCGCGAGCATGGTCTTCATCCCGTCGAGCCCCTGTTCTGCGTTCCCGATGTTGTTATCGCCGGGGTAGAGGAGCATGTAATCGGTGAAGTACGTGATCGCTTCCTTGGTGGCCGCCTGGTCGTAGTACGGGCCATCCACGAGCTGCGAGTAGGTCTGCGCGATCTTCATGTAGGCGTCGGGGGTGAGGACGCTGTGGGGGTAATTGTTGATCAACCGGTCGAGGGCGTCGATTGCGGCGGCGGACTCCTTCAGGTAGATGTAGCCGCGGGCGACGTTCATCAGCGAGAGGGGGGCGTAGTCGCTGTACGGCGCGTTGCCGACGACGGTCTCGAAGAACTCGATCGACTTCTCGCGCTGGCGGAAGCCGGGTAGGAGCCCCCAGAGAATGCGACCGCGGGCGCCGTCGAGAAGAGCGCTGGCGATGCGGTACTGCTCACCCACGATCTCGTTGAACCGGCGGGTATTCGGATAACGCGAAAGCACCTGCTGGTAGGCGTCGAACGCCTTCACGTAGCCGTGTCGCTTGAGCTCGAGCTGGCCGACGCGGTAGAGCGCCTCGGGAGCGTAAATGGAATTCGGGTACCGCTTGCTGACGTTGTTGTAGGCCTTGATGGCCGAGCGAAGGTGACCGCCCTCTTCGTTGCGGCGGGCCTTGTTCATCAAGTCCAGCGCCTTGCGCCCCTCGGCGCCGGCGAGTCCGGAAAGGGCGCCGCCCTCCACGCGCCAGCCGGTTTCAGCGCTCCAGACCAAGTCTGCGCGCACCGCGGCGGTCAGGAGGCAGAGAAAGGAGAACAGGATCGAAACTAGGCGCACGGGGCGGCCGGTAAGACAACGCATCGAGGAAAGGTGAAGAGGAAAGTGAAGTTGAGGGTCGGAAGAACGAAGGAAAGCTCGGCGCAGGGGAAGACGTCTCGCTCAACGTTCACTCGCAAAAGGGCTCACCAGCGAATCAGGGCACTTCCGTAGGTCAAGCCCGCCCCGAATGCGACCAGCAGGATCAACTGGCCGGGCTGGATCCGGCCGGCGCGCCGGGCTTCGTCGAGCGCGAGCGGGATCGAGGCGGCGGAGGTGTTGCCGTAGCGGTCCACGTTGACGAAGAAGCGGTCCATGGGGAGCTCGAGGTACTCGGAAATGGCGGCAATGATGCGGAGATTCGCCTGATGCGGGATAACGAGCGAAATCTGATCAGCGGTGACTTTGTGTTGTTCCAAAATATCGCGGGCGGATTCGTCCATGGCCCGAACCGCGATCTTGAATACCTCCTTGCCTTTCATCCGGATGCAACTCGTCGGCTGCTCAGGGCTCGCCGCGTTGGCTGGCGTGGCGGGGACGGCCCTTGGGATGTAGAGCAGGTCGGTGTTGGAACCATCGGCGCCGAGGTTCACGCCGAGCACGCCGCGCGTGGGGTCATCCCCGGCGCCGAGCACCACGGCGCCGGCGCCGTCGCCGAAGAGCACGCAGGTGGTGCGGTCCTTCCAGTCGACGACGGAGGAGAGCTTTTCCACGCCGATGACGAGCGCCTTCTGGCGCCGTCCGGAGCTGATCATCGCGCTGGCGGTGTCGAGGGCGTAGAGGAAGCCGCTGCAGGCGGCGTTGAGGTCGAAACAGGCGGCGTGGGTGGGGATGCCGAGCTTGTGCTGCACGATGCAGGCCGTGGCCGGCATGGGCAGGTCGGGCGTGACGGTGGCAATGATCAGGAGATCAATGTCGGCAGCGGTGAGCCCCGCGTTTTCCAGCGCGCTCTGGGCGGCGCGGACGGCGAGGTCCGAGGAGAGTTCGTCGTCAGCGGCGATGCGGCGCTCGCGGATGCCGCTGCGGGACTGGATCCACTCGTCTGAGGTTTCGACGATCCTGGACAGGTCATCGTTGGTCATGACTCGGGCCGGGGCGTAGGAGCCGGTGCCGAGCACGACAGTTGGGCGGTGTGGCATGCGGGGAAACAGAAGGGCGGGGCGGGGGCCGGTGCAGCCCCACCGTCACGCGACGCAAGCAGGTCCCAGGCGCTCGTTGACGCGGGCGATGTCCGCCTCGATGCGCTGGTTCATGTCGGCCTTGAGGATCTCGTGAGCGGCGTGGATGGCGGACTTGATCGCGCGCCGGTTGGAGGAACCGTGGGCCTTGAGAATGTTGCCGTTGAGGCCGAGCAGCGGGGCGCCGCTGTAACGCTCGGGATTGACGCGTTCCTTGAGGGCGTTGAAAGCGCCCTGGGAGAGCAGCGCACCGGTGGCGCGGAGCGGGTTGGCGCCGAGTTCTTCCTTGAGGACCGACTTGAAGAACTTCACCAGCGACTCCCAGCTCTTGAGCATGATGTTGCCGACGAAACCGTCGCAGATCACGACATCCACCGGCTCAAACTCGTCGTGCCGGGTGAAAACGTTGAAGCCCTCGATCGGGCCGGTGTAGTTTACCAAGTCGTTCACCCGACGCAACATGTCGTTGGTCTCGGTGATGAGGGCGTTCCCTTTGCCCTCTTCGGTCCCGATGGTCATGAGGCCGACGCGAGGCGACTTAACCCCGAGCATGACGCGGCAGTAGTGGCTGCCGAGAATCGCGTTGTGGACGAGGTGTTCGGGGCGGGCCTCGGGGTTGGCGCCGGCGTCGATGAGGACGAAATGGCCGCCCTCGCGGGGGCAGATGGCGCCGAGCGCCGGACGAGCGACGCCTTCCATCGGCCGGAGCCGGATGGTGCCGGTCGCCATGAGGGCGCCGGTGTTGCCGCAGCTCACGACGGCGCTTGCCTCGTGGTTTTTCACCAGCTCGATCGCGCGCACCATCGACGAGTCCTTCTTCTTCTTCAGCGCGGCGACGGGCTTGTCGTCCATCGTGACGACCTCCGAAGCGTGAAGGACCGCAATGCGCGGGTGTCGATGCAGCCCGCAATCGCGGAGGAGCGGATCAAGTATCCCCTGGTCTCCTACGATCGTGATCGGGTTGAGCGAGTGGTACTGGGTGACCGCAAGCTTAACGGCAGCAACGACCTCGGCAGGGCCGAGATCTCCGCCCATTGCGTCGACAGCAATGCGGCCCGCGGAAGCGGAATGGGTGACCATCGCGAGGGATGGCGTGGGGGCGAGGCGTTAGCCTCAGACCGAGACGTTGAGCACCTGGCGGCCGCGGTACATCCCGTTCTTCGGGTTCACGCGGTGAGGGCGGAAGGTGCTGCCATCGGTCGGATCCTTAGCGAACTCAGGCGCCTTGAAGGCGTTGGCAGCACGACGATTGGCGCTGCGACGTTTGGACTGTTTGCGTTTCGGATTGGCCATGGGAGAAAAAGGTTACGCGTGCGCCGGTTGTTGGACGCCCGCCGGTTCGATTGAAAGGGTCGGAGTAAAGGGTGGGCTTCGGACGCGTCAAGCGCCTTCGTTGCCGGGCGCAAACGGCTCAGCTTGCGGTGCCCGCGGCCGTCGCGATCAGCGGTAAAAGATGAACGCCAGGACGGCGGCAACACCAAGCCGGTACCAGGCAAAGAGGCCAAGCCCATGCCGGGTGAGCCACTGGACGAGGAATCGGACGCAGATCACGGCTGTGACGGTGGCGACGACGCAACCGACGAGCACGTGGGCCCACCCGAAAACCTCGATCATCGCGGCGCCACTGCGCGCGCTCTTGTAGATGGAGGCGGCACTGAGGCTGACGAAGCCAAGCAGGAAGCTGAACTCTGCCGCCCGGCGTGGATCGAGCCCCGCAAAATATCCGCCGACGATGGTGGTCATCGACCGGCTGGTGCCCGGCCACATCGAAAGGCACTGCAGGAGGCCGATGCCAACGGCAGCCTTGGGCGATACCTCTGTAACCGTCTTAACTTGAGACGCTTCACGACGCTTTCGCCAGGCTTCGGCGGCGAACATCAAGCCGGCGCCGACGACTTGGGCGATGATCACGGCCCCCACCGAAAACAGCTTCTCGAGGTGGTCGCGCAGGAGGAAGCCGATCGCCCCGGTCGGGATAAACCCCAGTGTCACCGCGAGCAGGAGTCGAAGCCCGGCGGGATCGCGGCCCAGCAATCCGCGAATCATGGCGGCAATCTGCGCCCAGTAGAGCAGGGCGACGGCCGCGATGGCACCGAACTGGATCACGACGGTGAAGGTGTCGGCCGCCAGCTTTACGGACAGCGGTTCTCCCGCGGGGTGTTTGGCGGAGGGCTTCTTGTACCACAGCGGCTCGCCATCGCGTCCGAGCAGCGGGGCGTCGGACTCCAGGCCGAGGAAACGGTTGGCAATGATGAGGTGACCGGTGGAGGAAACGGGCAGGTACTCGGTGACGCCCTCAATGACGCCAAGGATGATGGCGTCGCTCAACGCGAGTTCGGCGGCGGGCGCGGCGACCGGCGGGGCTTTGGCGGATTCTGCGGGTTGCGCGCAGGCGAGGGAGGTGATCCACACGGCGAGAGTGAGGCGCAGGAGAGTTCGCACGCGGCTTGGTTTCAGCTTTGTCGGGATCGGGCAACGACTTTTGTGGTGGGTGTGGTCCCCAATCCGGGGATTCGGACCGGGGGATGAATGCCGGACCGTCACGCGTTTCAGACAGGATTCTGACTTGCTCACCCGGGCGGGGATCGTGCCTATTGCGAACGCATGTCCACGCTTCCGGAGATGACTGCGCAGTTGGGGTTGGGCCGCGAACTCACGGCCGACCAGGTGGAGATTGCTGCTGCGGCGCTGGCGGCGGGCGAGATTCCGGACGGATTGAAGGCCGAGTTTCTGGAGACGCTGGCGAAAAAAGGAGAGACCCCGGGCGAGATCGCGGCGTTCGCGGCGGCATTCCGCAAGCGGGCGATTGATCCGGGCGTCGGCGCCTGGTCTGAGCTGGCGATCGACATTGTCGGCACGGGGGGAGATCACGCGGGCGGCTTCAACGTCTCGAGCGTGGTCGTGCTCGTTCTGGCCGCCGCGGGCGTGCCCGTGATGAAGCATGGCAATCGCGGTGTGACGTCGAAATGCGGGAGCGCCGATCTGCTCGCCGGCTTGGGCGTCGATCTTGAGGCGGCGCCGGAGAAGCTGCAGCGGGCGCTGCAGGAACTGGGTTTTGTCTTTTTCTACGCCCCGGCGTACCACCCCACGTTCCGCCACATCGCGCCGGTTCGGAAGGCACTCGCGGCGCGCGGGCAGCGGACCGTGTTCAATATTCTCGGGACGCTGATCAACCCGGGGCGCCCGGCGCACGTGCTGCTCGGCGCCTATTCGGCGGCGCTCGTGCCGAAGCTGGCGGGAGCGTTGCAGGCGCTCGGCGCCAAGGCCGGCATCGCGGTGCACGGCGTCCTCGGACTCGATCGCGGCATCGATGAGCTCACGACCGCATCGCCCAACCGGGTGCGGGGCTTCGGCCGGCTTGAGGCGGTCGACGGGGAATGGAATGCCCCGGATTTCGGCCTGAAGGTGTCGCCGTTCTCCGATCTGGTGGGCGGTGATGTCGCCACCAATCTCGGCATCGTCGAAGCGCTGCTCGATGGCCGTGGTCCCGCCGGGCTCGCGGACACCGTGGCGCTCAACGCGGCTGTCTCGATGTGGATCGTCGGCCGGCAGCCGAGTGTGCGGGACGGCATCGGACTCGCCCGTGAGCTCCTCCTGGGCGGCGCGGTGAAGCAGAAGATTGCCGACACCCGGGAGTTCTTCCGCTCGTGAACGTGCGCTCCCGCCCGGTTACCCGCCGACTGCCGCGTCCCGGACCGGGGCTTCGCGGCTGCACCACGCGGGCGTCCTTCTCTCCCTTTACATGAACCGAAAATTCTTCGGCACCGATGGCGTGCGTGGACCCTATGGTGGCCCCGTCGTCAATGAGACCTTTGCGGCCCGTCTCGGCTGCGCGGCGGCGACATGGCTGCGCCAGACTGGCTGCACGGGTCCGCTCCGCGTGCTGATTGGCCGCGACACCCGCGCGTCGGGTGCGGCGCTCGAGGCGGCCGTTGCCCGCGGCCTGCGTTCCGCCGGGGCCGAACCCGTCTCGCTGGGCGTGCTGCCCACTCCGGCGGTCGCCCGATCCGTCGTCCGCCAGAAGGCCGCGCTCGGCGTGGTGATCACGGCCTCGCACAATCCGGCCGAGGACAACGGCATCAAGTTTTTCGGACCGCGCGGCGTGAAACTGACCGATGCCGACGAGAGTGCGATCGAGGCGGCGCTGCCGGAAACGGTGGCGGGGCTGCCCGCGCCTTTGCCCACGCTCGATGCGGTATCCGACTACGTCAGCGCGATGACGGCGGTGCTTCCTTCGGGAGCTTTGGCCGGTTGGCGGATCGTGCTCGATACCGCCAACGGCGCCACCTGCGGCACGTCGCCCCGCGTGTTGCGCGGGCTCGGGGCGGAGGTTCTCGGAATCGGCGACGCGCCCGATGGCCGGAACATCAATCTTGGCGTGGGGAGCGAGCACCCCGCGGCGTTGGCGGCCCGTGTCGCGGCGGAGAATGCCCGCATCGGTATCGCCCACGACGGCGATGGTGACCGCTGCGTGCTATGCGACGAGCGGGGGGCGATCCTCGACGGGGACGAGATCCTCGCGATCCTGGCGCTTCATGCGCTTCGTTGCCGCAAACTCGAGAAACGCACCCTGGTGGTCACGGTGCAGAGCAACCTGGGGGTGGACGCCGTTGTAAGCGCGGCCGGCGGCCGCGTCCTGCGGACCTCCGTCGGCGACCGCTACGTCATCGAGCGCATGCTCGCGGAGGGCGCCAGCCTGG
This sequence comes from Opitutus sp. ER46, assembly GCF_003054705.1. Taxonomy (NCBI): domain Bacteria; kingdom Pseudomonadati; phylum Verrucomicrobiota; class Opitutia; order Opitutales; family Opitutaceae; genus Opitutus; species Opitutus sp. ER46. The sequence continues at coordinate 739,429 of NZ_QAYX01000025.1, forward strand.
GCGGCGAATCGTCCGGCCACATCATCTGCCCGCAGTACTCTCCCACGGGGGACGGCTTGGTGGCGGCGCTCAAGGTGATCGAAGTCATGGTCAGCACCGGGCTGCCGCTGTCGGACCTGCGCCGGGTGCTGGTAAAATTTCCGCAGGCGACCATGGCCCTGAAAGTCCGCGAGAAGAAGCCGCTCGAGCAGCTCCCGGGCGTTCGCTCGGCGACCGCCACGCTGGAAAAGGAGCTCGGCGTAAACGGTCGCGTGCTCGTGCGCTGGTCCGGCACCGAAGCCAAGCTTCGCCTCTTGGTGGAGGGGCCGACCGAGCAGGTGGTGCGGGAGGGCATCAACCGGCTGGAAGCTGCCGCCCGCGCCGAACTCGCCGTGGTGTAGGAAAATCTGCAATCCGGGCTTTCCAATCCCACGAAGCAACCTAGGTTCCGCCGCTTTATGGAAAAGACCTTCATTATCTTTAAGCCCGACTGCATGCAGAAGCGCGTGGTCGGCAGTGTGCTCAGCCGGTTCGAGGCCGCAGGCTTCGACGTGATCGGCTGCAAGATGGCCCGCCTTGATCCGGCGGTCCTGCGCGAGCACTACGCCCACGTCGCCAGCAAGCCGTTCTACCCGGAGATCGAGCAGTTCATGGCTTCCCGTCCCGTGATCATGATGGCGCTGCGCGGCGAGAACATCGTCCAGCGCGTCCGCGATCTGCTCGGGCCGACGGATTCGAAGAAGGCCGCCAAGGGCACGATCCGCGGCGACTTCGGCACCGACATGATGCGCAACATCGTGCACGCCTCCGACAGCGTGGAGAACGGCAAGGTCGAACTCGCGCGGTTCTTCAAGGCCGGCGAGATCTTCGAGTAAGGCATCCCCCGCGCGCGTTCCGGCGCGCCTGCGCTGCCCCGGTTGGCGGTCGCCTCAGGCGGCACCCCGGGGCGGGATTAGGTCGTTACCCCATGGCAAATGACGTGGGGCAACGCTATCTTGGCCACAGGATGATTCAGCCTGCGCCCTACCATGGCAGCTTGATGAAGCTGGCGTTCACCATGCTTGCGATTCTCGCGGTGCTGGCCGCGGGCCTCACGGTTTGGCGGGAGGCCACGGTGCCCGCCCGCGGAGGGTCCGGGATCCCGGCCTCCGCCTTGATCCGGCGCTAGCGCCATGGCCGCGACACCGCCGTCGGAAGCGGGGGTGATCCCTCGCCGTGGCGTGCCCGTGGCCGCGGGAGCAAAGCCTTGCGGTTCCAATCCCGCGACCCGAAGCTCCGCCGCGATGACGAATGCCCCCACCATTCTGGTCGTCGAGGACGAGGAGGACTCGGTCGTGCTGCTCGAGAACGCCTTCCGCAAGGCGCAGTTTCTAAACCCGGTTCACCGTGTGTCGCACGGCGCCCTGGCGATGGAGTACCTCACGAACGCCATCGACGCGAAAAAGCGCACCGTGCCGCTCCCTGCGCTCGTGCTGCTCGATCTTAAGCTGCCCCTGGTCTCCGGCCTCGAGGTGCTGCGCTGGATCCGGACGCATCCGGTCCTGCACTCGTTGATCGTGATCGTCTTTACCTCGTCGTCCGAGCCCAGGGACATCGCGGCCGCCTACCGCGCCGGTGCAAATTCGTACCTGGTCAAGCCGACGACGGTGAACGCACTGCGTGAACTCGCGGTGGAGTTGCGCAACTACTGGCTCCGGCTCAACGTGCCGCCCAACGAGCCCGGCCCGACCTAAGGACCAGATTGGCGGCGGCAATCGTCCCTGCTGGTTTTTGCTCGCCCGGTCGCAGCCCGGTTTCGACACTCCCGCCACCCCGTATGAAGCGAATCGTTCTTGTCCTGGCGACCGTCGTCCTCGCGTTCGGCCTGACCGCGCCCCTGTCGGCGCAACAGGCGCGCAAGAGTCCGCACGAGACGATCAGCCGCCTGGTGCAGAACAATCGGGTGACGATCGTTTATGGGCGCCCGTACACGCGGCATCCCCAGACGAACGCGCCGCGCAAGATCTGGGGCGGCTTGGTGCCGTTCGGGAAGATCTGGCGACTCGGCGCCGACGAGGCGACGCTCTTCATCACCCAGCAGCCGCTCCTGCTCGGCCAGGCCGAGATTCCGGCGGGGGCGTACACGCTGTTCATGTTGCCGGCGGCCGACGGCTCCGCCGAGTTGCTCATCAACCGCGAGATCGGGCAATGGGGCGTCGACCCCTACGACCGCGCGACCGAGATCGCGCGCGTGCCGCTCCAACGGCAGGAACTGGCGACGCCTGTGGACCAGTTTACCATCGCGATCGACAACGGTTCGACGGCGGGCGGGGTGCTCTCCTTCAGTTGGGAGAAGGTGCAGTATTCCGTGCCGTTCCGGGTGCGAAAGTAGCGCCGCCATTCCGGGTTGGGGCGCGGCCTCCTCCGGTTCGGTTCGCCCTCGGCGCGGTGAATTACGCGTGAATAAGTTTCCGGCGAAAGGAGTTGCCATCGCGGGCGCACGTGGCTGCTTCGCCGCCGGATTTTCCCCATGGTTTTTTCCTCGTTTTGTGCGCTGGGTTGAGGTCGCCATGGACCGCGCGCCCGCCATCCTTTCCCTGCGATGAATACGACCGCCCTCGTCTCCACGAGAATTCCCGGTTTCAGGGTCGTGCCGAAGCGGAAGCTCGGTGACGTTTTCCGCCCTTCCCAGAGCGGGTTCTATGTCCTCCTTGGCCGCCGCGGGGGCGCCACCGCACCCCGGGAGCGCGTCCTGTTCGTCGACTATGTCGACGACTTTCTCGACGCCTGCCGGCTGCAGATCGACGAGCTGTGGACGAAGCACCGCGTGATGATCACGCACGTGGCGGTCAAACTTGGGCGGCCGTTCCAGACGGTGCATCCGAGCCTGACCGATGCCTACCGCCGCGCGATCGCGGTGCAGGAACTCCGCCACAAGTTGAACCCCCGCTTCCGCCGACTCTGAGTCGCAGCGCTAGAAGTACTTCACGTACGCGATACCGTTCGCGTCGGTGAAGGTGAGGCTGTCGGTCGAAACTTTCGTCAGCCGCAGATTGAGTGTCCGGTCGACGATGTCGTTCACCCGGTAAACGCGGTCGTTCATCAGAACCTTGCTCTCGGCGCCGGAGGAACGAATGCCGGTCACGCGCAGCGTATCGATGAACTGATGGACGCGCTCGTCGGGCCGCGCCGGGGCTTTCGCCGCCGGTGCGGGCGCGGGCGTCAAGGGAAGCGCATCGGGTGCGGCTGCAACCGAGGCAGGGGTGCTGGTGGCCGTCGTGGGTGAGGCGGACGCCGGGCCCGTCGCCGCGGGTGGCGGGGTGGTGGCGACGGCTTGCGGAGCCTCGGGTTGAGCCGCCTTGGGCGCGGTCACGACTGGCTCGGATGTGGTGCCCGGTGCGACGGGTGCCGGCAACTTGGGGAGCACGACGGAAGGGGCCGCGGCGGGTTTGGGGTCGGCCTTGGCTGCCACCGGGGCGGCCGCGGGCTTCGAAGCGGGGCGCGTCAGCCAGAGCGCGGTGAGCACCATCGACGCGACCACGAGGATGACGGCGCCGCTGGCGATGAGAAAGATGGAGGTGGCGCTCTTGGGTTGTGGACGCTTGGCGATGGGGCCACCCGCGCCGGCGGTGTCCCCGGTTGGCCCCTCGTGGCGAAGCCGTTGGGCCTTCTTCAGCGCTTCATTGATCAGACTCATCGCGAGGTAATCGGACGGTGGAAGCAGGATGGCGTCAATCGGTGAGGTTGGCCATGTCTTTGGCGGCGCGCCGGACGTCCCAGAAACTGACCTCGTCCGAGCCACGGATGAAGGCCGCGAGCAGCGCGCGGTCACAAAGGTTGTTCACGATGCGCGGAATCCCGCCGCTGTAGCGGAAGACCATCCGCAGCGCCCAGCGGGTGAAGTACGGCCGGCCTTCGCTGCCCGCGAGGGCGAGCCGGTGCCGCACGTAGTGCGCGACGTCGTTCGCGGAGAGCGGATGCAACTCGTAATGCACGAGAATGCGCTGGCGAAGCTGCCGCAACTCGTCGCGGGCGAGCACCTCCTTGAACTCCGGCTGACCCATGAGGACGATCTGCAGGAGCTTCTGCTTGTCGGTCTCGAGGTTGGAGAGGAGGCGGATCTGCTCGAGGACGTGAAAGCTGAGATTCTGGGCTTCGTCGATGATCAGCACGATATCGCGAGCCTTCTCGATCCGTTCCAGGAGCACGCGGTTCATCTGGGCGACGAGGTCGACCTGGCTGCGGGCGAGCTTCGTCTCACCGAGTTCGGTGAGGATTGCCTTGAGCATCTGCGTCTCGGTGACCCGCGGATTGAGAATCAGGGCCGTGTCGTAGTGCGCGGGATCGATCTCGTTGAGAAAGCGGCGGCAGAGCGTGGTCTTGCCACAGCCAACCTCGCCCACGAGGACGATGAAGCCCTTCTTCTCCTGCACCCCGTATTTCAGGTGTTGGAGGGCTTCCTGGTGGGTTGGGCTGAGGTAGAGAAATCGCGGATCCGGCGTGATGTTGAAGGGCATCTCGCGGAAGCCGTAAAAGCTCTGATACATGAAAGCGCGACGCTGGCGGCGTCGGGGGGCAAACGCACGCCAAAACACGCCCGGGCGCCCCGGCGGGCGGCTTTGAAATTCCCTTTACTCGCGGGCGGGCCTGTTGGTTCATCTCCAGCGCCTTTGTGAACCTCCGCCGCATCATCATCACCGCCTATGCCGTTGTGCTCGCCGCACTCAGCGTGACCGGCGGCGCGGTGTACGTCGACGCCCGCGCCCAGTTGCGGCGGCTCAAGGAGATCGAGCTGCTGAAAAGGCAGGAACTGGTGGAGGCGCAGGCGCGGCTCAAGGAGCAGGAAACGATTCTCGAGCGCTTGAAGTCCGATCCTGAGTTCGTCGAGCGGACGCTGCGGCGGCGCCACATGTACGGCAAACCGGGGGAGACGATCTTCCGCTTTCCGGACTGAACGGGCGGGCGGCCCCGGCGTCCTTTTGCGGCGGTGGCGCCGAACCAATTCCGCCGCCGCCTGACCATTTTCGCATTCATCCATGGCTACGAATCATCCGTTGATTGAGAAGTTTCAGCAGGCCGGCCAGGGCCAGGTGTTCGCCTATTTCGACGAACTGAGCCCGGAGGCGCAGCGACAACTGCTGGCCGAGGCCGCGGAGATTGACCTCGCGGAAGTCGAGCGGCTGAGCCGCACGCTGCTGGCGAAAGGCGCGGCGGCGGGCGTGAATCTGGAAGGCCTCACGCCGGCGCCCTACGAGAAGCGGCCCGAGCACGGCGGCGATGCCGCGGCTTGGGCGAAGGCGAAAGCGGCGGGCGAGGCCGCCTTGCGGGCCGGCCGGGTTGCGGCCTTCACCGTCGCGGGCGGGCAGGGCACCCGGCTGGGTTACGACGGGCCCAAGGGCACGTTCCCGGTGACGCCCGTGCGCCGGAAGACGTTGTTCCAGGTGTTTGCCGAGAAGATCCGGGCGGCCGGCGTCCGCTACGGCAAGCCGCTGCACTGGTTCATCATGACCAGCCACGTGAACCATGCCGCGACCGAGGCGTTCTTCACCGCCAACCAGTGCTTCGGCCTCGACCGCGACCACGTGCATTTCTTCCGCCAGGGCCGGATGCCGGCGGTGGGTTTTGACGGCAAGATCCTGCTCGAAGGGAAGGGGACGATCGCGCTTTCGCCGGACGGCCATGGCGGCTCGTTGCGCGCGCTTGAGCGCAGCGGCGCGCTCGATCTCATGCAGCGGGAGGGCGTCGACATCCTGAGCTACTTCCAGGTCGACAACCCGCTGATCCGGATCATCGACCCGGCGTTCATCGGCTGGCACGTGCTCGGCGCATCCGAGATGTCGAGCAAGATGGTGCCGAAAGCGTTCCCGGAGGAAAAGGTCGGGCACTTCTGCGTGCAACAGGGTCGGCGCGTCGTGATCGAGTATTCCGATCTGCCGCTGGCGATGCAGCGTGAGAAGGGACCCGATGGCCAGCTCCGCTACCTGGCCGGCAGCATCGCGATTCACCTCCTCGATCGCGAGTTCGTCCGGCGCATGGCGCGGGTGCAGCCGGGGGTGGCCGAGGGCAACGCGCCGACGCTGCCCTTCCATCGCGCCGACAAAAAGATCCCGACGCTCGATGCCACGGGCCGGCCCGTGAAACCTGAGAAGCCGAACGGCGTGAAGTTCGAGATGTTCGTCTTCGATGCGCTGCCGTTCGCGCGCCAACCCGTGATCATCGAAACCCGCCGCGAGGACGACTTCTCCCCGGTGAAGAACGCCGAGGGCGTGGACTCACCCAAGACCTGTCGCGACGACCAGCTGCGGCAGTTCGCCCGCTGGCTGAAGGCCAACGCCGCCACGGTCACCACCGATGCCACCGGCCTCCCCGCGGTGAGCCTCGAGGTGTCCCCGCTGTTCGGCTACGACGAGGACTCCTTCGCGGACGCGTGGCGCAAGCTGGCCGCCAAGCCCGCGATCACCGAAGGGCTGTACCTCGAGTGATCGCCCGCTAAGCTGCCTTCTCCGTCGCGCGCGGCGTGAGCCCGGAGGCTCCGCCGCGACCGTGCCGGCCCGGTTCCAACTCCACCCTCCTTGCCTTACCCATGACCACGCATGATCGGATCTCCACCGCCGGGCGCGCAGGACAACTGCTGCCCGGAGCCGTCGAAAACCTCCACGCCTTCCTGGGCGCCAAGCTGCCCCGCTGGGCCGAAGCCAGCATCGAGGAACTCGTCGCGGCGGAGGCGTGGCCGGAACTGAACGATCGGTTCTATCGGTATCTCGAGTTTGGGACCGGCGGCATGCGCGGGCGTACCATCGGTGCGCGGCCGGCGAGCGCCGAGACGGGCCAGGTCGACGCCAAAGGTTCGCCGGAACACGCGGCGATCGGGAGCAACATGCTCAACGATTTCACCCTGATCCGCGCCACGATCGGCCTTTTCCGCTACACCCGGGCCCACCTCGAGCGCCAGGGCAGCAAGGTGGCCCCGCGCCTCGTCATCGCGCACGACGTGCGCCACTTCTCGCGCCGCTTCTGCGAGCTCGCCGCCTCGACGTGGACGCAGCTCGGCGGGCAGGCCTGGATCTTCGACGGCCCGCGCCCGACGCCGCAGCTCAGCTTTTCTGTGCGCTGGCTCAAGGCCCACACGGGCGTGGTCATCACGGCGAGCCACAATCCCTCCCACGACAACGGCTTCAAGGCCTACTTCGATGACGGCGCGCAGGTCGTGCCGCCGCATGACCGCGGCATTGTGCAGGAGGTCAATGCGGTCCCGCTCGCGGAGCTGGGGGCGTTTCTCAACGTGAAGCTCGACGGCGTGACCACGCTCGGCCGCGACGCGGACGACGCCTACCTTGCCGTCGCGGCGCAGGCGGCGCTCGACCCCGAGGTCTTCCGGAAGACCAAGCTCTCCGTCGTCTTCACCAACATCCACGGCACCGGCGCGGTTCATTCGCTGCCGCTGTTGCTGCACGCCGGCTGCACCGTCAATCCCGTGTCGGAGCAGCTCGATTTCGACGCGCGCTTCCCGACCGTGAAGTCCCCGAACCCGGAGAACGCCGCGGCGCTCGCCCGCGCGGTCGCCCTCGCGGAAAAGAACGGCGCCGATGTCGTGCTCGCCACCGATCCCGATGCGGATCGCATGGGCTGCGCGGTCCGCACGCGCGACGGCCGGATGGAACTGCTTACCGGCAACCAGATCGGCGCGCTGCTCGCCGAGTATCGGCTGATGAAGTACAAGGAGCTCGGCTGGATTCCGCGCGACGGTTCCCGTCACGTCGCGATCATCAAGACCTTCGTCACCACCCAGCTCCAGGACGCGGTCGGCCGCGGCCACGGCGTGAAGGTCATCAACACCCTCACGGGCTTCAAGTGGATCGCCGCGAAGATGCGCGGGTACGAGGACAAGCTCCGGGCCGCCATGGGGCCGGACTTCGACTACGACGCCACGCCGTTCCGCGAGCGGGCGCGGCTGCTCCAGCTGCACAGTACCTTCTACGCGTTCGGCACCGAGGAGAGCTACGGCTACCTGCCGAACGACTTCCTCCGGGACAAGGACGGTAACTCGGCCTGTCTCATGTTCGCCGAGGTCTGTGCCTGGGTGAAGGGCCGCGGCCTGACCGTGCCGGAGTACCTCGACGAGCTGTACGTCCGCTACGGATTCTTCCTCGAGGGCGTGATCAACATCTACTACGAGGGCGCCAGCGGCAGCGCGAAGATCAAGCGCATCCTCGAGACGTACCGCAGCCAGCCGCCGAAGACTTTCGGTGACGTGGGCGTCACCCGCTTCCAGGACTTCGGGCGCGAGACGATCATCGATGCCGATGGCGAGAAGGTGCCGGCGCAGGATCTCTACTTCGTTACCCTTGCCAACGGTTACAGCTTCGCCGCCCGCGGCAGCGGCACCGAACCGAAGATGAAGTTCTACATCTTTGCGCAGGAGAACGTTTCGTCCGTGGCGGAACTGCCGGCGGTGAAAGCCCGGGTGCGCGCCACCCTCGACCAGCTCAACCACGCCATCGAAGCCGATGCGCGGGCCCGCGCAGAGGGATGATCTCCCCGGCGGCACGCGGACCGGGGGCGCGGCCTGCTCCCGCCGCCGCCGCGGGGTCTGCACCCCGTGAACCGCGCCCCGGGGGCCGAGTCTAGGCGACGACAGCCATGTCCACGGCGCGCTTCCCCTTCCTCGGCTCCCGCCTGCCGCGACGGGTCCTGATCGTCGGCTGCGGGCTCAGCCTGCTGGCGGGGACCGTGCTGCACCTGCGGGCGCGGGCGGCGCTCACCTATCGGGCCGACGAATACGCCGCCGACCTGGGCGCCAAGATCGACTCGCGGCTCTGGGCGTACCTCGCGCTCCTCCGGGGCGCGGCGGGTTTCTTCAGCACCGAGGGCTGGATCACGCCCGACAAGTTTGCGCGCTACTTCAGCCAGGTGGATGTCGCCCGCAACTATCCCGGACTCCAGGGCGTCGGCTACACGCTGCGGCTGGCGCCGGCCGAGGCGGCGGGTTTCGCGGCGCGCCGGCGCGCGGAGGGTCGGGCGGACTTCCGCATCTGGCCGATGGACCCTCGGCCGGAGTACCACACGATCGTCTACCTCGAGCCGGACAACGTCCGCAACCGGGCGGCGCTCGGCTACGACATGCACACCGATGTCGTGCGTCGCACCGCGATGGATCGCGCGCGGGATACCGGGCAGCCGGCCGCGACCGGGAAGGTGACGCTGGTGCAGGAGATCGACACGGCCAAGCAGGCCGGCTTCCTGATTTACGTTCCCTTCTACCTCGGCGGCGGATTGCCCGCGACCGTCACCGCGCGCCGCGAACGGCTGGCGGGCTACGCCTATTCGCCAATCCGGGCGGGCGACTTCATCAATGCGCTCCTCGGCCCCGGCGGCACGCGCGGCGGCGTCGCGGTGTACGACGGCATGCCCACCCCGGATAACTTGCTGTATCGCACGGGTGCGGCCGCGGACTGGCTGCGCGTGTCGCGCGTCCGCACACTGTGGATGGCGGACCGGCCGTGGACGCTCGTCTACACCTCGGAGCGCGGTATTTTGCTGGCGCCGCTCGCCGTGACCCTGGCGGGCTTCATCGCCGCTGGCGGGGTGGCGTTCCTGGTGCGGGGGCTGGAGCGCGCGCGGCGCGAGGCCCACCGGAGCGAGGCCGAGACGCGGGAACGCGAAGGGGAACTGGCGCTGCTCGTCGACGCGGTGCCCGCGCTCGTGTCGTACATCGACCAGAACCGCATCCTGCGCGTCTGCAACCGGCGCTACGCGGACTGGTTTGGCGTGTCGCCCGGGGCGCTGGTTGGACGGCGCGTCGGCGATGCGGTGGGGCTCGAAGGCAACCAGGAAGTTGAGACCCACCTGCGCCGGGCGCTGGCGGGAGAGGGCGTGTCGTTCGAGCGTTGGCAGCGGATCCCCGGCGCCGGGGCGCGCTATCTCGGCACAATCTACGTGCCCCACCGCGGACCGGCCGGCCACATCGTGGGCGTGTACGCGCTCACCTCCGACCTGACGGTGCACAAGCGCGCGGAGGAGGCGGCGCGCTTCGTGGCCGACTGCGGGCAACTGCTGATCTCCTCGATGGATTTTGAGACGACCACGCGCGGCATCGTACACCTGGCGGTGCCCCGGGTGGCCGACCTCGCGGTGCTGTTTCGGGCGGAGGACGGCAAGCTCCGGGCAACCGCGGTGGCCCATGTCGACGAGGCGATCGAGCGGGAGCTGCACGCCAATCTCGACCTGCTGGCACTGCCGATCGGCGGCCAGCACAACCTCGCCGCCGCGGCGCGCATGGGGGTGCCGGTCGTGTCCCCGCAGATCGACCGGCAGACGATCGAGCACGCCGTGGAGGGCGACGCGCAGCGCCGGCTGCTGCAGTTGCTCGACCTGCGCTCGGCTGTGCATGTGCCGGTGGTCGTACGGGGCCGGCTCTGGGCGGTGTTCAGCCTCGGCACGACGGCGCACAGCGGGCGGCAGTTTTCCGACGAGCAGCGGCAGCTGGCCGAGGACGTGTCCACCCGGCTGCGACTGGCGGTGGAAAACGCGCTGCTCTACCGCGAAGCGCAGCAGGAGATCGAGGAGCGCCGGCGCGCGGAGCGGACCGCGCGCGAAACCGAGGAGCGATTCCGGCTGCTGGTGGAGGGCGTGCGGGACTACGCGATCATGGCGCTGGATCGTGAGGCCCGGATCGATTCGTGGAACGAAGGGGCGGAGCAGACGCTGGGCTTTCCCGCCGGGGAGGTGATGGGCACCCCGGCGGCCCGATTCTATACCGCCGAGGATCAAGCCGCCGGGCAGCCGGAACGCGACCTCGCCCAGGCGCGCCAGCACGAGGCAGCGTCGAACGAACGCTGGTTCGTGCGCCGGGACGGCTCCCGGTTCTGGGGCAGCAGCCACTTCGCGGTGCTGCACGAAAGCGATCGCGTGCGCGGCTACGCCTGGATCCTGCGCGATCTCACCGACCGCAAGCGGATGGAGGAGGAACTCGAACGGCGGGTGCAGGCCCGCACGGCCGAGCTGCACGAGGCGGTGCAGGAGCTCGAGGCCTTCTCGTATTCGGTTTCGCATGATCTCCGGGCGCCGCTGCGGACCATCCGCGGATTCACCGAGCTCGCGCTCGAGGAGGCCGGCCCGCGGCTGCACGAGGAGGAACGCGGTTATCTCGGCCGCGTGCACCGGGCGTCCGCGCGGCTCGACCGGCTGATCTCCGACCTCCTGGCCTACACGCGCGTGTCCAAGACGAAGGTCGAGCTGCGGCCCGTCGACCTGCATGCGCTGGTCTCGGACATCCGGCGCGAACATCCGGAGTTCCAGCCGCCGCGCGCCAACGTGGAAATCGAGGGCACCCTGCTCCCCGTGGTGGGCAATGAGGCCTACCTGACCCAGTGCCTCACGAACCTGCTGGGCAACGCGGTGAAGTTCGTGGCGCCGGGCACGCGGCCCGAGGTGCGCGTGGCAACGGAGAGCCGCGAGGGCGTGGTGCGGCTGCGGGTGTCGGACAACGGGATCGGCATTCCGCCCGAGCGGCTCAACAAGGCATTTGAGATCTTCGAGCGGCTGCACACGACGGGCGACTACGAGGGGACCGGCGTGGGACTCGCCATCGTGCGCCGTGCCGTCCAGCGCATGAAAGGCCGCGTCGGCGTGAGTTCGGAAGTGGGGCGAGGGACGACGTTCTGGATCGAACTGCCGCCGGTGCCGCCGAGTTGAGTAGCTGGTAAAGACGTCCGCTCGCACCCAAGTCCTTGCCCTGGAAAGGGCGGCTCGAAGCCGCCGAAAATTGCCTATGGCGGGCCCGGAGCCGGCTCCGTTCGGCGTCATGGGAAATCGGATGCGGCTAGTTTGGTGGCGCGGCCCGCTACGCAAAGTGGCGGCGTTTTTCTAGGATGATCCCGGCTTACGAAGGGCGGGCGTAGGCCGGTCGGCACCCCTCCGGGGCGGCTGGCGCAAAACCCGTCTGGTCCGGCTCCCCTCGTCATGCATACCTCTCGTTGGCTGGGTTCGTCCGTCTGCGTCTTCCTGCTCCTGCTGGTCCCGCTGTTCGCCGCGCCGCCGGTGCTGCAGCGCGCCGATGCCCTTGGTTTCGTCGAGGGCGACGCCGTCGAATATCACGTCGTTGCCACTGGCGCCACCGCGTACACGGCCGTTGGGCTCCCGCCGGGTACGACCATCGATGCGAGCACCGGCGTGATTCGCGGCGTGGCGCGCGACGTCGGCCGGTATCCGGTGACGGTGAGCGCGACCAATGCCGACGGCACGAGTTCGGTACGCCTCGACATCTCGGTGGTCTCCTCTGCGGCGGGTCCGCTGATCTACGCCCCGCTCATGTTTGACGCGTACCATTCGGTGCAGCCGGGCGGCGAGGCGTTCACCTGCACGCTCAAGGCCACGGGTTCCCCGACCAGCTACGAAACCAGCGAGGTGCTGCCGGCGGGATGGTCGTTCAGCGCCGGCGGCGTGCTCGTGGGGCGGACGCAGCAGCCCGGGCTCAGCGTGATTCCGGTGAGTGCCACCAACGCCAACGGCATCGGCTCCGCGGCCATCACGGTGCGGGTGCATCCGGCGTGCACCCAGTTCGAGCAGACGACGGGCAGCCTGCAGGCGGGCGATGTGTTCCGGGTGGCACTGCAGTTCAACCGGCCGGTGTCGTTTGGCGGTGATGCGCCGTACCTCGAATTCACGACGTACCCAAGTGGCGCGACGCGCCGGCTCGCTTACGCGTCGGGCAACGGTACCTCCGCACTCACTTTCACCTATACGGTGACGGCGGATGACACCCCCGGCGACATCCTGCTCTACACGACACTGCAACCGTCCGCCGGTGCGGAGGTGATCGGACTGCAGGACCAGGACGGCCTGCAGGTGGGCAAGGCGCTGCCGATCGCCGGCGCGTACACTCCGGTGGCGCGGATCGTGGTGGTGACGCCGACCACGCCCACGCCGACTGGCAACGACTCGGGCGGGCAGGGCAGTGGCGGAGTGACAACGCCGACGCCGAGCGTCGACCCGGTGGTGACGACTCCGCCGGCGTCCACTCCTGACCCTGAACCCATGCCGGAGCCGACCCCGACGACTCCGCCGGTCGCGACCACACCGCCGCCGACCACCACACCCGTGGTGACGGCGCCGCCAGCGAGCACGCCGACGACACCGGACACACCGACGATGCCGGCGCCGCAGGGCCGCTTGGTGAATCTCTCCGCGCGTGCGCTCGTCGCGGAAGGCGACGCGAACCGGGCGTTCCTGGCCGGCTTCGTGGTGTCGGGCGCGACGCCGCGGTCGATGCTGCTGCGGGCGGTCGGGCCGGCGCTGACGGCACTCGGGGTGACGTCACCGGTCGCGAACCCTCGTTTGCGGGTATACGACGCCGCCGGCACGGTGATCGCGGAGAACGACGACTGGAACACGGCCGAAGTGGCGGCCAAGGCGGCGAGCGTCGGCGCGTTCAGCCTGAAGGCTGGGAGCACGGACGCCGCGCGGGTGCTCACGCTGGCGCCGGGACTCTATACCATGGAAGTCGTGCCCGGCAGCGGCGCGGGCGTGGCGTTGGCGGAAGTCTATGACCTTGGCACCGGAGCGACGGAGGCGCCGCTCGTGAACATCTCGACCCGCGCGTACGTCGGCGCGGGGGAGGGCGCGCTCACGGCGGGCTTCGTCATCGGTGGCAATGCCGCGAAACGCGTGCTGGTTCGCGGCGTGGGCCCGGGACTCAGCCAGTTGGGCGTTTCCGGCGTGTTGGCCGACCCCAAGCTCGCCGTCTATCGCGCCGGCGGCGTGGTGGTGGCAGAGAACAACGACTGGCAGAGCGGGACGGCGGCGGCGGATGTCGCGGCGGCGAGCAAGGCGACCGGTGCGTTCGCGCTCACGCCCGGCGGGCGCGATGCGGCGACCGTGCTGACGCTGGAGCCGGGCGCTTACACGGTCGTCGTGAGTTCGGTCGACGGCGGCGCCGGCACCGGGCTCGTCGAAGTTTACCAATATTGAAATCGGGAGGACTGAGTCCTTCCGATTTCAGCCTCGTCGGTTTTCGCGGACCGAAAACTGCCTAGACAAGAAGCAGAGCGGGGGCTTCGAGCAGACGCTTGAGCGCGTTGAGAAACTGGGCGCCGACGGCGCCGTCCACCACGCGATGGTCGCAGGAGAGGGTGAGGACCATGGTCTGGCCGACGACGATCTGGTCGCCCTTCACCACCGGCTTCTTGACGGTCGTGCCGACGGCGAGGATCGCGACGTTCGGCGGGTTGATGATGGCCGAAAAACGCGGGATGCCCATCATGCCGAGATTCGAAACGCAGAACGTGCCGCCGGAGAATTGGTCGGGCTTGAGCTTCTTGTCCTTGGCCAGCTTGCCGAGCGACTTCGCCTCGGCGCTGATCTGGACCACGCTCTTCAGGTGGGCGTCGCGGACCACGGGGGTGATGAGACCATCCTCCATGGCGACCGCGAACGAGACGTGGGCGGCGCTGTAGTAGTGAATCTGAGCCTGGCCGTTGCCGGGCTCCCAGGAAGCGTTGACCTGCGGGACGCGACGGAGCGCCTCGGCACAGCCCTTGAGGATGAAATCGTTGACGGAGAGCTTCACTCCCTCCTCCTCGAGCGCGGTGTTGAGCTGCTCGCGGAGCGCAAGCAGCGGCGCGGCGTCGATTTCAACCTCAACGTAGAAGTGCGGGATCTGGGTCTTGGACTCGAGCAGCCGGCGCGCGATGGCGCCGCGCATGTTGGATACGGCGGCGACGCGTTCGTCCTGGATCGGCGCACCGCGCAGGACCGGAGCCGGCGCGAGGGCCTGCCGGGTGGCGCCGCCCGCCGCGGGCGCAGCGGGAGCCGCGGGCTTCGTGACGCCCTGTTTTTCGGCGGCGAGGATGTCGGCGCGAACGATGCGACCGCCGGGACCGGAGCCGGTGACCAGGGCGGGATCGATGCCCTTTTCGAGGGCCAGCTTGCGGGCGAGAGGGGAGATCCGGATACGCTCATCCTCGCCGCGCGCGGGCGCCGGGGCGGGCTGCCCGACCGAGGCGCTGGTGGCGGTCTGGGGTTGCACGAGCGGTCGCGCCTCGACTTCGGTCTTGGACGTGGTGGACGCGCCGGGGGCAGTGACCTTCGTCTGGTCCGACTGCTGCATGACGGGCGTCGGAGCGCCGGCCGGCTGGGCGGCGGGCGCGGGCGCCTTGGACTCGGGGACGTCGACCTTTTCGCCGGGTTTGCCGATGGCGCAAAGCGGGGCGCCGATGGCGACCTGGGAACCGGGGCCGGAGAAGATCTTCAGGAGCGTGCCGTCGAAGAAGCTCTCGAGCTCCATGGTGGCCTTGTCGGTCTCGACTTCGGCCAGCATGTCGCCGCTCTTCACGACATCGCCTTCCTTCTTCAGCCACTTGACCAGCGTGCCCACGGTCATGGTGTCGCTGAGTTTCGGCATTTCGATGATGTTCGGCATGGTCGTCGGAAAGGTTTGGACAGGGAGAGGTGCGGGGCCGCGGTGGGCCGGAAGATTCAGGCGGGTAGGAGGCGAAGGGCGAACGCGAAAACGCGGGCGGGGGCTCAGGCCATGGCCTGCAACGCGGCCTTGATCACGCGCTGCGGGTTGGGGAGTTGCTCGACCTCGACCGGCGGGCTGTAGATGGCCGGGGCGTCGATCGTGGCGAGCTTGTGGATCGGCGCGTCGAGCTCATCGAACGCCTCGCGCTGGATCATGTACGCCAACTGCGAGCCGACGGAACAGAAGGGTTTCTGTTCCTCGACGACCAGGACCCGGTGCGTCTTCGCGACGGAGGCGAGGACCGTGTCGAGGTCGAGCGGACGGATCGAGCGGAGATCGACGATCTCGGTGGAGATCTCGTGTTCCTTCTCGAGGACGGCGGCGGCGGCGAGCGAGTGCAGGACCGAGCGGCCGTAGGTGACGATCGTCAGGTCGGTGCCCTCGCGCTTCACGTCGGCCTTGCCGAGCGGCAGCACGTACTCCTCGGTCGGGACTTCACCCTTCTCGCCGTAGAGCATCGTGTTCTCGAGGAAGAAGACGGGGTCGTTGTCGCGGATCGACGCCTTGAGCAGGCCCTTGGCGTCGTAGGCCGTGGCGGGCACGACCACCTTCACGCCGGGGTGGTTGGCGAGGATGTTTTCCGGCGTGTGCGAGTGCGTGGCGCCGACGTTGGTGCCGCCGTTGGCGGGACCGCGGATGACGATCGGGCAGGAAATCTGGCCCCCGCTCATGTAGCGGACGTTGGCGGCGTTGTTGAGAATCTGGTCGAAGGCGACGGAGTAGAACGACCAGAACATCAGCTCCATGACCGGGCGGACGCCGAGCATCGATGCGCCGATGCCCATGCCGATGAAGCCGGCCTCGCTGATGGGCGTGTCGACGATGCGTTGCGGACCAAACTTGGCGAGCAGGCCCTCGGTGACCTTGTAGGCGCCGTGGAACTGGCCGACCTCTTCGCCGAGCACGACGACGTTCGCGTCGCGCTCAAGCTCTTCGGCGAGCGCGTGGCGGATGGCTTCGCGGTAGGTGATGACAGGCATGAGAGAGAACAGAAAGGGGCCCTCCAATCAGGCGCCGAGACGCGCCGATGGGCCGGGCAGGGAAGTCATGACGTGGGATGCGGACGCGGGGGACGGGAGACTCAGTCGAAGAACAGACGGCCCTGGGATTTGCGCTCCGACGGATTGTCGGCCTCCCAGTAAACGTCCTGCTGAATGTCGTCGACGGTGGGGAACGGGCTGGCCTCGGCGAACTCGGCGGCGTTTTCCGCCTCGGCGCGGGCCTCGGTGTCGATCTGCTCGATCAGCGCCTCGGTGAGGACGCCCTCGCTGAGCAGCTGGTTCTGGAAGAGCTGGATCGGGTCTTTCGTCCGCCGGTACTCCTCGATCTCGGCCTTGCTGCGGTAGGTGTTGTCCGGATCGGCCACCGAGTGGCCGCGGTAGCGGTAGGTGTCGATCTCGACGGTGCTGGGGCGGGACTTCTCGCGGGCGAGCGTGAGGAACTTGTCCATCATCGCGCGCACCTCGTAGATGTCGTGGCCCTGGCACTGACCCCATTCCATATCGTAGCCGGCGGCGCGTTGGGCGAGTTCGCCTGCGGAGGAGCGCGCCTGGCTCGTGCCCATGGAGTAGCCGTTGTTCTCGATCACGAACACGACCGGCAGATTCCAGAGCGAGGCGAGGTTGTACGCCTCGTGCACCGCGCCCTGGTTGACGGCGCCGTCGCCCATGAACGCCATCGCGGCGCCCTTCAGGCCCTTGTACTTGATGCCGTACGCGAGACCGACGCCGAGGGGAATCTGGCCGCCGACGATGCCGTGGCCGCCCCAGAAGTTCCGGCTCGGGTCAAAGTAATGCATCGAGCCGCCCTTGCCCTTCGAACAGCCGGTCGCCTTGCCGTAAAGCTCGGCCATTAGCGGCTTCGGATCCATGCCCACCGCGAGCGCGTGACCGTGGTCGCGATACGCGGTGATCACGTGATCGTTGGCGGACATCAGGGAACAGCAGCCGACGGCCACCGCCTCCTGTCCGATATAAAGGTGCAGGAACCCGCCGATCTTCTTGCCCTGGTAGGCGCGCAGGCTGCGCTCCTCGAAGCGGCGGATGCGGACCATCTTCCGATGCAGCGCGATCTTTTCGTCGGCGGTCAACCTGGCGTTGATGGCCGCGTTGCGATGCGGTGAACCGTGGGCGGGTTCCGGCGTTTTCTCGGTGTTGGCGCTCGTTTTCTTGCTCACGAAATGAACTCGTTGTGGGAGGCGCGCCAGTGTCCGGCGGAGGGCCGGGAAATCAAGCGCGGACTGCACCTTAGCACAGGTTGCGGCGCGCGCCAGCGCGCCCCAAAAACGCCGGCTGTTGGCACCTCGCGGAGTTCCAAAATTCGCCGGCCCGAGGATGATGGAGTCTGCCCCGCCCGGGGATCGAAAAAGTCCGCTAATGCGGGCGTCGCGGTGCGCCGCGAGCCGTTAATAACCGATCACCGCGAGGCTGTCGGCGACACGGGGGCCGCCGCGAGTTCGATCCAGAAACGACTGCCCACGCCCACCTCGGAGTCGACGCCGCATCGCCCGCCCATGCGCTGCACCGCGCGCTCGACGATCGCGAGGCCGATGCCGGTGCCCTCGGTCGCCCGGCCGGTGGGCAGGCGCTCGAAGATGCCGAAGATCCGGTGGTGAGCGTCGCGCGGGATGCCGATGCCGTTGTCGATGACGTACACCCGCAGCCAGGGGCGCGGCTCGGCGTTGATGGCGCCGAAGGACGCGTCCGCAAAGGCGGCCTGGCGGGTCGTGGTGTCGTCGTCGCCGGTGAGAATCTCGGAGCGGATCACGAGGTGCAGCGGTCGGCCGGGCGCGCCGAACTTGAGGGCGTTGTCGATCAGATTCGCGAGGCACTGCTGTAGGAGCGTGCGCTGGGCCCACACCGCGCCGAGCGGCGTCTCCAGCGTCAGCATGCCGGGCTGCAGCCCGGCCGTGCTCGCGATGACCTCGGGCACCAGGTCGTCGAGGTTTTGGGGCGTGATTTCGAGCTTGTCCCGCGACACGCGGCTGAAGCGCAGGAGGTCGCGCGTGAGCTGGTCCAACCGGAGGCTGGAGGCGTGCACGCGTTGAAGCATCCCGCGACCGGTGTCGGGCAACTGCGCGCCGAAGTCGGTCAGGAGGATGTCGCTGTAGCCAATGAGGGCCCGGATCGGCGCGCGCAGGTCGTGGGCGACGGTGTAGGAAAAGCTTTCGAGTTGGGCGATGGTCTCGTGCAGGGCCGCGGTCCGTTCCACGACCTTGCCTTCGAGGGTCTCCGCGTGCCGGCTCAGCGCCTCCTGGGCGGTGCACAACGCCTGGTCGCGCAGGCCGCGTTCGAGGGCCACCGCGACGTATTGAGCCAGCGTGGACAGGAACTCGACGTCGGTCGGTGAGATGCGGTCCCGGGCGCGGGTGCCGAAGGCGACCGTCCCGAGCAGGCGCTCGCCCACGAGGAGGGGAAAGACGGCGACGGCCCGCAGCCCGTACTCGCGGAGCCGGGCGGCCCCGGGATCATCGCTCTCCTGCAGCTGCGCCAGCAGCACCGGCTGGCGCTGGGTGGCGCACCGGCCGCAAAGGCCGTCCGCGAGCGAAAGGGAATGCGGCAGCCAGCGGTTCTCGAGCGGCCCGCCGCCGTTGGTGTGGAGGCGGAGCGTGCCTTGGTCGGGGTCGAGCATGTAGCTGCAGCACAGCTCAAGATCGAGGGCGGCCGCGACCTTGGGGTAGATCTCCGCGACCTCCCGGAGCGGATCGCGGGATTGCAGCAGGTGGGCGAGGGTGGACGAAAGCAGCCGCTCGTGGTCGTGCTGGCGGCGGAGCAGCGCCGCGTGCACTTCGCGCTGGGTGACGTCCTCGATGACCGTGATCGTGCCGAGGAGGATGCCGCCCGAGAGGAGCGGAGCGATGCGCGCCGTCTGTTGCATGTGACTGAAGCCGGTGCCGCGGACCGGGGCGGCCAGGGGCAGGAGGTAGCGGTGCAGCGCGGACGCCAGCACGCTGACTTCGCCCTGCAACGCGCGGCGGTAATGCTCGTCGAGCCGGCGTTGGGGCAGGTCCGGAAAGACTTCGAAGAGTGGACGGTCCAGGACCTCGCCCGCCTCCCGGCCGCTGTGCTGGACGAGCCACTCGTTCCAGGACTGGATCCGTAGCTCGCGGTCGGTGGTGAGGATGCCATACGGCGCGATCTCCTGCATCCAGCCGAGCATGGCGGTGGCGCGGTCGGCGCCGACGCTGACGGTTTCGCCCCACGCGCTCATTGCTGCTGCCTTTCCTCCCACCGATTGACCTCGGTGAGCAGGCGGTCGAGCGACGTGAGGCCGAGAATGATCACGAAGTAGCCGGTGACGTTGCTGGCGCGCAGGTGGAACCGGGTGTGGATCATCAGTGCGTACTGCAGCTCCTCGGAGGCGATCGTGATCGACCGCAGCACGCCATCGACGGCCTCAACCTGCATGCGCGGGACGGCGAACGAGACCTGGATCTGCAGGAGGTTGCCGAACACGCCGAGGCACGCGTTCAGGAGAATGTTGCCCACTTCGGTGATGACTTCGCGCGCGTTGGCGTCGAACCGGTGCGAGGCGGTGCGCTCGTCGGTGAGGAGCTCGCTGAGGACCAGTGCCGACCGCTCGTCGAGCAGCAGCAGGGCGTTCCCGGCGACCGGCCCGGAGAATACCTGATTCACGCTGGCGACGTCGCCGGAGATCAGCGTCGAGAGGATGGTGCCCACCTCGCCGATGTCGTACATCGCCACCTGCGGTGCCTCGAGGGTGATGCGGTATCCGGTGAGTTCCGACAGGGCGCCGGCGGCGCGGCCGTAGCCGATGTTGATCAACTCCGACAACGCATCCTTCTGATTGAGGGTCAGCTCCACGTTTTTCCTCCCTCGAGCACGGTGTTTACGGTGGCAGTGAGTTGAGTGCGGTTGAGCGGCTTGTTCACGAACGCCACCGCGCCGGCGTCGCGGACCTGGTCGCGGGTGGAGTTCTGAATGTCGGCGGTGGCGACGATGACCCGCACGCCGGGATCGAGTTCACGCATCTTCGTCAGGACCTCGAGGCCGTACATGCCGTGCATCACCATATCGAGGATCACGACGTCGTGCCGGTTGATGTAGTAGCGTTCGAGCGCCTGCGCGCCATCGGACGCCTCCTCGACGACGTGCCCCATTTGTTCGAGCAGGTGCCGCGTCGTGCGGCGGGCGAGACCGGAATCATCCACAATCAGGACCTTGGCGTTCATAAGTGGGAAAGGAGGGCGGCGGCCATGCCGGGGAGCGGGATCGCCCGGTCGCTGAGGCCAGATTCGACGACGGAGCGCGGCATGCCGTAGATAATGCAGCTGCTTTCCGCCTCGGTGAGCACCGCGCCGCCCTTGGCCTTGATCCAGGCGGACCCTTCGCGGCCATCGTCGCCCATCCCCGTCATGACGACGCCCAGCACGCGGCTGGCATACGTTTCCGCCGCGGAATGAAACAGGACGTCGACCGAGGGGCGGTGATTCTTCTCCAGCGGATGCAGGGATAGCTGGGCGCGGACACGTCCATCGGGATGCCGCCGGAGGGTGAGATGCCGGCCGGCCGGGGCGAGCAGCGCGAGGCCGGGGCGAAGTTCGTCCCCGTCGCGGGCTTCCGCGACGTCCAGCGCGCAGATCTCGTCGAGCTTCTCGGCGAACAGCGCGGTGTACCCCACGGGCATGTGCAGGACCATGGCGATCGGCACTGGGAAATCGGCCGGCAGTTCCGGCAGCATGCGGCGCAGCGCCTGGGGACCGCCAGTGGAGACGCCGATCACGACGACGTCGGCGCGCGGGCGGGGCCCGGCGGAGCTGCCGCCTGCCGGAAGCGCGGAGGTGGAGGCGAGAAGACGAGGGGAGCTTGGCAGACCCAGCCGGCCGGCCGGGGCGCGGGCGACGGCTTCAAGCTTGGCGACGAGTTCATCGCTGATCAGCAATAGGTCGTCGGTCGCGAGTGCCGTCGGTTTCTGGACGAGGTCGACGGCCCCGGCATCAAGCGCCTCCATCGCCGAGGCGCCATCCAGCGCCGACGCGGTGAGGAGCAGGATGGGCACCGGTTTGCGTGCCATCTGGCGGCGGACAAAACCAAGTCCGTCGAGTTTCGGCATGACCAGGTCGCACGTGACGACATCGGGCTGCAGGCGGTCGACGAGCTCCAGCGCTTCCTCGCCGTCGCGCGCCACGCCGACGACCTCGATGCCGGGGTGGCGGGCCAGCATGGTGCGCACGGTCTTGCGGACAAAGGCGGAGTCGTCGACGACGACGGTGCGGATGGTCGTCATGCGGCGAGGGGACGGCGCACGTAAACGAACGCGTCGTCCACGTTGGTGAGCTCGAAATCGCTCGTCAGGCGGAGCAGGGACTCGGAGGCGCCGACGAACAGGTGCCCGCCGGGCGGCATGCGGGCGGCGAAGGTCGCGAGGGTGCGGCGGATCGCCTCCGGCGAGAAATAGATGAAGACGTTGCGACAGAAGATGACGTGGGCGTCGGCCAGTCCGCGCACCTCCAGCGGGGAGACGAGGTTGGCGCGCGTTAAGGTGACGCGCTGGACGATGGCGGGATCGAGCCGCCAACCCTCGGGCACGCGCGTGAAGTACTTTTGCCGGAGCGGCTCAGGCAGCGCCCGGAACGAACGTTCGCGGTAGATGGCGAGGCGGGCGCGCGCGAGGGCGGCCTCGCTCGCGTCGCTGGCGGTGATCTCGATTGGCAGGTGCGCCAGGCCGGCCTCCTGGAGCGCGATGGCCAGGCTGTAGGGCTCTTCGCCGGAGGCGCAGGCCGCACTCCAAATTCGGAGCGGACGGTCGCGGGCGGCGAACCAGGCGGGCACGACGAAGGACGTTAGCGCCTGGATCTGGCTCAGTTCGCGCCAGAAGTAGGTTTCCTGGACGGAGAAGGCGTCCATCACCCGCAGCCATTCGGCGGGGCCCTCGGCCTCATATTTCAGGATGTAGTAGTAATCCAGGTACGAGCGGCAGCCATGCGCGAGGGCGCGGTCGCGCAGCTTCTCCAGCAGCGTCTCCAGCCGGTCGGCCTCGAAGAACACGCCCAGGCGCTCGTGCACGAGGTCGCGCAGGAGTTGCGGCACGCCCTCGGGCACGGAGGGGCTGATGGAGGCTTCGGACACAGAGGGCACGGTCAACGTTGGCGGGCGGCGCGGGTGGCGCGGGCGCCGCGTTTGGCGGCGGAGTGTCCGTTGGTGCCCGCGCCCGGCCGCAGGCCGAGGTTGTCGATCAGGTTCGCGGCGAACTCGGAATGCTGGCGGTTGGCGTCGGTGATGAGCCGGATCTGGCGGGCGATGTTCTCCGACGAAGAGGTGAGGTCGCGCACGGCCCCGGTTTGCTCGCCGAGGGCGCGCGCGGCCTGTTCGGACTGCAGCTTGAGGCTGTCGGCTGCGGTCGCGACCTGGGCGGTGCTCGACGTCTGGTCGCTCAGGCTGCGCGTCACGCCGGCGATGAGCCGGGCGAGGCGTTCGGATTCCTTGGAGATCTGGTCGGTGGCGGTGACCTGCTCGGCGACGGCGCGCGCGGTGGAGTTGGCGCCCTGGCGCATGGCATCGACCGCCTGCACGATCTGGGTGGCCCCCGTGGCCTGCTCTGTCGTCGCCTTGCGGAGTTGGACGGCAATCGTGTTGGTGCTCTGGGCGGCCTTGATGACCTCGCGGGACGCGCGACCGTGTTCGCCCATGGCCTGGGCCACCTCCTTGGCAACTTTGCGCATCTGAGCGGAGGACTGCACGATGGCGGTGACACCGCGGGCCTGTTCGGCGGTGGCGAGGGCGACCTGCCGCGCCTGGGCCGTGGCGTGCGAGATCGATTCGACGACGTGTTTGCCTGCGGTGATCTGCTCCTCGGTGGCGCGGGAGACGTCACCGACGATCGTCGCCGTCTCGGACACGCCCGTGAGGATCTGCCGCAGGCCGGCGAGGCCGGATTCCGACTGGCGGTTGCAGTCGTCGGCGACCCGCGCGCCCTCGTTGGCGGCCTCGGTGGCGTCCCGCGTTACATTTTCGAGGCCGCGCACAATCTGGCTGATGTCGGCGGTGGCCTTCGCGCAACGGTCGGCGAGGTTGCGAATCTCCTCGGCGACGACGGCGAAGCCGCGGCCGGCATCGCCGGCGCGGGCGGCCTCGATCGAGGCGTTCAGGGAAAGCAGGTTCGTGCGCTCGGCGATGACGTTGATCGTATCGACGATGGAGGAGATCTCCGCCGTCCGCTGGTTGAGCTCGCGCATCACGGTGGTGGAGTTGCCCATCGCGCGGGAGACGCGGCCGATGCCCTCGATGGATTTCTCGATGGCGCGGCCGCCTTCGCCGGCCTGGTCAGACACGCGGCGGGTGATCTCGTGGGCCCGGCGCACCATGTCGGAGACGGAGCGGATCGAACGCTCCATCTGGGTGGCGCTGGTGGTGGCGGCGGCGGCGGCCTCGGTGATCTTGTCGGCGTTCTGGGCGACGCCCTGGACGGAGCGGCCCATCTGCTCGATCGAGGTGGACGTTTCCTCGACGGACGTCAGCAAGCTGTCGGACATGGCGCCGACCTCCTCGATCGACGCCGCCATCTCGTTCATCGAAGACAGAGTCTCCTCGGCGGCGGCGGTGAGGTCGTCGGCGTTGCGCGAGACGCCCTGGATCGAGCGGCTCATCTGCTCGATGGCGGCGCCGGTCTGGTTGACGGAGACGGAAAGCGTCTCGGTGTCGCGGCCGACGCGCTTGATCGAGGCGGCGACCTCGTTGCTGGAGGTGCTGAGCTCCTGCGCGGAGGTCGCCATCTCCTGGCAGGTGGCCGTGACGGCCTGGGTGGCGCGGGCGATGTCCTGCGCGGCGGCACTGGTCTGCGTAGCGCCGCTGGCAACCTGGGCCGAGTTGATGGTCACCTGCTCGATCGAGGCGGCGATCTCGTTGATGGACGACACCAGTTCCTCGCTCGAAGTGGTGAGGGACTCGGCCTGGGACGCGGTGTCGCGGAGCGAACCGGCTATGCGGCCGGCCCGGTCGTTGAGGGTGCCGGGGGGGGGAGCGGCGGGTTTCGGCGCCGGGTGGGGGGCAAGTTCGAGCACGCGGTGGGAGTGGCCGTTGGACGGGTTCTTGGACATGAGGGCTCCGATGAGAAAGGGTTAGCGGGTGGCGAGGGCGGGAGCGGCCCCGGCGCCGGCGGGCGCGAGGACGGCGGCGATATCGAGCAGCAGCACGAGCCGATGCGGGAGGTTGGCGACGGCGTGCACGTAGTTACCGTTGCCCGCGAGCAACGTATCTCCGACGGGACGGATCACTTCGGGAGGGAGGACGTGAAACTCGCGGGCGGCGTCGACGATCAGCGCCACGGTACGGTTCTCGTGGCGGAGAAAGAGGAGGCGGTTCCGGGGGGTACGATCGGCACGAGGAAGCCCGAAGCAGGCGCGGAGGTTGAGGGCGGGAATGACCTGGCCCCGTGAGAACACCACGCCCTCGAGCGCGCCGGTGCTGTTGGGCACCGCGGTGATGTGCTCGAGCATCTCGATGTGGAGGACATCGGCGCTGCGGACACCGTAGGTAGTGTCGGCCAGTTCGAAGAGGATGAAGCTCTCGGCGGAACTCATGACGCGAAGGAGGGCGCGGCGGACGGACGGGCGCAGCGGGCCGTGGCGGCCAGTTCGTGGGGATCGAGGATGAGGACGGGTCGGCCGTCGCCCAACTCGGTGGCGCCCGAGATTCCGGGCACCTGGATCAGGGGATCCTGCATTGCGCGCACGACCACCTCGCGGCGCCCTAGCACGCGGTCCACCACGAGGCCGATGCGGCCGTGGTCGGTGTGCAGCACGAGGGTTGGCGCGCTGGCGTGCTCGCCGCGCGGCAGGCCAAAGACCTGCCGCAACCGCAGCAGCGGCAGCACATCGTCAGCATGGGGCACGACCTCGAACCGGTTGACGAAACGGATCTGCTCGGAGGCGAGGGCGATCACCTCATGCACGGCGTCCTGCGGGACGGCGCAGGTGTGATCGCCGGCCGTGACGACAAACGTCTCGGCGATCGACAGCGTGAGGGGCAGCCGCAGCGAGAACTGCGTGCCGCCGGCGGGCGACGTGGTGAGCGCGAGGTTGCCCCCGAGCTCGCGGACCGTGCTCTGCACGACCGCCATGCCGACGCCGCGGCCGGCGGCGCGATCGGCTTCATCGCGGGTGGAAAAGCCGGGCTGGCAAAGCAGGCCCAGCAGCGTGTGGGCATCAAGCGGCTCGGGAACGACCAGCCCCGCCGCCGCGGCGCGCGCGGCCACGCGCGCGGTGTCGATCCCGCGGCCGTCATCCCGCACGCGGATGAGAACCGAGTGGCTGGCCGCCTCCGCACTGAGCGTGATGGTGCCCGTCTCGGGCTTGCCGACGGCGCGGCGTTCGGCGGGAGATTCGAGGCCGTGCGTCACCGCATTGCGGACAAGATGGAGAAGCGGCTCCTTGAGGCGCTCGACCAGGAATTTGTCGATCTCGGTGTGCTGGCCTTCGATCGCGAGCTGGGCGGTCTTCCCGGAGTCGCGGGCCAGGTCGCGCACGACGAACGGGAGGCGCGTGAAGATCTCGGCGATCGGCACGAGCCGCACGCGCGTGAGCGCGTCCCGCAATTCGCGCAGCGAACGGGCCAGGGCAAGATTCACCTCCTGCAGCGGCGGGCGATTGCCGGGCAGGCGGCCAATCCGCTCTTCGAGCCGGGAACGATGGATCACCATCTCCCCGGTGATCCGCATCAGTTCATCGAGGCGGCTGAGGTCGACGCGCACGAGGTGCGACGGAGCGACGAAGAGGCTGGCTGAAGTCGGCGCGGGCGGCGGCGCCGGCGCGCTGGCGACCGCTTCAGTCGGCGCCGGCGAGACGGTGACACCGTCGGCCAGCCAGATGTCAGGGGCTCCCGGATTCGTGTGGGCCGCGACGGTAAAATCGAAGCGCATGGCGCCGCCGGGCTGGATGACGGGGACGGCGTTCGTGATCTCGCCGAGCGCGGTGAGGCGTGCGCGCACCTGGCTGACGTTCACGCCGCGGCGGTCGAGCTCGGGGGAGGGGGCGAAGCTGAACCGCCAATGGGCGGGCGATGCGGGTGGCGGGGATGAATGGGAAACCTCAGGCGCCGGAACCGCGGGCACGTGGGCCGCGACGTCCGGCACGGGCGTCGCGGCGGTATTGTTCAGCCGGGTCAGAGCGTCGTCGATCGGCGGCAGCGACTGCTGGAGGCGATGGGCCGCCACGAGTTGCTCAAGCCGCTGCGCGGCAAACGCGAGTGGCTCGGTCGCGGTGGCCGGGAGGGGCGCGGGGTGGCGGACGTGTTGCCGCAGCCGTTCCTCGATGGCATGGGCGAGCTGCTCGGCGGGGCGGAGCCCGGCGAGCGCGGCATTGCCCTTGAGCGAGTGCATGCTGCGAAAGCAGCTCTCGAGCGCGGTGGCGTCGGCCCGGCCCGCCGCCGCGGCGTGTTCGAGGCCGGTGAGCTGCAGCCGCACGTTGCTGAGCTGCTCGTCACACTCCGCATAGAAGTCGTCGAGCAGTTCGGCGCGCAGGGACTCGTTGGCATCCGACGTCATGACGCGGCCGCGGGATGGGGCGCCAGGGGGACAGCCGGCATCGGTAGGCGGGCGGGGGGCTGCGCGAGGAGCTCGAGCCGCTGGTGGAGCTGGGCCGGGGAGATCGGCTTCACGCAATAGTCCGCGGCGCCGCAGGCGCGCGCACGCAGCAAGTCGCTGCCGTGCTCGGAACCGCTGAGCACGATCACTTCGAGTGGGGGCTCGAAATGCTGGGCCTGGATCCAGCCGAGAATCTCAAAGCCGCTGAACACCGGCAGCTTCAGGTCGAGAAACAGCAGATCGGGACGCGGCTGTTCCCCCGCCTGCATGGCGCGCAGGTAGGTCATGGCGAGCCCGCCGTCGGCGAGGTGGACGACCTCGCAGTCGCGCGTGCATTTGCCGACGGCCCACCGGAAGAAGAACGCATCGTCTTCCGAATCCTCGACGAGCACGACGAGAGGCCGGCGCTGGGAAGTGGACATGTGGGCGGAGATTGGGCGGGGCGCGAGTACCGCCGGATTTGGCGGGCGGGTTTGTCGCCGCCGCGATGCGGAGAGTCGAGGGCTTAAGGCTCCCATTTCCTTATGGGAAAATGTCTTTGGGGAAGCGCCGCGGGCGCACGTAGGGGAAATCCCGGTACATGATCGGGCGGCTTTGGAGGCGGTTTCCCAGGTGGTGACGCGGGTCGACGAAACTGACACCGCCGCGTCCGAAGCGAGGGAAGGTGGGTCTTCGCCCCGTTTCGAGAACCCTGTGCCGCGGGCGATGTCTTTGCGTCGTGTCGGCCAAGTAGGCCTTTGTCAGTGGCTTACCAAAACCGTATCTTTTTATTGGCTACACATCCTTAGCAAAAATGCAGGTGCCAACGGCCTCCGAGGCCACTTTGCTTTCGCCAAACCATGGGTCAGAAGAGACAAATCAACGCCCGCGTGCCGGACACGCTCCACGATCTGATCAACGAGCGCGCCCGGGTAATTGAGGAAACCCAAGGCGGCTACCTTAGTTTGATCGCGCAATGGTGGTACGCCCAAGGGCATCCTCCCGTAAACGACTACGAGGCTCGCCTGATGGAGCAGCGCAAGAACGGCACCAAGCCGGGACAGGCGGCCGGTCAGTGATCCAAACGCGCCGGTGACCGCGCGGGGCCGGCGGCGGTGGGGCTACTTCTCCTGGGCCGCTTGCCGTGCGTTGAAGTCCACCAGGGCGGGGCCGAGGGCTTTTGCCGCTCCCTCAAAATCCTTCTCGAGCCATTTGGCGGCCAGCATGCGCTGCAGATTGGCCGCGCGGACCACGTCGGTGATCTGGGCGGCGAGCTGAAACGCGTCACGCGCGTCGGGGCGTAGCTCCATCACGGATTGGGCGAGCGCCTCGTGGGCGTTGTCGAAATCCTCGTGGCTGCCCTGACTTTTCAACCAGTCGATGGCCTCCTGGAGCCGGTCGGAGCGCGTCAAGCCCTGGACGATCTCAGCGGCCGCCGTGCTCCGGGTTTCGCCGAGCGGCAGAGTCGTTGCCCAAGCCAACGCGGACGGGGTGTCGTCCGCCAGCTTGCGCTTCGCCACGGCTTCGATCAGCGCCGTGCTCGCATACGGGTTCTGGAGCGTCGCGATGAGATGGTAACCGGCCTGGTGATCGTCGTCCGAACGGCTGCGGAGCAGCTCGGCGGCGAGATCCCGGCGCAGCCCTTCCTGCCAGTCGCGCCGTGGGCATTGGTTGATGAGTGTGAGCGCGGCGTCCAACCCGGTGTCGCGGCGAACCGTGTCGACCATCCGGTTGAGGCGGTCGATGAGTGACTCGGAGTCGCGCAGGTCCGGAGTCAAACAAAGCTCCATCGTCAATTGGACCGCCCGGTCGCGATCCTTGTCGAACAACACGTCGAGCATGCCCGAAATGAGCCCCGGAGCGGCGTCCTCGACGCTCTTCTGATAGGCCAACGCACAATCGAGCGCCTCCTGGGGAGCGCCGTGCAGAATCCATCCCTTGAACAGGTTCTCTGCGGCCGTGGTGCTGCGGGCTGCGGGTGGAAGCTGCGCATAAGCCTGGAAGGCTGCCAGCCCGTCGATTTGGGTCCACCGCGCCAGCGCGATGCTCAGCAAGGGCTCGCGATGATCGCTCGTTCCGGCGGCGTCGACCACGTCCGCCAGCTCCGCCTCGGAGGCTTGCGCCATCCACAGCACGGTCGTGAACACCGTGTCGATGCGCTTCTCTGAATCCCGACGGGCAAAGGCCGCCACCACGTCCTGCGGGCTGAGTCGCGGTGCCGCGGACTCTGCCATGGGCGCTGGATTTCCCACCGAACCTCTCACGGACGCCATCGCGATGGCCTGCCGCGCGACGGCTCGCGGCGCGCGGACCTCGCTCGTGTGCCCACTGCTCGATCCCGAAAGGCGGCCGCCCCAAAACGCGCCCAGGCCGCTCAGGGCCCAAAGCGCCACGATGAAACCGGTGCCGCCGGGACGCGCGGCGGAAGAAGGGCGCCGGGTGGAAGCCGGCACGCGGTGGCAGGAAGAAACGAGGTCTGGCATGGCAGATGGGCGCGGCGCTCGGTTGCCGCAGCCTGGCTGCCCGGCGAACACGCGCACCTTGGCGCCTACTCTCCTTGAGGGCCGCTGCCCCGACCTTCTTACACGGCCGTAGAACCAAAAGACCGCCTGCGCATCCCGCACATCAACTTCCTTCCGCGGGCAGTCCGAGGGCTTGGCGCAGCGACGTCTGGGCAGTCTTCTCCTCGGCAAACGGCTGCCCCGAGGATCTCCACAGGACTCGCAGGCACCACAGCTTGTCCGCCTGGTGCAGCGCATCGTCTTTCTGCTCCTGCGCGCGGGCGATGACGGCCTCGCCCACGGCCTTTTGAAACGTTTCGGCCACGACCGTGAGGTCCATCGCCAGGAGGCTGTCCGTCAGCTTCCTCCGCACCGTGGCTTTGTCCATGTACGCGGGGTCCTGGACCGGCACGCCCCTGGCCCGGTTGCCCTTGATCTCGCGGCCACGTTCGGATGTCGCGGCGCGTCCACTTAACGGGGACGCGAGCGTCTTGCCGCCGCGCGAGAACTCGATGCGCACTGGGAGCCGGTGAGTCAGGGCATGGTCGATGATCGTGTAGGTTTCCTTGGCGTAGGTCGGCACCTCGACCCAGGCCGGGGTTCGGCGCAGCGTGTCCGCCGCCTCCTCCATGTCCCGCTGCGCCCGCTGGATGTTTTGCACGGCTGCCATGGCCCCGTAGGGATCGCCGTACGCCATCCGCGCGGAACTCATCGCCATGAACGTGGCGTGCTCGTACGCCGCGTCGTACATTCGTTTCGCTCTCTCGTAGTCGGGATTTGTCTCGGTGTGGGTGCCGGTCTTGTACCGGACACTGTCCTCGGAGGTCTTCTTCTCATCCTCCGTTTCCACCGCATCGAGGGCGATCACCGTGGTCAGCAGGGGAGCGCGGCCACCCGACGCGCAGGACAACCAGCCTGCATGGGGACCCGCCAGGGTGCGGATCAGTTGTTCGCGACACTGGGTCGCTCCGGGGAGCATGGCTTCGTCGACCACCTTGGGTATCGCCCAGTCGACGCTGGCATCGAGTTGGCGGGTGGCATCCCGCACGAGCTCATCGCGGAAACCGGTGTCGAGGGTCGCGCCGCTGGCGGCCGCGAGATCGGCGAGATAGAGCGCTGCTCCCGGCAGCTGGCGGCGGGCAAGCTCGCGACTCCAGTCGGCATAGGCGCGGCTCAGAAATGCGGTTGCGTCGGCCGGGTTTCGGAACTGGGTCCGCGCCGCTTCCACAAAGGGAATCGCGCGCCGCATCCCGCGGGCGTCCGTCGTCTGCACGTCGATGCCCAGCGCCGAGAGATGCTCCAGGAACCGCTCCAGCGAGGTTTCTCCGATCAGCATTCGGCCGGTGACTTTGTAGGCCTGGCCGGTCAGGGCGGCAAAGCGATCAATGACGTCCTGCGCCTTGCCGGCATGCCGCTCGCGCAAGGCCGAGCCGAGCAATTCGGCAAACGCGAGGCTCATCCGCCCTGCGAGCTGCGTCCGTGCCTCCGCAACTTCCTCCGTCAATGGCCCAAGCCGGGACGCCTGTTCGAGGCGCCTTTTGGCCTGTTCGAAGTCGCCCTGGTCGGCCGCTTTCCCGGCCGTCTTTAGCTCATGGCGAACGCGTGCCTCCTGCAGCTTGACCAAGCGCGCCGCGTTTTTGGGCGACAGGGCGCCGGGGAGCTCCGCGGTGCCGATGAACTCGGACAGTACCTTGGGCAGCGCCGGCAAGGGAAGATCCTTGATGGCCGCGATGGCATCGTGCGCTCCGGCCGAGTCACCCTGGGCGATCTTCTCCTCCGCCTCGGTCAGGAGTCCGGCGACTTTGTTGTCCCAGTTCACTCGGGACTCGATGCTGCGCTCGACCACCCGCGTCTGGGAAATCTCCCATGCGTACCTCGACCAGCGGAGATCCTGGCTCGCGGCATCCCATTCGCCCGCCTGGGCGTGTTTTCGGGCGTCCTCGATGTAGCCGAGGGCGTGTAAGTAGTCGCGATACAGCAACCCCGCGATGACAAGTGCCGTGCATCCCACCAGCGTCGCTCCGAAGAGGATCAGGCGTCGCCGGATCATGCGGCTGGCGGTGGCGAGGAGTTCCCGTGGCGCCGCGGCGTTGGGACACGCCTTGAGCGCCCGCAGGGCCGAATGCTTGAGCGTGCGCCAGCGCCGGGCGGTCCGGGCCTTTTGCCCATCGGCGATGACGGTGTTGAGGGTGTTCAGTTTGACCCGCCATGCCGCCACGTCCTCCGACGCGTAGTTGACGGACTCTGCGTCGCACAAGGCGGACTCCACGGCCGCAAGGTCGCCCATGTCCCACGCCGACTGCATGCGCTCGAGTTGGCAATGAACCTGCGCCGCCACCGCGCTCAACGCCTCATCGATGGCCGCCTTCAGGGCCTGGTGCCGGCGCTGCAGATCGTCGGCGGGGGCGGAAAACTCCGGCAGCCAGCTGCCGGCCTGCTCCGCCAGGGAGGCGGTCACCGCCGCCATCGTTTCGGCGGCTTGTTGGGGCCGGCCGTGCGCGTGTTCTTCGCTGGCGGTCGTAAAGATGCTCTCGAGTGACTGGAGCTTGAGCTCCTGGGCCTGGCGGACCTGCTCGCGCTCGATGGCTGCGGCCAGGGAGGCGCAGAGCGGGTCGTCGGAGTTCAGCTTGCGGTACTCATCGAGCTGGCGCTGGGCCGCATCGACGTCGTGGGCTTGAAGGGCCGCCTCGATGCTCTGCCGGAGCGCCAGCAGCGCCTCCGCGTCGGCAATCCAGTTCTTGCGGTTGAGCGCGAGGAGCAGCGGGCGCAGGTCCTCGGCGGAGGAATTGATGAGACCAGCCTCGATGAACTGGACGGCGGCTTTCACGCCGGCGACGCGGTCGTTGAGTTTTACCGCGAGCTCCGCGCGCAGCCGCCACAGCTCAAGATGATCCGGGCAGGAGGATAGCAATACGTCGGCCCGGCTGGCCGCACTGGTAAAATCGTCGCTCGTGCTGCCCGGGGAACGCGCTAGTTCGCGGATCGTTTCGAACTCAAGCAGGTCGCGGCCCGTCAGAGTGGATTTGTCCGTGCCCTGCGAGGCGCAGTAATGCGCCGCGCCCAGGGAAACCGCCGCCAGCGCATTCGCATAGTCGACGAGCGGCAGGGCGGTCTTCGCCTTCAGCATCTGCCGGACGAGAGCGATCTGCGAGGAGCCGCCAATCAGCAGGACCTCCGCGGGCGTCAGGCCCTCCCGTGCGCAGCGTTCGAGCAGCTCCACGGTCAGCCGCACGGCCTTGGCGCAGAGGTCCTCGATGCATGCGTTGAACAGCTCGCGGGTGCATTCAAAGCGACGGGGCGTCTGGCCATTTTCGATCAGCACCGCGGCCTTCTCCGCGCGGGAGAGCCGCTCTTTGCACTCAACCAGCGCACGGCGGTTGCGGCTGTGATATTCGATCGGCAGGGCCGACAGTGGGCCTTCGCCCTGCTGCGCCAGTTGTTCGTCGACCCAGGCAGCCAGGCGCTCATCGATGTCCACGCCGCCGAGCCGGGCGTCGCCGGAGTAGAGGCTCGGGTGGGCGAACGCGGCGTCGCCCTTGAGGGTCACGAGTGCGAGATCGAGCGTGCCGCCACCGAAGTCGAAAACGAGCACCCGATGATCCTCGGCCAGGGGGCGGCCGGCACGCTTCTGCTCGTGCAGGTAGGCATACGCCGCCGCGGCGGGCTCAGGCAGCAGCGTGATCTCCTTGAAGCCCACGCGGCGGGCCGCCTGTTCGAGCGACTCACACGCGGCCGGGCCGAATGAAACCGGCACGGTGATGACGGCCCGCTCGATCGTCGCATACGTGGCTTTCGCCTGGCACTGGGCAACGAGGTCCCGCAGGAACGCCGCCGTGAGGTCGACGGGCGTGAAGCTCTCGCCGTCGATCACCCGGTTGGTGTCGGTGCCGAGCAGGCGTTTGAAGTTATCGACGTAGCGGGAGGGTGCGGACACCGCCTTGTCCTCCGCCTCTTCGCCGATCGCGAAGGCGCCGTTGCCTTCGCTGTACAGCACCGTGGGGATGTCGTCGCGGCCGGTGCCGAGCCGGATGGGTTCGGGGTGCCCGACGGGGAAGCGTCCCATCCAGCGGGAAACCAGGGTCTTGGTGGTGCCGAAATCGACGCCGATCTGCGGTGCGTAACTCATGATCTTGCGAGTAGCCGATGATAAATTTCCTCGAGACGTGCGGTGATGTGCTCCAGGCCGGGTTGAAGCGCGCGGGCGCAGGTGTGGCTCTTGCCCCGGAACGCGTCGATCCACCGTCCCAGCTCCGGCAGCGGGGTCGTGTCCCAGATGCCGTGCGAGTCGGGCTCCGCCATCATGCACGCGGCGCAGGCGATGCAGTGTTCGTCCGGCTTGAGGCCGTGGGATGGGCCCTGCAGCCAGTCGAGCGTGCGCAAGTCGAGGTGCAGGCCTTCGACCTGCGCGGACCACGCGAGGCGACGGCGGTCAAACCCGAGCGCGAGACGGTTGCAGCGCTCGATTTCCGCGGTGAGGTCCCGCACGACGCCGTCGATCCATTGGCGCACGGGCGCCGGGGCGAAGGCGCCGAGGCAGCCTTGGGCCTGCGTGGCCGCGGCAAGCTGCTGGCGCAACGTGGCCACGTGGCGGTTCAGGGCGAGCGCCGCGGGCAGGAGTTCCTTGCTCGCGAGCACCAGTAACTGGAAGAGCTTCAGCAGCTCCGCCCGCCGGAAGAAGCGGCGTTCGATCAGCGCGGTCAGGCGCTCAATCCCCGAAAGCTGGCGCGCCAGCCGGCGGGCGTCGGCTCCCGAGGCCGGCGTCTCCCGGGTGAGTCGCTTCGCGAGCAGCACGAAGCTCACCCAGGGCAGCGCAGGGTAGAGGTCCAGAATTGCCCGGCGGGCCGGCTCGCGCTCCCAGCGGTCCCGCGTCTTGAGGCAACGTTCCAGCGCGACGGCCTCGGTGCCGGCCAGCACGGCCAGCAGTCGCTCCCAAAACGCGTCCGGAGCTTCGGCGGCCGCCAGCGCCAGCGGTGCGCTGACCGCCATGGTTTCGGCCACGGCGCCGTCGAGTTGCGCGTGAAGCTGGGCGGCCTTGCGCTCGGCCTCGTCGAAGGGATCCGCACTGTCCAGGCCGTCCCATTTGTGGACGACGCAGACGCTGTTGTAGGCGTCCGCTCCCGGGATGCGGCTCTGCCCGAGCTGCTGGAGCGTGGCCCGATCCGATTCCCGCCCGATGGTGGGCACGACGTAGATGAAGGCGTCAGCCTTTTCGTTTTCCGCCAGCGAGGCCCGGATGGCCTCGGGATCGAGGAACTGCCGGGCGGTCTCCTCGTGGGCGTCCTCCGCGCTGCCGGTGCCCGGCGTATCCACGATGCGGAACTTCCGCAGGGCCTCCACCGCCGCGAAGAATTCCAGGCGCGAAACCTGCCGCACGCGCTCGACGACGTCGGGGGACTTGCCCACCCATTCGCTGATCCGCGACCGGGGCATCGGCTCGGACCGGCCGTCCTTCCAGTGGACGACGAAGTGCTGGAGCTGGTCCGTCGCGCCGTGCTGGATGACGTTGATCGTGGCGGTGGATTCCTCCGTGCCGCACACGGCGACAGTCTGGCCAACCAGCGCGTTCAAGAGGGTGGACTTACCCGCCTTCATCCGGCCCGCGATCGCCACGGTGAAGGGACTGTGCACGCGTTCGGCGAGCCGGGTGAGGGCGCGACTGTGGGCACGCACGCATTCGATCTGCTCGAGATCGGACGCGCTCTGCCGGAGGAACTCGTGGAAGTCCTGGCGGGTGATCACGACTGGGGTGCGTTCAGGGCCGCGGTGCGGAGCTGCAGTTCCTGCCTCAGTCGCGCGAGCGTTGTCTCAATGGCCTTGTTCCTCCCGCGTTCCTCGCCGAGTTGCGCCTCGGTCTGGCGATGACGGGCCGCCAGCTCCTTCACGCGGCGGTCGAGCCGTTCCTTGATGTCGGCCACCGCGCTGCGGAGGGTCGCGGTTGCCGCGGACTCCGCCGCCACGGCCGCCTTGGAGAGTTCCGCCGAGGCCGCCAGTTGCGCGCTGCCCAGCAGTTGGTTGATCGCCCCCATGATCTCGCGCTTGGCCGACTCCGCCTGCTGCTTCCGGCGGTGTTCGAGCGTGAGCGCGCTGCCCCACAGGCCCGCGATGGCCACGCCGAGCGAGCTGCCCAGGATGGTGCCGACGACGGGGACCACCGATCCGATCAGGCCGCCCGCCATGCTCGCCATCGTCATGGCGGCCATCCCGCCAAAGAATCCCATCTTGGCCTTTTCGAAGACCTGCCGGTCCTCGGCCTTCTGCGCGAGAGCCGCCAGCGCGGTTTGGCCGGTGTCGCTGGCCTCGGCGGCGTGTTCGTCGTGCGGATCGAGCTTCAGCGCAATCTGCGCGCCGGCCTTGTCCGCCAGGGCGCCGACCAGGCGCGTGACTCCTTCATGGAGCCGGCGGGTGGCCAGGACCAGCACCTGCGATGCCTCCGCGCGCGCTTCCTCGGCGAGCGGATTGACCATCGCGTACATGGCCTGGGCATCGGTGGCCTTGGCGAGCTGGTGTTCGATGGCCTCGGCAATATCGCCGCCGGGTTTGAACTTCTGCGCCAGCGAGGTGTTGAGGTCGATCTTCAGCCCGTTCAGTGAATCGGCAAACTCGCGCAGCAACCCTGGTTGCCTCTCGGTTTCCCACGTCCGGATGGCGGCCTGCGCCGCCTCGAGCTCCCGTTGGATGGCATCGCGCTTCTCCTTGGTGTCGGCTTCGGTCACCCGCCGCTTATCGGCGGCCTCGGTCTCGAGCAGGGTGAGGCGTTCACGGGCGCGACTAAGGGCGGTGGTGCAGAGATTGATCTCCTTTTGGCGGATGAGCCGCGCCTGGAACTCCTGCAGCAGCGCCGGGAAGCCGCTGTCCGCCAGGTCCTCGCGCGCGCCTTCCGGATCCGTGCCGGCGGCCTGGTCCGCGTCGGTCTTGAGCCGCGAGCTGAGGCAGAAGTAGCGCAGCCCCGCCCGGGGAAATCCGGCGTGTTCGAGAATCGCCAGGTTGTTGGCCATGCGCTGCTGCGCCGCCTGCCGTCCGACCTCGGCCTTGGTCTGGATGAAGACGAGGTTGCCCGT
Source organism: Opitutus sp. ER46 (assembly GCF_003054705.1). Classification (NCBI taxonomy): domain Bacteria; kingdom Pseudomonadati; phylum Verrucomicrobiota; class Opitutia; order Opitutales; family Opitutaceae; genus Opitutus; species Opitutus sp. ER46. The sequence continues at coordinate 775,983 of NZ_QAYX01000025.1, forward strand.
GATCTTGCGGAGCTCGGCGAGAAACGAGAGCTCCTCACTGCCGAGCGGCGACTCGACGCTGTCGGTGACGAAGAAGACGGCGTCCGCGTCGGGGGCGTGGCGATACGTGATCTCGCGGTGCTTGGCGTAGAGGCCACCGATGCCCGGGGTGTCGACGATCACCAGTCCGTCCTGCAACACCCGGGCGGGCGCCTCGACCGCGATGTGGCCGACCTGCTTCGCGTTGCCGGGGTTGCCCGCTTCCGTGCCGTACGCGGGGAGCTCGGCCGGCGAGATCTCCCGGCTCGGAATGCCTTCGATCTCCCAGCAGACGGTGTAGCGCACCTTCGGGCCGTAGCTGATTTTGAAGAGGGTAGAGGTCGCGACGTCGGAGTGGACGGGCACGAGGCCCGGCAGGCCGCAGAGTGCATTGATGAACGAGGACTTTCCCTTTTTGACCTCACCCATCACGACGAGGCGGAAGATGCCCCGCCGCACGCGATCGATGGTGCCGGTGAGCATCGCGTCGGAGGGACGCTCAAAGAGCTTGGTTTCCACGAGGGCCATCCGCTCCAGCAGGGTGATTACGCTCTGGCGATCCGTGATCACCGTGGGCTGCGCCGGGGAACCGGGCGTGGGCGTGGCGGGCAAGACTGGGTTCATGAGCGGTTAAGGGGATTGCGGGCGGCCCGGGACGGGCCGCGCTGGAGGCGGCTGCGAAATGACGACTTCCTGCTTCCGGCAGACTCGGCCGAGGAGGGTGAAACCGGTGGAGCCCTTGCGCACGATCTGCGGACCCGCCTGCCGCGGATCACGGGCGGGCTCGACGCCGATCGGCTTGTGGCGTTCGGCGTCCAATTGATCACTGTCGATCAGCGTGGCTCCCTGCGCCTCGATGGTCTCGATCAGCGCGGTGCGAACCAGCAGGAGCTCGGCGCGTTGGGCGGGCTGCGTGGCGCGCGCGCTCATGCCCGCCAGCAGGTCGATCGTGTCCACGATCCGGCCGATGAGCCTGGCCTTGCTGTCATCGCTGGCACGCGACGCGGACGCCGAGGCCTGCGCCCCCGCCCGGGTTGCCGCGTTGCTGGACGCGGGGCGGGGCGCCGCCGCGGGTGGGGCGGGGACCACGGGAGCGTTGGGCGCGATCTTGCGGGCAAACCAGATGCGCGCCGCCTGAAGCAGGCGCTGCGAGCGCGCGATCAGATCCGAGAACCGGTGCAAACTCATCGGCAGGCGACGTCACCCTTTGCGGCGGACGCGGGCAACTCAGCTCAAGGCTCCTGGGTCTTGTCCGGCGTCGAGATCGGACGCGTCGGGAGTGGAAGGCGGCTCGACCGGATCGAGGTGGAAGAAGTCGTGCAGCGGATCCGCCACGCCGGGATCGGACTGGGCCAGGGAGATCAGGCGGCGGGAAAGCGTGGCATCGAAATCGTTCAGCGGCTGGTTCGCGAAGGCGTCGAAGTCCATCGGCTGGCCGAACTGGAGCTGCAGGTCGTGATAGTGGTGGGCCGCCTGGCTGAAGATCAGCTCGAGCCGGCCGAGGGCCATGACGTCGGTGTCGGGCGCGAGGGCGAAGTCGTGCAGCTCGGCAAACGTCGCGTAGGGCAGTTCGCCGACGGTCGCGAGGTGGCCGGTGGCATAGTTGAAGTTCTCCATCCCCGGGGCGAAGACGGGTGCGGGTTCCACCGTCGACACCATGAAGCAGTTGGAGTCTTTCCACGCGTCGATGAACTGCTCCATCGGGTATTCGGCGGCGACCTGGCCGGTGCCTGGATCGGTGAGGATGACTTTGACGTTCTTGGGGTCGGTCGTGTCGATGCTCGAGACGATCAACGCGTGATCCGGCTGCTCAAGGCCGATGAAATCCATCACCCGCTCGCCGATGCCCCGGTCCCACAGCTCGCCGGCATCGACGCCGATGATCACCTTGTGCCCCTGGGCGAGCTCGTTGGAGAGATTAAAAATGTTGGCGTTTTCGAAGCGCTGGACCTGGACGCCGTGCGCCTCCAGCAGGTTGCCGACGGCCTCGGGCGAGGTGCCGTGGCCCGGCTGGTACCAGCCGCGCTGGGTGGCCTCGGCGATGAGCTGTTCCTGGGAGATATGGACGCCGAAGTCGCGCAGGACGATCTCCTGGCTGCGAATGGCGCAGGTGTCGGAGTAGCCCTGATAGATGTCTTGCGGGGTCGCTCCGGCTGGAACTTCGCCGAATTGCTTGGCGGGATCCGATTGGGTCATGGCGTCGTGAAAGGATGCGGTGGCGGAATCGCCGGCGAAGCCAAGGGCGTCGTCGGTTGTGTGCTCACCTGATCCCGAGGCCGCATTCGCGTCATTTCTTACCGACGGGTCGTGTTTTTCTCCGTCGGCGCCCGCGAACATGGGCCCGGCGATTGGCGCGGCGGGCCCGGCGAGCCGGGACACGAGCGCGCCGAGGCCGCCGAGGGTGGTGAGGCCCGGCAGCGGGAAGGAGCTGACGGTGGAGTTCTTCGCGTCGGTTGCCCGCGCGAGTTGGCGCAGGCGGCGGAGCGCGCGGCGCGTTTCTTCACCCGAAACCGGCGGAAGCGTGCCCTCCACCTCCCGCAGGTTCGTGGCGGCGAGCGTGGCGAACGCCTCCTGGCAGGCCGGACAGTGGCTGGCGTGCGCCGACCAGCGGCGCAGCTCGTCGTCGGTGGCGCGGCCCTCGACGATCCGCAGCAGCGCCAGGTCGTTGGGACAATCAGGCATGGACCCCCTCCTTTTCCAGCAGTGATCGCAGGTCGGCGATGGCTCGACTGCAGCGCGTATAGGCGTTGGCCGGCGAGATGCCCAGCAGCTCCGCCACCTCCGCGACGCTGCGTTCCTCGACCTTGTAGAGGAAGAGGATGTCGCGGTGTTGCAGGTTCTCCAGTTGCATGATGGCTTGCCGGATCTCGCTGGCTTGGCGGTGCCGTTCGGGGAGGGCGTCGATGAGACGATCCACCTCCTCCTGGTCTGGAGGACGGGGTGCGCGCATTTCTGACGGCTGGCGGATGATTCTTTTGGCGAGCAGCCGGGAGGCGATCAACGTGACGTACGACGCCAGCCGGCAGGCCTGACCGGCGCGGTTCTCACCTTGAAACAGCCGCAGCGCGTGCCAGTCGCGCCGGCTGAGCTGGAGGAAGACCTCGCTGACCAGCTCCTCGAACTCCCAGCCCGCCGCCCGATACCGGACGGCCGCCAGGTATTTCAGACGCGCCCCGCATTGGTCGCACAGCAGCCACGCGATCGCGGCGGCATCGCCGGAAACGATCCGTTCCACCAACTGTGCATCGGACAGCCGAGGGTACTCCACAGATGACACTGGGTTCATGCGGCGGCTGGAAGGCGCCGCGCCGAGGATTCCGGGCGTCAAAAGCCTGACAAGCTGAATCCCGGTCGTGGTGTCACTCGCACCAGACTGGCTATAATCTGCGCCGCCGTCGGATCTGGGCGAGCCAGCGAGCGCACGGCTTCCGCCCGAGGCAAAAGCCCCGATCCGTGCCCGCGGCTGCGGGGTACCTGCTACGGACTTGCGCCTCGTCGCTGCAGATCGGTCGCAAGTACAAATTCAGGGTATGCGGTGCGAGCGCGGCGCGCGGCGGGACGTCAGGGCTGCGCGGGGGCGACCGTCAGCGTCGCCGGCGCGCTCGCGGCCGAAACTGGGATTGTGCCGGGCGCGGGCCGATTCGCTGCCACGTCAAAGCCATCGAGTGAACCGGCGACGAGGACGCTGTACTTGCCGGCGTTGGCGGGCGTGACGCCGCGCACCTCGAGTTGCGCGCCGCGCGCGCCGCTGATCACCGCGCCGTCGCTGCGCGGGCCGTCCGCGAGCGGCTGGCCGGCGAACATCCACTGGTACGTGGCGGCGCCGACCGCGTGCGCCACGAAGCGTGCCGTTTCCCCAGCGCGGACCTGCACGGACTTGGGCTCCGCGGTGATGGCGAGCGTATTGAGGGCATCGACCGGTCCGACGTCGGACGCCGCGTCGATGCGGACGTTGGTGGCGTTGTAGAGCTTGAGCCCGCGGCCGCCGGAGAGGCGGACGTCCTGGAGCCGCACGTCCTCGATCAGGAAGTTCGCGAGCGGGAGGCCCCAGATGATGCTGAAATCGCCGGCGCGGGTGGCGGTCAGGTGCTCGATGGTGATCGCCTTCCAGGATGGCAGGGTGCTGCTCGCGAGCGGCAGCGGCGGCTCGGTGTTCCAGGCGCGGACCTTCTCCGGCGTGGTGGCGTTGCTGCCGCTCGGCGAACCGGGGTTTCCCACCATCTTGTAGTAGCTGTAGAACACGATCGGGTAGCGCACGGCATCCATCGTGAGATTGCGGTAAACAACGTTCTTCACCTCGCCGCCCTGGGTGGCGTCGGCCTTGAGTCGCAGGCCGGAGACGGTGCCCTGGAAGGCGCAGTTGCGCACGAGCATGCCGTCGAGGCCGCAATTGCTCTGGCCGCCGACGGACATGCCGTGACCGAGGCCGAAGACGCAGTCGGTAATGGTGATGTCCTGGCAGAAGGTGCCGCCGGGCTTCATCACCACGTTGTCGTCACCGCAGGAGACGTAGCAGTTCTGGATCAGATGGTGCGTGCCGGCGGGATCGAGGCCGTCGGTGTTGGGCCCCTCGGGGCTGTCAACGGTCACCCCGAAGACGGTCAGGTGGTCGGCGCTGATGGCGGCGTGGAACATCGGCGAGCGGGTCAGCGTGAGGCCGGAGACGAGCACGCGTTCGCAATTGTTGAGACGGACGAGGTAAGGCCGGTGCGGCATCTTCTTGTCGGCGCGGAAGGCGGCCCACCACGCTTCACCGTCACCGTCGATGACGCCGGCGCCGGAGATCGCGATGTCGTGGGCTTTGGAGGCGCTGATGAAGTCGGCGTAGCGTTTCCCGGTGAGCGGGTAGGACCCGGGGGCGGACGAGGCCGAGTATGGGAGCGCTTGGAGCACGGCGCCGCCTGCGATCTCCAGCCTGATGCCGGACCGCAAGGTGAGGGGGGCTGACCGGTAGGGACGCACGGCGGGCGGAAGGAGAACGGTGCCGCCACCGGCGGCGGCCGCGGTGTCGATCGCCTCCTGGATGGCGGAGGCATTGTCCTTGATGCCATCGGCCACGGCGCCGAAGGCGGTGACGTCGAAGACGGCCGGGGCGAGGTGCGGCAGGTCGGGGGCGCGGGCTGCGGGCTGGGGCGCGACGGGCGTGAGAATGGCGGCGGCGCTGGTGGTCGCGTGCTGGTCGTTGCGGACGGTTACCGAGTAGGCGGCGGCGGTGTCCCAGGTCGCGGCGGGCAACCGCAGCGAGGCGTGCGTGGCGCCAGGAATGGGGCGTCCGTCACGATTCCACTGATACCGCAGGGGCGTGGCGACGGGGCTCGTCGCGAGGACGTGCAGCTCCGGCGACGTGCCGAGCAGGACGAGTTGCGACGCGGGCGGGGTGACGATGGCTGGCGCGGCGGGATTCACCGCGGCGGGAGCAGCCGGCGCGGTGAAGATGGGCGCGGCGCGGGGATTCCAGGCGTTGCCCAGGACCCAGGTCGGGTTGCGGTAGTTGGCGATCGTGGCGGCGTCGGCGGGCTCGGTGAGCTGGCGGGAGCCGGGCAGCCGGGCGCTCACGTCGACGGGCTGGCCGTCGGGCAGGCGGCTGTTGTGTTCCCAGAAATGGATCTGCGCGGGGTCCTGCGGGCCCTGCAGCAGCCAGGCGACGGGGTGGACGGCGGGCGTGAGCGTGCAGTCGAGGAGGACGACCTCGCTGTGCGGGAAACGGGCGGTGCTCACGCGGGTGAGATAATTGCCCATAATGCCCTTCGCGCCTTCAAAGGTGCAGCCGACGTAGACGTAGCCGTGGTTGGTGCCGGGGTTGCGGATCTGCGTGAAATACGCGCCGGAGCGGAGGCTGCGCGCGGTGCAGCGCGAGAAGAAGCACGGGCCGGTGCCCCACATGAAATCGATGTCCCCCTCGATCAGGCAGTTTTCGAGGTAGGCCTGGCCGTTGATCTGGAGCGTGTCTTGGTAGCTGTAGAGATCGACGTCCTTGAGAATGGCGCGGGCCCTGGTGGTCCCGTTGAGGAGCACGGCCTCGGCCTGGGATCCGCCCTGCGGCGTGGCGTTGCGCACGGTGAGGTTGGCGAGGACGAGATCGTCGACGCGATGGGCGAGCAGGACTGAACGATGGTAGACCGCGCCGCCGAGCGGGGCGGCGCTGGGCTGGGGCTGGGGCGAGCCGAACGGGTTGCCGTTGGTGGGGTTGAAGCGGTCGTTGTTCGCGTAAGTGATGACGGACTCGCGGCGATCCTCACCGAGCAGCGTGACCGCGTGGCGGTTGGCGATGACGATGAGTTCGCGGTACGTGCCCTTGCGGATGAACAGCGTGACCGGGCGCGTGTTGCCTTCCGGAATCCAGTCGATCGCGCCCTGCACGGTGCAGAAGTCTCCGGTGCCGTCGGCGGCGACCACGATCCGCGGCGTGCCGGCGGCGGGCGGGGTGGCGCGCGTGGTGAACGTCCAGCCCTGTTCGAGCGCGGCGCTGGCCTGATGGCCGACGGTGAAGGCTCCCGGCTCGGCGGTGACGGTGTAGCTGGCGCCGTACTGCAGGGCGCCGTTGCGCGGGTGGAGCGTGACCTCGCGGCCGGTCACCGTGGCGGGCAGGTAACGGAAGTTGGGTTCGCCGCCGATCGTCTGCGTCGCGTACGGGGCGCCCACCTCAATCACGTCGACATCGCGGCCGGTGGCGGTGTCGCGCACATGGATGCGGCCCTGGCCGAGTTGGACGTCCGCCGGGAAGGCCAGCCGCAGGGGCGTGTCGGGTGAAACGTGGGTGGCGCCGGGTGCTGGGAACGCGGACGAGAGCGGCCAGGTGGAGGCGGCATTCGCGCGGAGCGTGGGGGCGAGGAGCGCGACAAAGGCGGCCAGGCGGAGGACGGGGCGGTAGCAGGCGAGGAGGGACATGCGCGGGGAGAAGGACGTGGCAGTCCACGCCCAAGGTGCGCGGGCGGCGAACGTTTTTCGGCGGGGGAGGGGCAGGGAGGGATGGTTCGGCGCCGGACGGTCCGCCGCTGCGGGGAGTACTGCGGACTCGCCAGTGCCGACGGCGGTTGCCACGGTGCACAGCTCCATGAACCGCAGCATTCACCACGAGTTTGTCGCCCTTGATGAAGGCCTGGGAACGGTCCTGCACGTTGACGAACGGGACCAGCGCCGGAACTGGCTCCTGCCGCTGGGGCACGAGCAGCCGCGCGACATGCAGCTCGTGGGTTGCGGACGGGTGCTCATCGGGCACCACCACGGCTACACGGAGTTTGACCTGGCGACAGGCGCACGGGTGAAGGAACTCGCGAGCCTCAAAGGCGTGACGTCGGTGCGACGGCTGCCCAACGGCCACACGCGGCTGGCGGGTGTGAACCTGCTGGATGCGACCGGGGTGGTGCTGGCGGAACTCGACGCGCAGGATCGGGTGATCGAGAAGCAGGTGCTCGAGGGCGACTATGTGCGACTGATGCGGGAGACGGCCGCGGGGACGTTCCTCATGATGTGCAACACCAGGATACGGGAGACGGACCGCGCGGGGAAGACGCTGCGCGAGCTGCCGGTCGAAGGATTCCTGCATGCCTGGAAGGCGCTGCGGCGGCCGGACGGCACGATCATTTCCTCGGCGGGGTATGGCGCGTTCATGGTCGAACTCGACCCGAACGGCCGTGAACTCCGCCGGTTTGGCGGCAAGGGCCAGGTCCCGGAGGCGGTGCATCCGTTCTTCTACGCGATGTTTCAACTCCTGCCGAACGGCGACGTGGTGGTCGTGAACTGGCAGGACCACGGCCCGGGCCACGGCGCGGCCGGTGTGCAGCTGCTGCAGTTCAATCCCGCCGGCGAGATCGTCTGGCAGTGGAACGAACCCGCCCTGATTTCATCGCTCCAGGGCGTGATCGTCCTCGACGGCCTCGACGTGTCGAAGCTTCACGACGAGCGCGACGGCGTGATGGCGCCCCTCTGTTGAAAAGGCTGAAGGGCTGAAGGGCTGAAGCCGGAAGCCGGAGGCCGGACGCCAGATGCCGGAGGCCAGAGGCCGGAAGCCGGAGGCCGAATCAGATGTCGGATGTCAGAGATCAGATGTCAGAGGTCGAAAAAAACGGGACCGACATCTGACATCTGCCGCTTCCAGCCTCCGGCGTCTGACCTCTGATTGCTGACATCCGACATCTGACTTCTGACGTCTGGCCACCGCTCAGAGCGGATATCCGTTGCGGGCGGTGATCTGGTCGGCGATGCGGCGGCGCAGGGCGATGCTGTTGAGCGGCTGCCAGGCGAGCAGCAGGCGGACGGTCTTCAGTTGCTGGCCGAAGCTGGCGTCATCGCGGAGGCAGCCTTCGAGGACCCGGCGGGCCGCGGCCTCGATGCGGCCGAGGCTGTCGTTGACCGACAGCGTCGCCAGGTCGGCGGCCACCGCGGCCTCGGGCGCCAGGCGCGAGCGGAGCTTGAGCGCGCGCAGCACGGCGCTCTCGCCGAGGTAGATCTCGGAGACGACATCCGCCAGCGGCGCGAGCACCTCCTGCTCGTCGCCGATCTTCAGGCCGAAGGTACGACCCGCGATGCCGGCGAGGAGGAAGACCAGCTTCTTGGCGCGTCCGAGCAGAGCCTGGGCGTCGAGGAGCCGATCGGCGCTCGGGAGCGCTGGCGGCGTGCCGGTGATCTCCGCCGCCACTTTCAACGCGGTCTGCAGAAGCGGGAACCGGCCGCGCTGTTCGCGGCGCAGCAGCGTCGTGGGAATGAAGAGCCGGTTGATCTCATTCGTGCCTTCGAAAATGCGGTTGATGCGGGCATCGCGCAGCGCGCGCGCCGCGGGAAACTCCTCGGTGAATCCGTAGCCGCCGTGGATCTGGAGCGCCTCGTCGGCGATCTCGAAGAACATCTCGGAGCCGCGTACCTTCAGCACCGAGCACTCCACCGCGAACTCATCGAGCGCGCGGGCAAACGGCGGGTTCATCGAGTCGACCGTGGCGCCGGTGGCGAAGAGTTCGTCGATCAGACCGGCGGTGCGGTAGGTCGCGCTTTCGGTCGCGTAAATCTTCGCGGCCATGTCGGCCAGCTTCTGGCGGATGAGCCCGAACGAGGCCAGCGGCCGGCCAAACTGCTGCCGCTCCTGGGCGTACTTGGTGGCGAATCCGAGTTGCGCGCGGGCCGGGCCGACCATCGCGGCGCCCAGGCTGTACCGGCCGAAGTTCAGGATGTTGAACGCGATGTAGGCGCCCTTGCCGACCTCACCCAGCACGTTTTCCACCGGCACGGCGACGTCCTCGAGGATGAGCCGGCGCGTCGAGGACGACTTGATGCCGAGCTTGTGCTCCTCGCGTCCGGTGGAGACGCCGGGGAACGTCCGCTCGACCAGGAACGCGGTCACGTGCTGGCCATCGATCTTGGCGAACACCGTGAACAGGTCGGCCCAACCCGCGTTGGTGATCCACATCTTCACGCCGTTTAGGATGTAGTGCTTTCCGTCGGGTGAGAGCACGGCCTTGGTCTTCATGCCGAGCGCGTCGGAACCGGAGCCGGCCTCGCTCAGGCAGTACGCGGCCATCCACTCGCCGCTGGCGAGTTTCGGCAGGTAACGCGCCTTCTGCTCGGCGTTGCCGAAGTAGATGAGGGGCTGGGAACCAATGCCGCTGTGCGCGCTACAGGTGATGCCGAAGCCGCCGAGCCCGGCCAGCTGCTCGATGACGCCGATGTGCGCTCGCTTGCCGAGCCCGAGTCCGCCGTTTTCCTCCGGCACCTCAATGCCGAGTAGACCGAGCTCGGCCGCCTGGTTGAACAATTTGCGTGCGAGGCCCTCCTCCTGGTGCTCGAGTCGGTCGAGCTGCGGGAGGACGTCCTTGTCCATGAACCGCGCAGCGGTGTCGGCCATCTGGCGTTCGTCGGACGCGAGATCCTCGCGGGTGAAGATCTCGGAGGGGTCGATGTCGTGGAGCAGGAAGTCGGCGCCCGTGAGGCGGGTGGGGAGGGCAGTGTCGATGGGCATGTTCGGGGTGGGGATAACGTTGAATGTGATGCGGAAGGAACGTGGCGGACGGAGGGGCGAGAGCGGTTCAGGCGCTGGCGACGGCCGGCCCGGCGGCGTTGGCGGTGGCGACGGCGGGTGAGCCGCTGGCCGGATTTGCGGGCAACCGCTCAGCGAGAATCTCGGCCACGTCCAGGACGCGCGCCTCGGAGCCGTTGGCGGCCACGCCATCGGTCATCTGGGTCAGGCAGAAGGGGCAGCCGACCGCGACCGTACCGGCGCCGGTACCCAGGGCCTCGCGGGCGCGCTGGGTGGACACGCGCTGGGCGGGCGGCTCCTCCATCCACATGCGGCCGCCGCCGGCACCGCAGCAGGAGGTGCGCTCCTCGCGACGGGCCATCTCGCGCAGCGGTCCCGCGCCGGTGCCGTTGAGAGCGGCCTGCAGGACCTCACGCGGCGCCGCGTGGATCCGGTTCACGCGCGCGAGGTAGCATGGATCATGATACGTGACGGACGCGGTGGCGGCGCCGGGCGCGGGGGAGGCGAGCTTGAGCCGGCCGCTCGCGAGGAGGTCCGCGAGCAACTGCGTGTGGTGGACAACCTCGTAGTGACCGCCGAACGCGGGGTAGTCCCGCAGGAGGGCGTTGAGGCAGTGCGGGCAGTGCGCGACGATCTTGCGCACGCCGTACTTGGCGAGCGTCGCAATGTTGGCGGTGGCGAGTTCCTGGAAGAGAAACTCGTCGCCCAGCCGGCGGGCGGAGTCCCCTGTGCACTTCTCCTCGGAGCCGAGGATCGCGAAATTGACACCGGCGGCGTTGAGCAACCGGACCATGGCGCGGGCGACGCGCTGGGCGCGGCGGTCGTATGAGCCCGCGCAGCCGATCCAGTAGAGCAGTTCAAAGTTCGGGTTCTCGCGGACGGTCGGGGCGGCGGGGATATCCATGGGAGGGGAGCGAGGGGACGGACGAAGTTTGGCGGAGAGCGGCTGGCGCGGGGGGAAGTGCCGGCTCAGCGAGAGCTGGCCGGTTCGGCGGCCGCAGCCGGAGCCGGAGGCGGAGTGGCAACGGGCCGCCACGCGGCCCGCTCCGAGGCGGGCAGGCCCCAGGGGTTGGCGGCGGACTGCATTCGCCGGAGCGTGGTGGCGGCGGTGCCGCTGAGCCCGCCCTCGTTCGCGAGGTGGCGGCGGAGATCGAGAATGAGCCGAAGCTGGTCGATGCGCACGGGGCAGATGTCGACGCAGGCGCTGCAGGTGGTGCAGGCCCAGAGCGTCTCGGCGGCGATCGTCTCGCCGTGCAGCGCGCGAGGCGCGGCGGCTGTCGGACCGGCGCCGAGCGTGTCCTGCATCAGGTGCTTGAGATCCTGGACGACGCGCTTGGGCGAGAGCGGCTTCCCCGTGGCGAACGCGGGGCAGGCGTCCTCGCAGCGACCGCACTCCATGCAGGCGTCGAGGCTGAGCAGTTGTTGGAACGTGAACTGGCGGATGTCGTTCACGCCTACGCGCCCGGTACGCTCGACCTCCTCCATCGTGACGGGCTGGAGTTGTCCCATCGCCGGCCGCGAGAGGAACAGGTTGAGGGGGCCGGCGATGAAGTGGAACAGCCGCGTGAACGGGATCGCCGCGAAAAAGCCGAAGATGAGGAGCGCGTGCGCCCACCAGGCGGCGAGGTGCCACTGTCGTGCGCCGGGTTCGCCGAGTCCGGCGAACGCCTGGGAGAGCCACAAGCCGACCGGGGAGCACTGCGCGGCAATGCCGTGCGGCTGCTGCCAGACGATGCGCAACGCCTCGATGACGTAGCCCGTGACGCCGATCGCGATGAATGTGCCGAGCACGAACCAGTCGCTGCCGCGATGGCCGACGCTCGCGGGCCGGCGCGTGCGACGCCACAGGAAGTAGCCGCAGCCGAGCAGGAAGAAGAGTCCGGCGATATCCAGGACGAACTCGTACACGACGTAGTAGGTGCCGTGGTGAAACTGCAGGTTCTTCGAGATCCAGCCCGCGATGTGATCGAGCTCCAGGAGCGTTGTGCCGAGGAGCAGCAGCATGAAGCCGGCAAAGAGCGCGATGTGAGCTCGACCTGCGGCTCCGCGGCCTTTCACCCGCTGCTGGCCGAGTCCGTCGACCAGCACGCGTTTCACGCCCGGACCGATCGCTGCCTTCAGCTCCATCTGGTTGGACAGGTGAGTGAGAGTCGGCGGCGCGTCGATCTCCGCGGCCGCGGGGGCGGCCGGACGCGGACGCCGGCGGAGGAGCGTCGGCATGTTGCGCAGCGCCGTGATGCCCAGTTCGCGCCAGCCCACGGGCTGGCCCTGACGCCAGAGCTGGTAGCGGCGCCAGACGCCGTACGCGAAGACCCCCGTCGACACCACGGCGAGAATGTAGAATGCCCACTGCGAGCTCTGCGGGATATTGCCGAACGTTTCGCGAGTGGGAGTCATGGGAAAGGGAATGAGGGAGTGAGGGAATGAGGGAGTGAAGGGTCGTGCTCGAATCGTTCTCGTTTTCGGACCGCGTCGCTCAGTTGGTTCGGTATCTGCCGCCAGTCGGATCAGCGTCTTTCTCTTACTCTTCCTCTTACTCTTTCTCTCCTCGCTGCATTCCTGCTCCGTTGCCGACCTCAGTGTTTCAGCCGCGAAATGATCTGCGGCACCGCTTCGTAGACGTCGGCGACGAGACCGTAGTCGGCGACGGCGAAGATCGGCGCATCGGGGTCCTTGTTGATGGCGGCGATGACCTTGGCGTCCTTCATCCCGGCGACGTGCTGGATGGCGCCGGAGATGCCGACGGCGAGATAGAGCTCGGGCGCGACCACCTTGCCGGTCTGGCCGATCTGGAGCGCGTTGGAGGTGATGCCGGCGTCGACGAGCGCGCGGGAGGAGCCGACGGCGGCGCCGAGCGTGTCGGCGAGCCCGCCAACCAGGCGCTCGAAGTCCTCGGCGTTCTTCAGGGCCCGGCCGCCGGAGACGACAATGCGCGCCTCGGTGGGATCGGGCCGTCCGGCGCCCTTTTCCTCGCGGCTGATGAACTCGATGCCAGAGGGAAGTGCCGCGACGTCGATGGTCACGGGGACGGCTGGCGACGTGGCGGATGACTTTTCCGGGGTTGGGAACGCGGAGGAGCGGACGGTGAGGACCTTGACGGCGCCGGCGAGGCGCACGGTCGCGACGACGTTGCCGGCGTGCATGACCCGCCGGAAGACGGGTTCCTCGGCGGAGGCGTCAACGCCGATGACGTCGCTGAGCATCCCAGCGTCGAGCAGCGCCGCGGCGCGGGGCAGGACGTCCTTGCTGAACGTGGACGCGGCCGCCACGACGACGCTCGTGTTCCGTTCGCGGGCGACCTGGGCGATCACGTCGGCGTAGCGGTCTGCCAGCGGTTCGGCGAGGGCGGGGGCAGCAGCGATGAGCACCGCACTGGCGCCGTATGAGGCGACGCTGGGAACGAGTCCACCGACGTCTGAGCCGAGCAGGAGAACGTCGAAGGTATGGGCGCCCGCGGCGCAGACCTGCCGGGCAAACCCGATCGCGGCGCCGGTGGCGAGCTTGAGCTGTCCGCGCGAGATCTCGGCAACGATGAGGAGATTCATAAGTGAGAGTGAGAGTGAAAGTGAGAGTGGGCGGACGGCGGGGCGGGGTGGTAGTCGGCCGTCTGAGTCAAAGCAGGGTGAGGGCGGGGCCGGTGCGCGGGTGTCGATGTGCGGTTGGAGGCTTCGGGGGCGGGCCACTTTCACCCTCACTTTCACTTTCACTTTCACTTCGCCCGCGGCGGTCAGCCGCGGGCGGCGAGGAGGTGGGTGACGAGGTCTTCGACGGTTTTGACGCGAATGCCAGCGGCGCGCTTGGGCGGGAGCTCGAGCTTCTGAATGGTGGTGCGGGGCGTGGGGTCGACGCCGAGGTCGGCGACGGCGAGTTCCTCGAGGGGCTTGCGTTTCGCCTTCATGATGCCCGGCAGGGAAACGTAGCGTGGCTCGTTGAGGCGCAGGTCGGCGGTGAGAACCGCGGGCAGCCTGACCGCGACCGTCTCGATCCCGGCGTCGGTTTCGCGGCGGCAGACGGCGCGCGGCTCGCCGGGTGTCCACTCCAGCCGAGAGATGAAAGTGGCCTGTGGGAGGCGCAGGAGGCCGGCGAGCATTTGTCCGGCCTGGTTGGAGTCATCGTCGATCGCCTGTTTGCCCATGAGGACGACATCGGGCTTCTCGCGCTGAAAAAACGCGGCGAGCACCTTGGCGATGGCGAGGGAATCCGGCGGCGTGGCGACGCGGATGAGCACGGCGCGGTCGGCGCCCATGCCGAGGCCGGCGCGCAGCTGCTCGATGGCGTCGTCGCTGCCGATCGAGACAACCGCGACCTCGACGTTGGCGGAGCGTTCCTTGACCCGCAGGGCCTCCTCGAGGGCGATCGCGTCGAATGGGTTGATCACGAACTTGGCGCCGTCGAGGTCGATGCCGGAGCGGTCGGCGCGAAGCCGCAGCGGGGTGTCGGGATCCGGCACGCGCTTGAGCGGGACGAGAATCTTCATGGGGCGCCTCAGTTGAGGAACTCGATGACGCCGGCGCCGCCCATGCCGCCGCCGACGCACATGGTGACGAGTCCGTAGCGGCCCTGGCGGCGGCGGAGCTCGTGGAGCACCTGGACGGTGAGCTTGGCTCCAGTGGCGCCGAGCGGATGACCGAGCGCGATGGCGCCGCCGTTGACGTTGACGCGATCGGACGGGAGTTCACAGCGCCGCATGACGGCGAGGCTCTGGGCGGCGAAGGCCTCGTTGAGTTCGATGAGGTCAATCTGGTCAAGGGTGAGCCCGGCGCGCTGGAGGGCCTTCGGGATGGCGACGATCGGGCCGATGCCCATGACGCCGGGGGCAACGCCGCCGACGGCGTAGGAGACGAAGCGGCCGATGGGCTTGAGGCCAAGTTCGCGCACGCGATCGCCGGACATCAGCACGACGGCGGCTGCGCCGTCACTGCGCTGGGAGGAGTTGCCAGCGGTGACAGTGCCCTTCGGGTGGAAGGAAGGCTTCAAGGCGCCAAGTCGCTCGAGCGACGTGTCGGCGCGCGGACCCTCGTCAGTGTCGAAGGCGAAACGGTTCTCGCGCCGCCGCTGGTCGGGCCCGAGGTTGACCTCGGTGACGGGGACCGTGAGGCACTCCTCCTTGAACCGGCCGCCCTCGATCGCCGCGAGGGCCTTCTGGTGGCTCTGGTAGGAAAACGCGTCCTGGTCCTCGCGGGAGATGCCGTAGTCGCGGGCGACGTTCTCGGCGGTGAGGCCCATGGACAGGTAGGCGTCGGGCATCGTGTCGACGAGCGTCGGGTTGAGCGTGGTGCGGTAGCCGAACATCGGCACGAGGCTCATGCTCTCGGCGCCGCCGGCGACCACGACGTCGCCCATGCCGGACATGATCCGCTGGGCGCCGATCGCGATGGCCTCGAGCCCGGAGTTGCAAAACCGGTTGACGGTGACGCCTGGGACCGACTCCGGCAGGCCGGCGAGTTGGACGACGACGCGGGCGAGGTTGAACCCCTGGGAGCCCTCGGGCATGGCGCAGCCCATGATGACGTCGTCGATCATGGCGGGCTCGAGGCCAGGGGCGCGGGCGAGGGCCTCGCGGACGCAGAGGGCGCCGAGGTCGTCGGCGCGGACGGTGCAGAGCTTGCCCTGAGGGGCTTTGCCGACGGGGGTGCGGACGGCGGAGACGATGAAAGCTTCTTTCATGGGATCAGTTGCGGAGGGGTTTGCCGGTGATGAGCATGTGCTGGATGCGGGCGAGGGTGAGCGGCTCGCCGCAGAGGCCGAGGAACGCCTCGCGCTCGAGTTCGAGAATGTAGGATTCGGATACGAATTGGGGGCTGGTGAGGTCACCGCCGCAGAGCACGTGGGCGAGACGCGCGCCGATCTTCTGGTCGTGTGCGCTGATCTGGGCGGCGCAATGCATGTTGTGCAGGGCGGAGCGCAGATTGGCGCTGCCGGTGCGGCCGAGCGCGGGGATGTTCGTGCGCATCGGGGTGGGCCGGTAGTCCGGCGCCATCGCAAGGACCTTCGCCTTGGCGGTGCCGATGAGCCAGTCCTGGTTCATCACGAGGGTCCACTCGCCGTTCCGTAGGTAGCGGAGCTTGGCGGCCTCGACCGCGGCGCCACCGATCCGGGCGAGCGCGATGGTTTCCCACGCGAGCCGGACACCCGCGAAATAGTCGGGATCGTCGCCCGCGGGAATGCCCTCGGTGCAGCGAACAAGCATCTCCTTCGTGCCGTGCGCGCCGGGGATGAGACCGACGCCGACCTCGGGCAGTCCCATGTAGGTCTCGGCCGAGGCGACGACGTGGTCGCAGCCCATCGCGAGTTCGCAGCCACCGCCGAGCGTGTAGCCGTGAACGGCGGCGACGACCGGCTTCTCGAACTGGTGGAGCGTGCTCGTGGCCTCCTGGAAGCGGCGGAGCATGGCGTCGATGTCCTCCCAGTGGCCCTGGCTGATATAGGTGGCGAACTCCTTGAGGTTGGCGCCGGCCGAGAAGTGTGGGCCCTGGTTGCCGATGACGAGCCCGGCGAAGTCGCGACGCACGCGCTCGAGCGCCTCGCGCAGGAGCGTGAGCTGCTCCTCGCCGATCACGTTCATTTTGTTGTGGAACTCGAGGCAGGCGACGCCGTCGCCGAGATCCAGCAGGCTGCCGCCCGAGTAGTGGCCGATCACGCCGCCGGCGGCGCGCACGCGGTCGAGCCGCAGCGCCTGGGGCGGGGTGGTCTGCTCGACGTCGGCGTCGGAGCCGGGCGCGAACGTGTACACGCGGTTGGCGCGCATCTGGTGGAAGGAGGTGCGGCCGGAGGCGAGGAGGGCCTTTGCCAGCGCCGGTACCGGGCGGTCCTCGCGTTCCAGGCGGGCGACCACCTCGGCGACGCCGAGGGCGTCCCAGAGCTCGAACGGCCCGAGCTCCCAGTTGTAGCCCCACTTCATCGCGTTATCGATGGTGACGAGGTCGTCGGAGATCTCCGGCACGAGGTTGGCAGCGTAGCAGAGCACCGTGCTCAGGTGCTTCCAGGCGAAGCGGCCGGCGGCGTCGCCGATGGAACACAACGCGCGCAGGCGGACGGGCAGCGCGGGAATGCGGTTGACGGCGGTGAGGGAAGGAAACGCGGGCGTGGCGACGGGCCGGTACTCGAGCGTGCGGTGATCGAGCACCTGGACCTCGGCGCCCTTGGCGCCCTTGATCCGGCGGTAGAAACCCTGGCCCTTCTTGGCACCCCACCAGCCGCGCTCGATCATCTCGGTGACGAACTTCGGCTGGGCAAACACGCGTCGCTCGCTCTCGCGCGGGAGCATCTCGCGAAGGTTGGCGCCGATCTGGGCCATGAGATCGATGCCCACGACATCGCAGAGTCGGAACGTCGCGCTCTTGGGCCGTCCGATGACCGGGCCGGTGATCGCGTCGACGTCATCGACCCCGAGCCCCTCCTCGAGCATGAGCCAGAGCGCGGTCTGCAGATCGTAGCAGCCGATGCGGTTCGCGACGAAGCCGGGGGTGTCCTTGCCTACGACGGTGCCCTTGCCGAGGACGCTGGCGGCGAAGGTGCTGAATGACTGGAGCAACGCCGGCTCGGTGTTCGGCCCCGGGATGAGCTCGAGGAGCTTCATGTACCGCGGCGGGTTGAAAAAATGCGTGCCAAAGAAACGGCGCGTGTAGGTCGGCGGCAGGCCCTCGACGAGCCGGGCGATCGGCAGCCCGGAGGTGTTGGTGGTAACGAGGGCGTCGGGCCGGACGAGCGCGGCGAGCTGCCGGTGCAAGGTCTGCTTGAGGTCGAGCCGCTCGAGAATGGCCTCGATCACCCAGTCGGCCTCGCGGACCTCGGGCAGGTTGTCCTCGACGTTGCCGAGCCGGACGAGGGCGGCGGCGGATTTGGTGAACAGCGGGGACGGCGACAGCTTGCACGCGCGGTCGAAGAGCGTGCGGGTGACGCGATTGCGGACGGCGGGAGAGCGGAGATCGAGACCGCGCGCCTGCTCCTCGAGGAGGAGTTCGGTCGGTGGGACGTCGAGCAGGAGGACCGGGATGCCGACGTTGGCGAGATGGGCCGCGATCTGTGCGCCCATCGTGCCGGCGCCGATCACGGCGGCGGTGCGGATGCGCAGTGGGGCCGAGAAAGCGGCGGCCGGGAGCGTGCGCTCTTTCGCGCCGGCGGTGGACTCCACCGGCAGCGGCGAAGTGGAGGTGGAAGCGGGGGCAACAGGAAGCGTGAGGGTCATGACGTGGGAGTGGAGGAGGGGGAGGAAGGACGGAGGGCGCGGCGGAGGACCTTGCCGACCGCGCTCTTGGGGAGAGAGGGAACGAACTCGACCTGGCGCGGGCACTTGTAGGCCGTAAGCTTGCGCCGGCAGAGCTGCGTGAGCTCCTCGGCGGTGAGGTCCTGGTCCCGTTTCACGACGAAGAGCTTCACGATCTCGCCGCAGTGTTCGTCCGGGATGCCGACCGCGGCGCAGTCGAGGACGCCTGGGTGGGAGGTGACGACGTCCTCGATCTCGTTGGGGTAAACGTTGAAGCCCGAAACGAGGATCATGTCCTTCTTCCGATCGACGATCCGGAAGTAGCCGTTGGGCTCCATCACGCCGATATCGCCGGTGTGGAAGAAGCCGTCAGGCGAGGTGACGTGCGCCGTCTCGTCGGGCCGCTGCCAGTAACCGACCATGACCTGGGGACCGCGGACGCAGAGTTCACCCGCCTGTCCGGCAGGAAGGTCCTGCCCCTGCTCGTCGCGGATCACGAATTCCATTGAAGGAAACGGGATGCCGATGGTGCCGGTGTAATTGCCGTCGCCGAGCAGGTTGCAGCTCACGGCGGAGACCGTCTCGGTAAGGCCGTAGCCCTCGGTCAACGCATGGCCGGTGACCGCCTGCCAGCGTTCGGCGGTCACCCGGTGCGTCGCCATGCCGCCGGCGATCGCGGCGCGGCAAGCGGAGAAGTCGACCTGGTCGAAACCCGGATGGCGGACCAGCGCGCTGAACAGCGTGTTGACGCCGATCATCAGCTGGAACCGGTGGCGGCGCATCGTCCGGATCAGGCCGCGAATGTCGCGCGGGTTGGGGACCAGGATGGCGCAGGCGCCGAGGTGGACCCAGGTGAGTCCGATCAGCAGGGCGAAGATGTGGTAGAGCGGCAGGGGGATGAGAACGGTGAGCCGTTCACCGGCGGGCAGACCGCTGAGGACCGGCGTGGTCCAGGCGGCGGTGTTGAGCACGCCGGCAAGGAGGTTGCGGTGGGAGAGCATCGCGCCCTTCGCGGCACCGGTGGTGCCGCCGGTGTACTGGAGGAAGGCAATGTCGTCTTGCGTGGCGGTGTACGGCTGCAGCGGACGGTTGGCCCCGTGGCGGACGACGTCGCTGAACCAGTGGTGGCCCGGGAGACTCCAGGCCGGGACGCCGTGCTTGAGGTGGCGGGTGACGAACGTTGCCGCCGGTCCCCGCACGGGCCCGAGCAGATCACCCACGCAAGACACGATGACGTGCTTCACGGCGGTGTGCTCGACGGCGCGGCAGAGCGTGTGAGCGAAGTTCTCGAGCAGGACGATCACCTCGGCCCCGCTGTCGGCGAGCTGGTGCTCGAGTTCCCGTGCGGTGTAGAGCGGGTTGACGTTCACGACGACGGCGCCGATGCGCAACGCCCCGAGGACGGCGACGTAGTACTGCGGCAGGTTGGGCAGCATGACGGCGACGCGGGCGCCGGGCTGGACCCGATGAGCCTGAAGCCAGCTCCCGAACGCGCGGGACTGGCGCTCCAGCTCCCCGTAGGTGGTGTCGTGGCCGAGACACTGCAGGGCGATGCGGCTGGCGTTTCGTTCGAGCGAGGCGCCGAGCATGTCCCAGAGCGAGCGGTGGCGGTCGAGCTCGTGGGTGGTCGGCGGGATCTCGGGCGGGTAGTGGGCAAGCCACGGGCGGGACGGGTTGCCGGGCGCAGACTCGGTGGCCGTCGGGGACGCGGTCGCAGCAGTGGGAACGAACATGGTGGGTGGGAACGAGGGTGGGGAGCAGCCGCGGGCTCAGGGCGGTGAGACCGGCTTGGCGTCGACGGGGGAGCCGGCGCGCGCGGCAAAAAGCGCGGCCCGCTTGGCGAGGTGGGCGGCGGGCCAGAGCCAGCGCGCCATGGCCGGCAGCAGCCAGAGCGCGCCGACCATGTTGCAGAAGAACATGAACGCCAGGAGCAGGCCCATGTCGGCTTGGAACTTCAGGGTGGAGAACGCCCACGTGCCGACGCCGATGGCGAGGGCGCAGCCGGTGAACATCACCGACACGCCCATCGTGCTCAGCGCGTGATGGAGCGCGTCTTCAAACGTGTGCCCGCGGTGGAGGCGCACGAGGAGCGCCGAAAAGAGATAGATGCCGTAGTCGACGCCGATGCCGACGCCGAGCGCGATGACCGGGAGCGTCGTGGTCTTCAGCCCGATGTCCAGGTGCACCATCAGCGCGAAAGCCAGGTCGGAGACTAGGACGAGCGGCAGGACCACGCACAGCGTGGCGCGCCAGGAGGCGAAGGTCAGGAGACAGAGCACGACGACCACGCCGTAAACCCACATGACCATCGGAAACTGGGCGGCGGAGACGACCTCGTTGGTGGCGGCCATGACGCCCACGTTGCCGCCGGCGAGACGGAACCGCGCCTTGGCGGTGCCGTGGCTGCGGTCAAATTCCTTCACGGCGTCGGTCACGGCCTGGATGGTCTCCGCCTTGTGATCCTTCAGAAAGAGCATCACCGGCATGACGGAGCCGTCCTGGTTGAGCAGGCCAGTGGAGGTCTCGATCGGGCTCACATTCTGGACCAGCACGCGCGGGTCGCGCGGGAGAATGCGCCACTTGAGCGAGCCCTCGTTGTAGCCCGCGTTGATGACCTTGGCGACGGACGCGAGGCTGACAACGGACTGGATGCCCGGGAGGGAGCGCATCCGGCCGCCAAACTGGTCCATGAGGTTGACCACCTCGTGGTCGATGCAGCCGTTGGGGACGGACTCGACGTAGACGGTGAGCAAGTCGACCCCGATGGAGAACTCGCGCGTGATGAGCGCGCTGTCCTGATTGTAGCGAGAATCGGGGCGAAGTTCGGGCACGCCGGCGTGCAGGTCGCCGATGCGGACCTGGTGGGACTTGTAGTTGCCGTAGGCGAAGACCGCGGCGCCGACCAGGAGCACGGCGATGGCGTGGCCCGGCGTGATGGTCGCGGCGAGCTTGCGCCAGACGGGCTGCAGCGTGTCGTGCCGGTGTTTCACGCGTTGGCGGAAACCGCGCGGCATGCGGGCATAGGAAAGCAGGATCGGCAGCAGGAGCCGGTCGGTGAAGACGATGAGGACCACGCCGATGCTGGCGGTGAGGGCGAGCTCCTGGATGATTGGCACCTTGACGAGGTAGATCGTGAGGAAGCCGACGGTGTCGGTCAGGATGGCAACCACGCCCGGGACGATGAGCTGGCGGAAGGAAGTGCGGGCGGACTCGAGTTCATTGCGCCCGGCGCAGAACTCGGCGTTGAACGACCGCAGAAGCTGCGTGGCATGGCTCATCGCGATCGCGAACACCAGGAACGGCACGAGGATCGAAAGCGGGTCGATGCCGAAGCCGAGGAGGCGCAGCACGCCGAGCTGCCAGATGACGGCGCAGATCGAGGTGACGAGCGGCAGGAGCGTCAGGACCAGCGACTGCGAGAAGAAGTAGAAGAGGATCGCCGTGATCACGAGCGACACGCCGAAGAACATGAGCACGCCTTTGGCGCCGTCGGTCACGTCGCCGATGACCTTGGCGAAGCCGATGATGTGGACGCTGACGTCGGCCGACTGAAACTTGTCGCGGATCGAACGCTCGAGTTGCTCGGAGAACTTGGCGTAGTTGAGCGGCTTGCCGGTCGACGGATCGAGGTCGACGATGCGGGCGCTGATGATCGCGCCGGTGAAGTCGTTGGCGACGAGCTGACCGAGCTTGCCGGACTTGACGATGTTTTCCTTCACGCGGGCGAACCCCTCCGGCGTGGGCGTGAAGTCGGCGGGGATGACGTTGCCGCCGGTGAAGCCGTCCTCGATCACCTCGATGTAGCGGACATTGGGCGTGAACAGCGACTGCACCTGGGCGCGGTCGACGCCGGGCAGGAAGAAGACCTCGTCGGTCGCGGCCTTGAGGGTCTGGAAAAACTCAGGGGTGAAGATGTCGCCCCGGCGAGCCATGAGGGCGATGACGACGCGGTTCGCGCCGCCGAACTGGCCTTCGTACTTGTTGAACGTGCGGATGTACTCGTGGTCCGTGGGGAGTTGCTTCTCGAAGCTGGCGTCGATGCGCGTCCGGACCGCGAACACGCCGAGCACGACGGTGCAGGCGGCGAACGCGGCGAGGATGAGGGGACGGTGCCGAAAGAGGGTGGCGGTGAGCCGATCGAGCAGGCGGGAAATCATGGGGAGGGCGGCAAGCGGAGGGTGGTGGCTCCGGCCTCGCCGAGGACGAGGAGCGAGCGGTCGGGCAACTCGAGGACCGCGGCGACGGCGCCGGGCAGCGAGACTTCGATGGGCTGGAAGGAGCGGGCGCCGTCGCGGCTGAGCGCGACCGTGCGGCTGGAGCCGGCGAGGACGATCGCGCCGTCGCGCAGCGAAATCCCCGCGGCGAGCAGTGCCGTGGAGCCGGTGGTCAGCTCGTGCCATGTGATGCCGGCGTCTTCGGAACGGAAGGCGCGGCCGCGGAGGCCGTGGGCGACGAGCGTGTGCTCGTCGAGGGCGAGCACCCCGTAGAGCGAGCCGGCGGACGGCGCGGTGAGTGGCTGCCACGTGGCGCCGCGGTCCGTGGAGCGCAGGAGCGTGCCGCTCTCGCCTGCGAGCAGCAGGCTTCCGCCGGGGCCGGCGACCAGCCGGTTGAAGTGCGTGTCGGACTCGGAGACGCGGCGGTGCTCCCAAGTGGCGCCGCCATCCCTGGTCTCGGCGAACAGTCCATAGGCGCCGACGGCGATGACGTGCGTCGCGTCCAGCGCGAGGACGTCGAGGAAGGAGTCTTCGGCTGGGTTGTCAGCGGCGAGCCGCTTCCAGGTGGATCCGCCGTCGGTGGTGCCGAGGATGACGCCCTCGTGGCCGACGGCCCAGCCGTGCTGGTGGTCGGGCGCGAAGGTGACGGCGGTGAGCGTGGCGGAGACGTTGGTGGAGATGGGCTGCCACTCGCGACCCTCGCTGGTGGAGCGCAGGAGGGTGCCACGTTCGCCGACAGCGACGATGGCGTTGCCGGCGAACGCGCCGGCGAGCAAGAGCGTCTGCGGCGCCGCGGCGAAGGTGCGGGTGGCGGAGAACGCGCATAGCGCCAGGAAAAGCCGATGAACAAGACGCATGAGAATCAGAGCGGTGGGGAGCCGCGGCGAAGAGAACTCACCCGCGGCGTGGCGGATTCAGGAAGGCAGGGCCGGCGGAACGGTCGGGGATGCAGCGGCGGGCGGCAGGGCGGACCCGCGGCCGGCGAGCGCGTCGCGGGAGCGCGGACCGGGTTGCAGGGCGCGGCCGCAGACGAGAAGGAGGAACAGAACCAGGACGAGCACGCGGGCGGCGTCCGATACGCGGGAAACAGTCACGGCGAAACAGGCCAGGGAGGCCGGTTAACGGTGGGTATGAAAATGGTAGCGCCGGTCTCCAGTCGGAGATGGGGAGGTTGACCGGCCGAAGACCGGCACTACGGGAACAGCAGGGCCGGGCGGCGATGCGACGGGACCGAACCCGCCACGGGCGCCGTCGGCGCGAACGAACTAGCGGACGCCCTCGCGGCGCAAGGAGTCCGGGCTGTAATCCCGGGCCGTGCGCTTGATGCTGAAGTCGTACATCCGCCCCTCGTTATCGAGACCGATGGCGAGGTAGCGGCCGACCTGGAGATCCATGTGGACCTCGAGCGTGCTCCAGAACGCGGGCACTTCGTAATAATTGATGCAGTGGGCCTCGGACACGCGCCAGAGCTGGCCACGGGTGTCGTACTGATCCACGGCGAGCACCTGCCAGCTGTCCTCGTCGACGTAGAACGTGCGGCGGGCGTACTGGTGGGACTTGCCGGGCTTCAGCTTGGCGTCGACGACCCAGACGCGGTGCAACTCGTAGCGGGCGAGGTCCTGGTTGATGTGCAGCGGCTTCAGGATGTCGGCGTATTTCACGTCGCGGCTGTGCAACTTGTACGAGTTGTACGGCACGATCATCTCCTTCTTGCCGACGAGCTCCCAGTCGTAGCGGTCGGGTGCGCCATTGAACATGTCGAACTGGTCGGTGGTGCGCATGCCGTCGGAGGCGGTGCCGGGGGTGTCGTACGCGATGTTGGGCGCGCGGCGGACGCGGCGCTGGCCGGCGTTGTAGGTCCAGGCGCGACGCGGCTCCTTCACCTGATCGAGCGTCTCGTGGGCGAGGAGGATCGAGCCGGCGAGGCGGGCGGGACCGGTGACGGTCTGCTTGAAGTAGATGATGACGTTGTCGAGCGTCTCGGGCGTGACGTCCGGGCGGTGGTAGTTGAACCACGACTCGTCCTCGAACGTCACGAGCGAGAACCCGCCGTTGCGCTGCGGGGCGGCCTGGCTGATGTAGCGGGCCACGGCGTCACCGCGATAGCGCAGCAGGTGGTTCCAGATCACCTCGAGGCCGTTTTGCGGAATCGGGAAAGGCGTTCCGATGAGCGCGCCCTCGACGCCGGCGCCGTCGTGGACGAGGTGGGCGGTGGAGGCGATCTTGCGGGTGGCTTCCTCGATGCGCGCCGGGACGGACGCGCTGCGGTGGGTCGGGTAAACGACGAGCTTGTAGTCGGGGTAGGCCTTGAGCAGCGCGAGATGGCCGGCGGTGAGTTTGCCGGCGTAGTTGCCCTGATTTTCAGGCGTGACGGTGTAGAGCGGCTTGTCGTCGGCGAAGGGATCGGGGTGATGATCACCCACCTTGTAGCCGGCGGGGGCTTTGACGCCGCCGGTCCATTCCGGGATGGAGCCATCAGCGTTGGCGGCGCGTTCGCCGCCGAGCGGGGTAAGTTCCTTGCCGAGTTTGGCAAGGGCGGCCTCGTCGAGCGCGGCCGTCGCCAGGGGGGCGACGGCGAGCAGGCAGGCGGCGGTGAGCAGGGTCTTCATGGGTGTGGGGGAACCGAGGTGGGGAACGATCAGAAGGAGTACTTCACGGTGGTGGAAACGAAGTCGCGGTCGGCGAGGAGATTGTAGCGCTTGGCACCGAAGAAATTCTGGTAGCGCAGCTCGAGCGACCACGAGTTCTGCCAGGTGAACTCGACGGCGACGCCGAGGGACTTGCGTCCGCGGACGAAGTTGCCGAGCGGGTACGGCGTGTTGCCTTGGACGTCGTGGGAGAACGCGAGGCTCGGTGAGATGTTCACTCCGGCGAAGACGTCGTTGTAGTCGAAACGCGCCATGGCCTGGTAGCCCCAGGAGAACTTGTCGCCAAACGCGTTGCCCGGGGTGGCCGGAAGGGTGCTGCCGGTGCCGACCATCGCGGCCTGGTTGCCGCTGGTGAAGGTGCCGGGCGCTTCAAAGCGCAGGACGTTTTTGTCCGGCAGGTTGGGAACCCACATGCCGCCGATTTCGGCGACAAGGGCGACCTGGCTGGAGCCGAACGTGGGACCGAGGACCTTCGTGAAGGTCGTCTGGGCGGACCAGACATCCTCGCGCTGGTAGCCGGGGATCTCCGTGCCATAGCGGCCGAGGTAGTTGCCAATCTGGTTGTTTGCGCCGAACTGCGGGGCGAGGGCGGAAAGGGCGGCGAACAGCAGCTCGACGTCATCGACCTGGAGCGGGACGCCATGCTTGTAGGCGACCTCGCCCTGCCAGGCGATACCGAGCCGGGAGAGGTCGGTGTTGAAGCTGGCACCGACCATCTTGATGTCCTCCGGGTACTCGATGAAGTAGCGGCCCTCGTGCGCGGCCGTCAGCAGTCCGACTTGGCGCGCGCCGTTGGCGATGGTGGTGGCGGCGGGGTAGAAGGGCTGGAGCGTGGCGGGCAGCGCGCTGGCGGGCACCCCGGTGAGCGCGGCGCCGAGGAGCGTCTGCAACGCGGCGGGCACGCCGGCGGGCGGGTAGCCGGCGGCGATCATGCCCGGGGCGAGATTCTGGGTCGCGAGATTCGAGGCGGTTGTCTGCACCAGCTGCGCGCTGACCCCGGCGGTCGGCGTGACGGCGCTGATGATCGGCAGCCGGCTGTGGTAGTTCATGAAGTACAGGCCGAACTCGGTGTCCTTGAGCCCAGGCGCCATGATGCGCATGGCGGCGCCGTATTGGTTGAAGTTGCCGCCGTCTCGGTCGTTGGCGCGCGGGATGGCGCCCAGCTCACTGCGATCGGACAGGGCGCCGAACCCGAGCATGACCTTGCGGCCGCCGCGTGGGGCGAAGTCGTTCGTCGAAAAGAACGTGCCGGCCGGCTCGGTCTCGGTGCGGCGGAACTCGAGCAGCCAGAACGCCTCGAGGTTGATATTCGGGGTGAGGCCGAAGGACACCTTGGCGAGGTTGTTTGGGAGGAAGGCCTCGCGCAGCTCGGCGCCGGGGACGCGAAGCTTGGAGACGTCGACCGCGTTCACGACGTTGATGCCGTTCGGAATGAACGTGCTCTCGCCGAGGCTCAGGACCTGGCGGCCGATCCGGAAATCAAAGGGACGGCCCGCGATCTCCGAGCGGTACACGCCGTACAGGTCGAGCAGGTCGGCGCGGCGACCGGCGCGGTCCTTGATCTCGTCCGTCAGCGGGAGGTGCCGACGGTCCTTATCCATCACCTCATAATCGTAGAAATACGTGACGCGGGCGAAGCCTTCGAGGTGGGGGCCGTATTTCAGGCTCAGCTCGTGCGTGCCCTTGAAGACCTCGGACGCCCAGCCTTTCGGAAAATTGAGATTGCCGTCGTCACCGTTGACGGAGTTGGCGTAGCCGCCGTTCGACGTGCCGTAGAGCCAGGGATCGGGATCGTTCAGCCGATAGATCGCTCCGAGCGAGAAGGTGCTGTCGAAGCTGCCGGAGACCGGGCCGGCTTTGAACGGCAGCGCCTGGATCGTAGGGGCCAGACCGAGCCCAAGCAGGAGGCTGGTCGCAACGATGAGCGTCCGGGCATGCCGGAGCACAACACAACGGGTGGGGTTCATTGGGGGGGAACAACTGACCCTGCGGCTGCAGGCCGGTGCCCGAAGGACGGCTGCAGCGGGTCAGACGCGTGGGTGTGGGTGTAGGGTGGGGAACTAAGCCGGGTGGGGGCCGGCGGGGGAACGGCGTGCACCGAAGTCAGCGAAGGAGGCTTTGCAAGCGAATATTCGCTAAAAGTTGCGAATTCTTGACCGGCATGCATCGGTACCGCAGCTTTTCGCGCCCCTCACCCCTGAGCCACCCCACATGGCCGAAACCTGGAAGTCCCGCTTTTTGCGCTGGCGAATCAACTGGTTCCCCGCGTACCGCCGCACCGGCGCCCGGGTCGTTTATCTCGCGCCCGATCACACGGAAATGCGCATCGCACTGCCGCTGGGCCGGGCGACGCGCAACCTCAACGGCACGCTGTATGGCGGCGCCATCTACGCCGCGGTCGACCCGCTCCACGCTTTGCTCGTGTCCGCGCAGCTCGGCCGCCGGCACCAGGTCTGGGTGCGGGCCGCGCGCATCAGCTTTCGGCGCCAGGGGCGGTCCACGCTATATGCGACGGCCCGGGTTGAACCGGCCGAGGTGGCTGAGCTGCGGGCCGAGCTCGAGGAGACCGGCCGCGCTGAGCGGGATTTTCGCCTCGATCTGCAGGACGCGAGCGGCGAGGTCTGCGCTCATTGCGTCGTCACGGTCCACGTTCGCTCCCGCGTCCCCGCCGTCCCCCAAGCCGCCTGATTTTCCTGATGTCCTCCGCCACCTCCGTTGATTTCGCCGCCGCTGCCGCCGTCCTGCCGCACAAGGAGAACCTCCGGTTCATCCTTGGGCTGAAGCTGAGCCGCCTCCGCAAGGCGCGCGAACTCTCGTTCAAGGACCTGTCGGAGCGCACCGGCCTGACCACCTCGTACCTCAATGAGATCGAGAAGGGCAAAAAGTACCCCAAGCCCGAAAAGATTGCCGCCCTGGCCAACGCTCTCGGCACGAGCTACGACGAACTCGTCTCGCTCCAGCTCGGACCGCAGCTCGACCGCCTCGCCGCCCTCCTGAAATCGGGACTCCTCCAGGCGCTGCCGCTGCACGTGTTCGGACTCTCGCCCGCCGACCTCGTCGCCATTGCGTCCAGTGACCCCGAGCGGATCAGCGCCCTCTTCGACACCCTCCTCACGATTGCGCGGCGGTTCGACGTGAAGATGGACGACCTGCTGCTCGCGGCGATGCGCTCCTACGTGGAGCAGAATCACAACTACTTCGAGGACCTGGAGGTGAGTTCGGAGGCGTTTCGTGCCGCGCATGGCTGGCCGCGCCGGGCGACGCCCGACATGAAGCAGCTCCGCACCTGCCTCATCAAAGAGTACAAGTACTCGATCGATGACACGATGCTGGCGACCCATCCGGACCTCCAGCGGTTGCGCGCGGTTTCGACCAACGGCGACTCCCGCCGGCTGTACCTGAACTCCCGGCTCAGCGAATGGCAGCAGGCCTTCCTCGTGGCGCGTGAGATCGGTGCCCGCTACCTCGGGCTGAACCCCGGGCCGACGACCTCTCCGCTGGTCAAGGTCGAGTCGTATCCCCAGCTCATCGACAACTTCCGCGCTTCGTACTTCGCCGGCGCGCTGCTGCTGAATCGCACGTTGCTCGAGGGCGACCTGCGGCGCTTCTTCTCGCTCGCGCGCTGGGAGGGCGAGGTGCTCGTTGCTATCCTCGAGAAGTACCAGTCGACGCCGGAGATGCTCTTCCACCGGCTCACGCAGATTCTCCCCCGGCTGTTCGCGCTGGAGCAGATGTATTTCATCCGCTTCGACCGCCGTCTTGGCACTCCGCACGTCTCGATCGGCAAGGAACTGCAGTACCACGGCATTCACGGCACCCACAGCATCAAGGACGAGGAGCACTACTGCCGCCGCGTGCTCGCCGTGCAGGCGCTGCTCAGCCTCGAGGCGGGTGGGCTCGCCAACGGCCCCATCGTGCACGCGCAACGCACGCGCGACCACGCGACCGACGAGGAGTTCTTCAACCTGTCCGTCACCTATTCTCAGGGGCCGGGCAGCGACGTGCTGTCCTGTGTGAGTATTGGTTTCCGCGTCGACGAAGCGCTGAAGCGCATGCTCGCGTTCTGGAACGATTCCGCCGTGCCGAGCCGCGTCGTGGGCTCCACGTGCGAACGCTGCCCCCTCACGGATTGCGCCGAACGCGCGGCAGCTCCCGTCCTCCACGCCAAGACCGAGCGCCGCCAGCGCGAGATCGAGGCAATCGCGGCGCTCGCGGCGATCGGCGCCGCCAGCGGCGTCGATCGCCGAGGGAGTGAGGGAATGAAGGAATGAGGGAGTGAGTGAAGGGGCGTGAAAGTGAAAGGGAGGCGGGAGTGAAAGTGAGGGTGAAAGTGAAAGTAGACGGACTAAACTGATCACTGGGAGGCGACTGAGGACGCTGAGCCGAGCTGGCGCGCCTGGCGGTCTGCCCGCGCCTCTTCGAGCCCCACAGAGTGAAGCCGTGCGCGCCGTCGCACGGCTTCACTTTCGGCGAAAAAAGTCGGATTTCGGTTTGACGAGCGAATATTCGCTCATTTGGTGCGATTCGCTTTTCCCACCACACGCGCCGGCTCGCTTTCGCCGGTTCCACCAGACGCCCCCCGCGTCGCGTTCCCACATGAAATCCCCCCTCTACATCGTCGAGGGCGTCCGCACGCCCTTTGCCAAGGCCGGCACGACCCTTGCCGACGCCGACGCCACCGAGCTCGGCCGCACCGCGGTCGCCGCGCTGCTCGCCCGCACCGGCATCGATCCCTCGACCATCGACGACGTCGTCATCGGCTGCGTCGGCAACCCGGCCGACGCCGCGAACGTCGGCCGTGTGATCGCCCTGCGCGCCGGCATCCCGCAGTCGGTCCCCGCGATTACGGTCTCGCGCAACTGCGCCTCCGGTCTCGAGGCGATCACGCAGGCGGCGCAGAAGCACGCCGCCGGTGAGGGCGAGGTGTTTGTCGTGGGTGGCGCCGAGAGCATGAGCAACTACCCGCTGCTCTACCGCCCGGAGACGGCGCGGAAGTTCGGCACGCTCGCCCGGGCGAAATCCCTCGGCAGCCGGGTGAGGGCGATGCTGGCGTTTCGGCCGAAGGATTTTTCCCCGCGCATCAGCCTCCTGCTCGGGCTCAACGATCCGGTGTGCGGCATGAACATGGGTGAGACCGCCGAGGTGCTCGCCCGCGAATGGGCAATCTCGCGCGACCAGCAGGACGAGTTCGCGCTGCTCTCCCACCAGCGCGCCCATGCCGCGGCGCGCCAGCAATATTTCAAGGACGAGACCGTGCCGGTCTTTCCGCACACGAGCCGCAAACCGATCGCCGTCGAGGCCGACAACGGCGTGCGCGAGAACCAGAGTCGCGAGGCTCTGGCGAAGCTGCGGCCGGTCTTCGTCAAACAGGGCGGCAGCGTCACGCCCGGCAATTCCTCCCAAATCACCGATGGTGCCGGCGCACTGCTCTTGATGAGCGAGACCGCGCTCGCCCGTTCCGGGCTCCAGCCGCTCGGCCGCATCGTGGGCTACGCGTACGCCGGCTGTGATCCGGCGCGCATGGGGCTCGGCCCCGTGTACGCCATGAGCCGACTCGAGCAGCGCACCGGCCTGCGGCTCGACCAGGCCGACCTCGTCGAAATCAACGAGGCCTTCGCCGCCCAGGTCCTGGCCTGCCGTGCCGCCGCGCAATCGACCGACTTCGGCCGCCAGTATCTCGGCCGTGACCGCGAGCTTGGCGAGATCCCGCTCGAGAAACTCAACGTCAACGGCGGCGCCATCGCGCTGGGCCACCCGGTCGGTGCGTCCGGCGCGCGGCTCGTGCTCTCCACCGTTCGCGAGCTCCGCCGCCGCAAGGCGAAGAACGCCGTCGTCTCCCTCTGCATCGGCGGCGGCCAGGGCGGCGCGCTCTGGCTCGAGGCCGCCTGAGCCGGCCGTCGCGCTGCCGCGCTCGCGATACCGCCACGTCTCACGCGGGTCGATTGCCGCCGAGTCTGCCGCCTTCGTTATTCCCCACCGCCTCCGCTTTCGGTTCTCCCTCGATTCCCCACGTTCCCGCGCCTCGCCGGCGTCTCACCCCTCGCCATGAGCAACATCACGCGCACCCTCGCCGCTGACGGCGTCTGCCTGCTGACCTTCGACCGCCCTGATTCGTCCGCGAACGTGTTCGACGTCCCCGCCCTGCAGGAACTCGACGCGCACCTCGCTTACCTCGAGCAGTTGCGGGCGTTGCGCGGCGTTATCCTGTTCAGCGCCAAGCCGAAGATCTTCCTCGCTGGCGCCGACCTGCAGTCGCTCACGCACGACTCCTCCGCCGCGTCGATGGAGCGCACCGGCCGCCTCGGTCAGCAGGTGTTCACACGGCTGGAGCGGCTCCCGGTGCCTTCGGTCGCCGCGATCCACGGTCTTGCGCTCGGCGGCGGTTTGGAGGTGTCACTCGCCTGTGACTGGCGCGTCGCCTCGAACGACAGCGGCACGAAGCTTGGCCTCCCGGAAACGATGCTCGGCATCCTGCCCGGCTGGGGCGGCTCCGTGCGGCTGCCTCGGCTGATCGGCTTGCCGGCCGCGCTCGGGCTGATCCTCCCGGGCAAGCAGGTCGTCGGCACCAAGGCGCGGAAGCTCGGGCTCGTCGACGAGGTTGTCGCGCGCGAGCAGTTGCTCGACGCCGCGCGCCGGCTGCTCGCGCGCGGCAAGCGGCGGCCGGCCGCGACGCCATGGGAAAATCGCCCCGTGTTGCGCGCAATCGTGGCACGTCAGGCCCGCAAACAGCTCCTCGCCAAGACGCGCGGGCTGTATCCCGCGCCGCTGGCGGCGATTGATGTCGCCACGCGCAGCCTGGGGCTGCCGCTCGACGCGGCGCTCGATTTGGAACGCGCGGCGTTCGTTCGCCTGACGCAGACGCCGGAGTGCCAGCAGTTGATGCGGATCTTCTTCCTGCAGGAGCGGGCCAAGAAGCTTGCGGCCCCCGGGGGCGCGGGGCCGCGGGACGTCGAACGGATCGCGGTCGTCGGCGCCGGCGTGATGGGTGCGGGGATCGCGCACTGGTCGAGCGCGCGCGGATTGCGGGTGCTGCTTCAGGACATCGGCAACGAGCCGCTCGCCCGCGGGCTGGCGACGATCCGGGACCTGTTCCGCGGCGCGGCGAAGCGGCGCTCAATCACCGAGGCTGAGGCGATGGCGGGCATGGATCGCGTGGTGCCCACGACTGGCGGCGTGCCGCTGCCGGTGGACGTCGTGGTCGAGGCCGCGGTCGAGAAGCTCGAGGCGAAACGCAGCCTCTTCCAGGACCTCGAGCGTCGGGCTGCTCCGCACGCCGTCCTGGCGACCAACACGTCCGCGCTTTCGATCGACGCGATTGCGGAGGGGCTGCGCGATCCCTCGCGCGTGGTCGGTATCCATTTCTTCAATCCGGTGGCCCGCATGCAGCTCGTCGAGGTCGTCCGCGGCGAGCGCACCTCCGATGCCGCGGTGGCGACCGCGCTCGGCTACGTGAAGCGCATCGGCAAGCTGCCGGTCCTCGTGGCCGATCGTCCCGGGTTCCTGGTGAACCGGGTGCTGACGCCCTACATGACCGAGGCGGTGCGGCTGTTCCTCGAGGGCGTTTCGATCGAGCGGATCGACGCGATCATGCTGGATTTCGGCATGCCGATGGGCCCGCTGCGGCTCGTGGACGAAGTCGGGCTCGATATCGCGCAGCACGTCGCCACCGACCTCGCGCGGCGGCTGCCGCACCCAGTGCCGGTGGACACCGATCTCCTGCAGCGTCTCATCGCAAAGAACTGGCTCGGCCGTAAGACCGGCCGCGGGTTCTACGTTTTCCCCGAGAAGAAGGGCGCCCGCGAACAGCCGAACGCCGAAGTGGTGCCGGGTCACGCCCCCGGCGCCGCCGCCCGTCAGGACGATGCCACGCGGCTCGATCGGATGACGCTGCTGATGGTGAACGAAGGCGCCCGCTGCCTCGAGGAGGGCGTCGTGGCCGAGTCGGCGGATGTGGACTTCGGCCTGATCTTTGGCGCCGGCTGGGCGCCGTTCCGCGGCGGGCCGCTCCGCTATGCCGACTCGCTCGGCATCGCTGAGGTCGTGCGGCGGCTCGAGCACCTCGCCGCCACCGTCGCGCCGTACTTTGCCCCCTGTCAGCTGCTCGTCGAAATGGGCCGCCGGCAGGGCGCCTTCTATTCCGAACCCACATCTCCCCGTCGGCCCGTGGCCGCCGCTCCGGCGGCGCGTACCGCGGACGTCGCAGTCTCAACCGCCTCCTGACCATGTCCCGTTCCCCCGAGTATCCACCCCTGGCAGAAATCAGCTCCTTCGCCCCTGACGTCCTGCGCCGCTACCTCGACGGCAACCGGGCGGAGATGCGCGACCAGCTGCGGCAACTGCTCTCGCAGCCGGAGTTCGCACCGGTGACCACCGAAGAGTCGGTGGCGGACGCGCGCGAGCGGACGCTGCGCTGGTGTCGCACCCTCGCCCGCGCCGGCTACAGCGGCCTGTTCTTCCCGCCGGCGGCGGGAGGCAAGGGCGACCCCGAGGGCTTCTTCGCCGCGGGGGAAATCATGGCGTCGCACGACCTCAGCCTGTTCACGAAGTTCGGCGTACAGGTTGGGCTGTGGGGCGGATCGATCCTGCACCTCGGCACCGCGGCGCACCACGCCAAGTACCTGCCGCCGACGATCGCGCTGGAACTGCCCGGGTGCTTCGCGATGACCGAACTGGGACACGGCTCGAACGTGCGCGAGGTGGAGACGACCGCCACGTACGATGCGGCGACCCAGACCTTCACGATTCACAGTCCGAACTACGCGTCGGGGAAGAGCTACATCGGCAACGCGGCGCGGCATGGCCGGATCGCCACCGTGTTCGCCCAGCTGATCATCCACGGCGAGCGCCTGGGTGTGCACGCGTTTGTCGTGCCGATCCGTGATGCCTCGGGCCGGCCGCTGCCTGGGATCACGATCGAGGACAACGGGCTCAAGATGGGGCTCAACGGCGTGGACAACGGCAAGCTGTGGTTCGACCAGGTGCGGATTCCGCGCAGCGACATGCTCGACCGCTTTGCCCAGGTCGCGCCCGACGGCACGTACACCAGCGCGATCGAGAACGCTGGCGCGCGGTTCTTCGCCATGGTCGCGACGCTCGTCGGCGGACGCATCGCCGTGGGTAGCGCGGCGATGGCGGCGGCGAAGACCGGCCTCACGATCGCGGTGCGTTACGCGGCGCGGCGCCGGCAGTTTGGTCGTCCGGGCGAGCCGGAGATCCTGCTGCTCGATTATCCCACGCACCAGGCGCGGCTGCTGCCGCACCTGGCGGCGAGTTACGCGCTCTGGTTTGCCCGCGCCGACCTCGTGCAGCGTTATGCGCGCGGTGAGGGCGACGGCAGGACCGTCGAGACGATGGCGGCGGCCTTCAAGGCATGGGCAACGGATCACGCGACGACGACGCTGCAGCGGTGCCGCGAGGCGTGCGGCGCGGAGGGCTTCATGGCGTCGAGCCGGTTGCCCGGCCTGAAGTCCGACTCCGACATCTTCACGACCTTCGAAGGCGACAACACCGTGCTGCGTCAGCTCGCCGCGCGAAACCTCCTGGGCGAACTGCAGCAGGAGCTGAGGCGGCCGGGCGGCGCGGGCCGCATCGCGCGGGAGCAGGCGAAAAGCTGGCTGGGATGGCGCTCGCTGCCGGCACGCTGGTTCCGGCGTGGCAGCGTCACAGCGCTGGAGTGGCAGCGTTCGATTCTCGCGCAGCGGGCGCGGCTCAGCCTGCTCGAGCTGGGGCAGGCGATCCGCGCCGGCCGCAAGCGCGGGCAGGACACCGCGGCTGCCTTCCTGGATTGTCAGATTCAGGCCGTGCAGGCGGTGGACGCCTGGACCGAGGCGTTCCTGCACGAGCGCTTTGTCGCGGGGGTTCGAGCGTGTCCCGACGCGAAGGCGCGTGCGGTGCTGACCGATCTCTGCGTGCTGTTCGCGTTGGATCGGATCCAGGCGGCGGGCGCGTGGCTGACGGCGCGCGGCTTTGTGGGCGCGAGCCAGCTGGCGGCGATGCAGCGCGAGACCCTGCGGCTCTACCGGTCGATCCGCCGCGAGGCGGTGGGACTGGTCGACGCGTTCGGACTCACCCCGGAGATGATCGGCGCGGCAATCGCGCTCGAGAGCACGGCCGACGAGGCGCACGACGAGGAGGGGGCGCGGACGCTGTCGCACCTCGTGGTCCAATGAGCACCGCGGTTCGCCCTGCCACCTCGGAGTTCATCGCGTTCGCGCAGAGCTGGCGCTTCCGCCTCTACCTCCTGCGGATGTTGCCGAGCGCGTTCTTTGCCGGACTGCGCGTGCGCGCGATCAGCCCGACCGAGTGTGCGGTGAGCGTGCCGTTCCGGTGGTTTTCCCAGAATCCCTTTCGCTCGATCTATTTCGCGTGTCTGGCGATGGGCGGTGAGCTGGCGGCGGGGCTGCTGGCCATGGCGCATCTTCATCGGCTGCAGCCGTCGGTCTCGATGCTGGTGACGCATTGCGAGGCGGAGTTTGTGAAGAAGGCAACCGACGTCGCGGTGTTCACGTGCGCCGATGGCGACCTGCTGCGGAGCGCGATCGAAGAGTCGGTGCGCAGCGGCGAAGGCTGCACGGTGCCGGTGCGCTCGGTGGGCCGGAACGCCGCGGGCGAGATCGTGGCGCTGTTCACCATCACCTGGTCATTTCGGCCGCGGCAGCCCCGCGCGATGGCCCCGCTCGCGGAGGTGCAGTCATGAGCCCCGCGGATCTCGCCGGTGGCACCTGGCACAACCCGCCGCCGACCGGAGGCAAGGTGGTGGGCTGGCAGACCGTGCCGCGTTCCTGGCATGCCGACCGGGAAAAGGAGCGCGAGCGCGCTCGCGTCGAAGATCACCACCGCGGCCGCGTTGCCGGCCTCGGAGAGGCCGAGGCGGACGACGACTTTATCCCCCCATGTCCCATCTAGACCCCATGCTGCGCGATGGCGCGCTCGACGGCCGCACCATCCTCATCACCGGCGGCGGCACCGGCCTCGGCAAGGCGATGGCCGCGTACTTTCGCCAACTGGGCGCCCGCCTCATCATTGCCAGTCGCAAGCAGGAGGTGCTCGACGCGGCGGCGAAGGACCTCCAGGCGACGCCCGGCCCCGAGGTCGTGCCGCTGGCCTGCGACATCCGCGATGCCGACGCGGTGGAGCGGCTGTTCGACGACGCGATCGCGCGCTGCGGCCGGATCGATGCCGTGGTGAACAATGCCGCGGGCAATTTCGTGAGTCCGACCGAGCGGCTCTCGGCGCGCGCGTTCAACGCCGTGATCGGCATCGTGCTGCACGGCACGACGCACGTGACGCTGGCGGCGGGCAAGCGCTGGATCGCGGCGAAGCAGCCCGGCGTGTTTCTGAATATCGTGACGACGTACGCCTGGACGGGCTCCGCGTACGTAGTGCCCTCGGCGTGCGCGAAGGCGGGCGTGCTGGCACTGACGCGCTCGCTGGCGGTCGAGTGGGCAAAGTACGGGATCCGATCGAACGCGATCGCGCCTGGGCCGTTCCCGACCTCGGGCGCGTGGGACCGGCTGTTCCCGGAGAACATCCGGCGGACGCTCAATCCCCTTGCGCGGATCCCGTTGCGGCGGGTGGGGGAGCACCAGGAGCTGGCGAATCTCGCGGCGTATCTGGTCTCCGACTACTCGGCGTACGTGAACGGCGAGGTCGTCACCATCGACGGCGGCGAGTGGCTGCAAGGCGCAGGTGAGTTCAACGCGTTCTCGGCGGTGCCGGACGAACTCTGGGACGAGATCGAGCGTGTGACGCGGAAGGCGAAGTCCACCTGATGGTCCTCACGCGCGAATCCGAGGTGGTGGCGCCGGATGGCTATCCGGTGCCGACGACGCTCTTCCAGCCGCGCGGCGGGGGACGGGGGGCGATCGTGCTCGCGCCGGCGATGGCGGTGCCGCAGCGCTTCTACGCGCCGCTGGCGACCTGGCTGGCGGAGCGCGGGTGGGCGGTCGTGACCTTTGATTACCGTGGAGTCGGA
This sequence comes from Opitutus sp. ER46, assembly GCF_003054705.1. NCBI lineage: Bacteria > Pseudomonadati > Verrucomicrobiota > Opitutia > Opitutales > Opitutaceae > Opitutus > Opitutus sp. ER46. The sequence goes on from NZ_QAYX01000025.1 coordinate 813,010, forward strand.
CGCTCGCGTCGCGGCTCCTTGCGGAAGCTGCGCACGAACGTGCTCGACTGGGCGAATCTCGACGCTGGCGCGGTGTTGGCGGCGGTGCGGCGCCGGCATGCGGGCGCGCCTGTCACGTGGATCGGGCACAGCCTCAGCGGTCAGATCGTGCCGTTCGTGCCGGGGGCGGAGACGCTGGACCGGGTGATCACGATCGGCTCGGGCAGCGGCTATTGGCGCGAGAATGCGAAGCCGCTGCGGCACTACGTGTGGGCGTTGTGGTATCTGGCGATGCCGGTGTCGGTCGCGTTGTGCGGCTACTATCCCGGGCGCGTGCTGCGGATGGTGGGCGACCTCCCGCGCGGCGTGGCGCGGCAATGGCGGCGGTGGTGTTTGCATCCTGAGTACGCGGTCGGCGTCGAGCCCGGCGCGCGGCACCGTTTCGCGGCGATGCGGGCGCCTGTGCACGCGCTGTCGTTCACGGATGATGAATTCATGTCGGAGCGGAACGTGGCGTCGCTGCACGGCTTTTATGTCAACGCGCGCGTGACGCGCCGCCGGCTGGATCCGCGCGAATTTGGGCTGAAGCGGATCGGCCACTTCGGTTTCTTCCGCGAGCAGCACCGCGAGACGCTGTGGCGGCACGAGTTGCTGCCGCTCCTCGGGCGGGACGCCGCGGTGAAATCGCGAGTCAGCGTGTGACGGAGGGGGGACGGCGGATTGGGAAGACCGCGAACGACGCGAAATCGACGCGAAAGCCCGAGGCGATCGGCGCAGCCTGGGCTTTCGACGCCCGCCGGCGTGATCCCTGCGTCTTCGCGCTCATTCGCGACGTTCGCGGTTCACCGTATTTGGCGGATCAGACGCGCGATGGAGCGGTGACCTGCGATGCTCCGCTCCGGTTGAGGCGGGGAGTGGCAGTCCCCCGCGCCAGGACCGTTTCGAGATATCTGAAGTTGAGAATCGCGAGCGGGATGAAGGCAGGTACGACGTTGCGGACCTCCCACATGAGGCTGATGAAGAGATTTGAGGCGATGGTGCCGAGGACGACGGTCACGCAGGTCGCGCGGAAGGCGGCGTCGATGTGCCGCCAGCCCGCGACGGCGCCAGGGAGCAGGGCGCCGATCGTGACGGCGTACATGGGCCACCAGATGCCGCGGGCACCCCAGTTGCCGAAGACCTGACGGGCGCCAGTGCCGCTGATCGAGGTATACGCGACGGGAATCGGGCCCTGAATGTAACGCCGAACGGCGACGGTGAGTGCGAGGCCGGCGGCCAGGTAGATGAACCCGAGCAGGAACGACCGTCGCCAATTGCCGTGGAAGCACCGGCAGGGCGCCAGGAGGTTGATCGATTCCTTGGCCAGGATGCCGGCGAAGAAGGCGGCGAAGAAACCGGGCTCGTGGCGTCTGGCGAGGAAGAACAGCCCGGCGACGAGGCTGAAGTGGGCGAGGGGATCGGTGAACTGGCCATTGTATCTCAAGATGGTGACCGGATAGAGCATCGCGACGACGAGCATCGGCCCGAAGGACCAGACGACGGACAAATACACTCGCGCATACCGGAGGATCATCGCGAACAAGGCGGTATTGGCGCCGAACCGGAACACATGGATGCTCCACTCGCGGTCGCCGGTGAGCCAGAAGTTGAACGAAACGATGCAGTCGGGAAGGAAGCGGAAGACGTGCGGTGCGCACCAGCGCTCGAGTCCCATGATGGCGTTGTGGAGATTCCACTGCCATTCGGCGTTGGTGTGGAAGTTGGGGTCGAAGTTGGCGCGGTCGACGATCCAGGTGTGGAGCACCTCCGCATAGGCCGCGCAGAAGAGACTCGCGGCGACGGTGACGCCCAGGACCGACCAGCGATCCTTCAACCCGCGCAGCACGCCCATCGCCACCGCCGGGACGGAGAGCGCGAGGGCGCAGCGGGCGATGGACCGGGCGGAGTCGCTCCAGGGAAGCGGGACGGCGAAATAGCTCCGCCAATGCAGTTGCACTGCGCAAAACGCGAAGGTGAGGAGCACGGCACCCAGCGCGAAGCACCAGGCGGCGGGAGTAGGCCGCGGACGAGGCGGCGAGTCGATGGGGAGCGTGGGCGCAGAGGACATCGCGGTCGCACTGGCAATGACCACGCAGAGCGTCGAACCCGCTATCGTCGATGCGGCCACGCCGCGGCGGCTGTGAACGTGAGGGCGACACGGACAGAGCGCCAAGCCGCTCAACCTCCACCGGCCCGGGGCAACGAGACGCCGGCGACGGTGCAGAAAGTGTCACGTATTGCGTGACACTTTTCGGCGCCATCGCTCGTGCGACGCGGCGGCAGTGTCACGTAATACGTGACACTCACGCGCGCGGCTGTTGTCGCCGGATCGTTGATACGGCATCTCGGCGCCCCACGGTCTTGGCGCACGGGACAAGTGCCGCGGGGTAACGGGCCCGTTGGTGCGCACTGCCCGAGACTGATCTTCTGGCCACCTACGGTTTCGAACTTGCAGGCGGGGTCGCGGGGCGAGTGGGGCCGAGGAGGCGTTGGGCGATCTTCTTGGCGGCGGAGGCGTGCTCCACCCAGACCTTCCAGCCGTCCGCGGTCTGCACCAGTGGAAGGTCGAAGCTCTTGCCCCCAAGGTGGCTGATTTCCAGCACCACGTTCTTGGGACCGACCGTAATCTGGGTGAGGACCTGGACCGCGGCGATGTTGGTCACGGCGTCGGCAACGAAGAGCGCGGCGAGCGACTCCGGGGTGGGGTACTGCTCGCGCGTCGCGGCGGGCAGGGTGGCAATCAGGTTTTCCAGGCGTTCCCGGGCGGGCCCGGAAACCGAGATCATCCGTTCGAGCGAGGTGTCGGCGTGCTGGCCTGACCACACCAACGTCTCCAGCGCGTTGAGCGGAGTGGAGAGGCCCACGTTGCCGCAGTTCGCGACGAGCACCGGGCCGGCGGTGAAGTCACGGTTGGCCCGCAGCCGCAGCGTGCGCGCCTGGTCGTGCTCGCGCTTCGCGGCCGCCTGGGTCTCGGCGTCCGCCTCAAGCCTGGCTACCTGCAGTCGGGCGGACGTGATCTCGTGCTCGAGTTCTGCGTCGGCGCGGCGGCGGTCGATCGCCGCGGTGGCCAGGTATTGTTTCCAGTGCGCGTTGTCGACGCTCACGCTGGCCGTCGCCGCATCCGTTGCCCGCCGCTCGGCCAACGCGTGCGTGAGCCGCGCGTTCGCGCGCTGTAGGTGCAAGTGGGCAAAGGCACAGCCGGCGACGACCACGAGGGTGAGGAGGAGGGCCGCTTTCATGAATCACCCGGCTTCCGGGGCTTGAGTCCGCCGGTGGTGGGATCGATGCGCGGGAGGATGACCTGCAGGGCCTTCGCGGTCGCGGTCGGCGAGATGATCCAGCGTTCCCCGCGGCGCTCGAACTCGGCGATGTTGGCCATTTCCTTCCCGTCGCCGGTGCGCTGCCAGATGCGGACGCGTCGGGTGGCCGGGCCGTCGGCGAGCACCGAGTCCAGGACCTGGATCCGCTCGGCCCACGCAACGTGCTTGGGCCGCGAGCCGTCGACCCAGACGTGGGCGACGAGGCCCTGCGGCGATTTGAAGCGGGTGCGAATCTCGGGTGGGGCGGAGTCGAAGAGCGCCTGGGCTTGGGCGAGGGCGTCGCCCTCGAGCACGAAGTTCTGGGCGAACAGCTCCCAGTCGCCGGTGGTGACCGCCCAGAGCATCGTCTCGAAAGTGGCTTCGGCGGTGGCGGTGCCGGCGTTGGTGGGCGGACGCATGGCGGAGTCCAGCACGCCGGCGGGCCGGGCCTGCAAGGTGGCGGCGCGGGCTTGCAGTTGGCGCAGCTCGGCGACGCGCGTCTGATCCGGTGAGGTGAGTTTCGTCACCTGCTCGGAGAGCGCGGCAGCCTCGTGGCGCACGCTGGCGGAGAGCTGCTCGCGGTCGGCCAACTCGGCGGAGGCCCCGCGGAATTTGTGCCACTCCCAGAGGGTGGGCGCGAGGGCGCCGGCGATCACCAGGGCAGTCGCGGCGAGGGTGAGTTTGTTCATGGCGAAGAGTCCGAGCAGGCTGCCGCCGAGCGTGCCGCCCGCGGTGGTGGCGGCGGCGGCGAGGGCGGCCTGCGTCATGGTGGTGGCGAGGCCGGCGGGCGCGGCCGTGGCTTCGAGTGTGAGCACGGCGGCGAGGGCGGAGGTGGTGGACGTGACCCCGCGACGACTGAGAGCGACGTGCAGCCGGTCGAGCGCGCGGTTGACGCGCATGCGGGCGGCGTTTTCCGACGTGCCGAGCTGTGCGGCGACGACGGCGAGCGGGCGGTTTTCGAAATAGCGGAGCAGCACGGCTTCGCGGTCGGCGGCGTTTAGGGCGTCCATGGCCGCGTCGAGGGCGGGCCGTAGCTGTTCCCAGGCGACGGCGGGAAGCCCCGGCGGTTCGGACGCATGCATCTGGTAGGCGATCGTTTCGCGCCGGAGCCGGCGACGTTCCGTGCGCAGGAGGTTGAGCGAGGCGTGCTTGGTGGCGGTGTACAGCCAGCCGGCCAGCGACGGGTGGCGGGCGAGGGTGGCGGCTTGGCGGGCGACGGACGTGAAGACCTGCTGGGCGGCGTCTTGCGCGAGGGTGTCATCGCCGGTGCGACGACGGGCAGCGGCATACACGAGGCCGACGTGACGCGAAACAAACTCCGCGAAGGCGGGCTCGGAGTGTTGCTCGGCGTAACAGCGGAGGAGTTCGGTATCGTCGCGCATGCGGTGACACTATCCCAAGCACCGCCGGCGCCGAAACCGCACAAGCCAACCCTGCAGGAGCAGGGCGTAGCGAATGGGGCGCCTCGGCGATGCCCGGTTGGTGATGTCGATTGTGGCACCGAAGGCAACCGCGGGGGGAGGAATAGGCCAGTTGCGAACTGAGGGAAAGAGGTGAATCGGTGTCGCGTGATCGTCGGAGAGGCAGGAGGCAGCGGGTATGCACACACCAGAAGTTCAACGCCATCGCCTTTCGGGCGGGAACGAGATGGCTTGCGTCGCGGCGGGTGACTCGGCCCATCCGGCCGTGCTCTTGTTGCATGGGTTTCCGAGTTCCGCGCGCACGTTTCGTGACGTGATCCCGCGATTGGCGGAGACCGCATTCGTGATTGCGCCGGATCTGCCCGGATTTGGCGCGTCGGAGGTGGCGCCGGAGGTTTCGTTCCCGGCGTATGGGCGCGCGGTGCTGGAGTTGCTGGACCGACTGGACGTGGGACCGCGCTTCATTTACCTGCACGATTTTGGCGCGCCGGTGGGCCTTTACGTTGCGATGCAGGCGCCGGAGTTGGTGCGAGGTCTGATTATCCAGAATGCCAACGCCCACCGCGAAGGGCTCGGGCCGCAATGGGCGGCGACGCAGCGGTTCTGGGCGGAGCCGACGCCGGAGCATGAGGCCGCGGCGACAGCGCATCTCACCTACGAAGGCACGCGCGACCAGTACGTCGCGGGATTGCCGGGGGAGGTGGCAGCGCGGATCTCGCCGGCAAATTGGAACGAGGATTGGCGCGTCATGAACCTGCCGGGCCAGATGCAGACGCAGCGGGCGCTCGTGGGTGATTACGGACGCTACGTCGCGCGCTTCGACGCGGTCCGCGACTACCTCGCGCGGATACGGCCGCCGGGGTTGCTGCTCTGGGGCAGACATGATGCGTTCTTCGAGCTGGCGGAGATCGTGGATGCGGGACCTGCCGAGAATGGAGGCGCACGTGTTCGATGCCGGGCACTTCCTGCTGGAGACCCACGCGACCCTCGCGGCCGATCTCATCGGCGAGTTCGTGCGGCGCCATGCGAGATGAGCCGCCACGCGGGAACAGGACCTGCCCAATGTCACGTATTACGTGACACTCGCGGACGCCGGAACTGTCGCCACAGTTTTAATACATTGCCCTGAGGCAGGCGGCGGTTTTCGCGTCCGCGAATACGGCGGGCTCCGCCCTGGCGGGCAGCGCCAGGGCGGAGTGACGGATCAAACGTGGAACTGGGCTTCCTCGGTGGAGCCGACGAGGGCGAGGGTCGACGACTCGCCGCCGGAGACGACGGTGCTGATTTCGTCGAAGTAGCCGGTGCCGACCTCGCGCTGGTGCTTCACGGCGGTGAAACCGCGGGAGACGGCGGCGAACTCGCGCTGCTGGAGGTCGACGAACGCGCTCATGTGCGACGACGCGTAGCCATGGGCCAGGTCGAACATCGAGTAGTTCAGCGCGTGGAAGCCCGCGAGGGTGATGAACTGGAACTTGTAGCCCATCGCGCCGAGTTCGCGCTGGAACTTGGCGATCGTCGCGTCGTCGAGGTGCTTCCGCCAGTTGAACGACGGCGAGCAATTGTACGCCAGAAGCTTGCCCGGGAACTCGGCGTGCACGCCCTCGGCGAAGCGGCGGGCTTCGTCGAGATCGGGGGTGGAGGTCTCGCACCAGAGCATGTCGGCGTACGGCGCGTACGCGAGGGCGCGGGCGATCGCGAGGTCGATGCCCTCGCGCATCCGGAAGAAGCCCTCGGGCGTGCGCTCGCCGGTGAGGAACGGCTGGTCGCGCGGGTCGACGTCGCTGGTGAGCAGTTTCGCGCCGAGCGCGTCGGTGCGGGCGACGAGGATCGTCGGCACGTTGCAGATATCGGCCGCGAGGCGGGCGGCGTTGAGCGTGCGGATGAAGTGCGCGGTCGGGATGAGCACCTTGCCGCCCATGTGGCCGCACTTCTTCTCGGACGACAGCTGGTCCTCGAAATGCACGCCGGCGGCACCGGCGGCGATCATGGCCTTCATGATTTCGAAGGCGTTGAGCGGGCCGCCGAAGCCGGCCTCGGCGTCGGCCACGATGGGCGCGAGCCAGTGGGTCTTGTCGCTGCCTTCGGAGTGGCAGATCTGGTCGGCGCGCAGGAGCGCCTGGTTGATGCGCTGGACGACGTTGGGGACGCTGTTGGCGGGGTAGAGACTCTGGTCGGGGTACATGCTTCCCGCGAGGTTGGCGTCGGCGGCGACCTGCCAGCCGGAGAGGTAGATGGCCTTCAGGCCGGCCTTGACCTGCTGCATGGCCTGGTTGCCGGTGAGCGCGCCGAGGGCGTTGACGAACGGCTCGGTGTGCAGGAGTTGCCAGAGGCGAGCGGCGCCGTGTTCGGCGAGGCTGTGGCGGATGTCGACCGTGCCGCGCAGGCGAACGACGTCACGGGGCGTATAGGTCCGGCGAATACCGGCCCATCGCGGGTTGGTGCTCCACTGAAGGAGGAGGTCTGATGCATTGTCCATGGGTGTGGGGGAGTGAGGGGGTGGGGGCGGCGCTGGCGCGCCGGTTGTAGGTGGAAAGTTACAGGTTCGAAGGTTCCAGGTGGGAAGGTTGGGGGCGGAATCGTTCTCGTTCTCGAGATCGGCGGCGTGTGGGCTGCGACTCCCGGCTCGGGAGTCTTTCTCTTACTCTTAATCTTTCTCTTACTCTCATTCCTCGCCGCGGACGCCGCCGCTGGGCGGCGACGGCGGATGCGGATCGGGGGAGTAAGAGAAAGAGGAAGAGTAAGAGAAAGAGGGCTGGCGGTGGGGCGCCGCCGGCGGGATCACTCCACCGGGTCCGACGCTTGGCGGAAATAGTCGCGGAGCTTCGGCTCGAGGAAGGTCGCCCTGGCGTCGGCGGCGGCCTGGCGGAACGAGGCGAGGGTCGACGCGAGCAGCGCGGGTTGGCCGCCGCCGATGTCGGCGGTGATTTCCTCGACGATGCGGGCGAGTTCCTCGTCGAAGACCTGCTCGACGAGCGCGGGCGTGACCTTGCGGCCGTCGGCGAGGGTGACGCCGTGATGCAGCCACTGCCACGTCTGGGCGCGAGAGATCTCGTAGGTGGCGAGGTCTTCCATGAGGCCATCCCACGAGACGCAGGCGATGTCGTTGTTCCAGCCCTGCTGGTAGGCGATGCCGACGCGGACGTTGGTGCGGAGGCCGTCGATGCTGCGGGGCTCTTCGCCGCGCGGGAGGATGTCGGGGTAGCGACTGACCTCCGGGAGCATGCGGTCGAGCTGGTGCTCGGCTTTGAACTCCGCGAGGGCGTACGTGATGAAGTACGGGTGCGAGACCCAGCAGCCGTCGTGGCCGATGGAGAACTCGTGGCCCTTGTCGGCGGTGACCTTGGCGGTCTGGCGCTGGCGCAACTCGGGCGTCTTGCCGGGGGTGAAGGCCGACATGCCGCCGATGGCATAGGCGCCGCGCTCGTGGCAGATCTTGATCAGCCGCTTGGCGTAGGCGTCCATCCAGGGCTTCTGCATGGTGATGGTCGCGCGGTCGGCCATGATGCGGTCGGGGTGGTTCTTGAGCACCTTGATGTCGGAGAAAATCTTGTCCCAGCGGCCGACGTTGAGCGCGGCGGCGTGTTCGCGGAATTCGAAGAGGATCTCCTCAATCTGAAAGGCGGCGGGGAGCGTCTCGATAAGGAACGTGGCGCGCAGCGTGCCGCGCGGGAGGCCGACGGCTTCCTGGACGGCCACGAAGAGGTCGTTCCACCAACGGGCCTCGAGGGCGTGCTCGGTCTTGGGGATGTAGTAAGTGGGAGTCTTGCCCTGGCGGACGAGGGTCTGGGCGGTGTGGAAGAACGTGGTGGCGAGGTCGAACAAGCCGCCGGAGACGGGCTGGCCATCGATGATCACGTTGGACTCATCGAGGTGCAGGCCGCGGGTGCGGACCATGACGACGGGCATGTCGTCGGGCGTGAGCCGGTAGGTCTTTTCCGGGGTGGAGAAGGTGAGCGTGCCGTCGACGGCGCCGATGACGTTGTGGATGCCGTTGATGACATTGCGCCAGCTCGGCTTCATCGAGTCCTCGAAGTCGAGCATGGCGGTGTCGGCGCGGACGCCGTCGGCGTTCCGGCTGAGCATATTGATCACCATCTTGGCGCTGCTGACCGGGCCGGTGATCTCGACACGGCGGACGCGCAGGTCGGCGGGGATGGGCGCGACGTCCCAATCGCCGTGGGCGGCCTCGGAGTTGTGGTTTTCGAAGTCGGGCAAGGCGCCGGCGTCCACGGCGGCCTGGCGGGGGACACGGGCGGCGAGGAGTTCGCGGCGGCGCTCATTGAAGCGCCGGTGGAGAGACGCGATCAGTTCGATGACCGGCGGGGTAAGAACGGCGGTGGAGGTGTCGTTCCAGGCGGCGACTGGGACGGAGACGCCGGGGGCGAGTTCGCGCAAAGGGGGGCGAGGCGACAGGGCCGGCTCGATCCGGTCTGGAGTCTGAACGGCGGTGGGTGTGTTCATGGGTGTGGGTGGGGAAACTGAGCGCCGGGGCGGGCGGGGGGCGGGGCTGTCCGCCAGGTCGCGAAATACCGCCGGCGACAGGGAGAATTAGCGGACGGAGGAAACGAACGGGAAAAGCGAAGCACGTCCGGTGGGCTGGGGAGCGTCGGAGGGGGCGCGCGCGACAAAGGGTGACGGGGGTGGCATCACGGCGCGGGGAACAGACCGAGTTGTAGCGAATAGTCAACACGACATCGCAAATTCGCCAGCAGCGAAAAATAGCTGAATGGTGTAAGTCGCGTTCGAAGAGCCGACTGCGTGCCTGTAGGAAGTCTACGTATGCGTATTGCCGAATTTTCCGGACGGTCGATTCGCCCAACCGGCCGAGCTGAAGCGGGATGGGTGTCGGGGTTTTCATGACGCGCCGGACGGTGAATGCCCTGTGAACAACGTTTCCGGTTTTTCCATTGCGGGGTGGGGGCGACGCCCTTCAATGGCCCCTCTTTCTCGCTGCATGTATCTAAAGGCGCTCAAGCTTCATGGTTTTAAATCGTTCGCGGACCCCTCGACGCTGCGCTTTGAGCCAGGTGTAACAGCCATCGTCGGCCCGAACGGGTGCGGCAAATCCAACATCGCTGATTCTATCCGTTGGGTGCTGGGCGAACAGAGTGCCAAAGCGTTGCGCGGTGGTAAGATGCAGGACGTCATCTTCGAGGGCGCCGACACGCGCAAGCCGGCGCAAATGTGCGAGGTTTCGCTGTTGCTGACCGAGTGCGAGAAGCAGCTGGGAAGCGAGTTTCACGAGATTGAGATCACGCGCCGGGTCCACCGCGACGGCCAGAGCGAGTATTTCTTCAACGGCCAGGCCTGCCGCCTGAAGGACATTCAGAAGCTGTTCATGGATACCGGCATCGGCCGGACCAGTTACTCGATCATGGCGCAGGGCCAAATCGACCAGATTCTTTCCTCAAAGCCGGAGGAACGCCGTGCGGTGTTCGAAGAAGCTGCCGGCATCACCAAGTACAAGGCGCAGCGCCGCGAGGCGCTGCAGAAGCTGGCGCTCACCGACCAGAATCTGGCGCGCGTGGCGGATGTGATCGGCGAGGTCTCGCGTCAGATCGGCTCGTTGCGGCGTCAGGCCGCGAAAGCGATGCGCTACAAGCGCCTCAACCACCGCCTGCGTCACCTGGCGCTGGGGTGGAGCGGTTATCATCACGCGCAGCTGACGGCGACCCTCGGTGAACTCGAGGCGAAGGTGGCGACGCTGCGGGCCGATGCCGATGCGCGGCGCTCGAATTTTGAGAACCAGCAGTCCTCGCTGGATGAGAAGAAGGCGCATCGCAGCCGGCTGAATCAGCGGGTGCAGGATGCACAGCAGGCGGTGTTTGACGTCCGCTCGCAGAAGGAAGCCGCGGAGAACGCCGGCAACCTTGCGCACATCCGGCGCGCGGGCCTCGAGGATCGACTCGCCTCGTCGCGGGCGAACCTTGGCGAGCTGGAGATGCAGCTTCGCGAAGTCACCGCGCAGGTGGACACGGGCGCGCAGGACAAGCAGCTGCAGCTTGAGCTGCTCGGCGGCAGCGACGCGGTCTTCCAGCAGCGCAACCGCGAGCTGGCGATCGTCGAGGGCGAACTCACGAAGCTCGAACAGGAGCTCAACCAGTCGAAGTTCCAGCTGCTCCAGTTGGAGAGCACGGTGGCGCGCCTGCGCACGGATTGCTCGAGCTACGAAGTTGACCAGAAGACCAGCGCGCACCGGCACGAGTCGCTCGCGCAGGAGTTGGAAGGCCTCCGCCAGCAGCTGTCGGCCGCCGAGCAGCTGTCCGCGGAGACCGACGCGCGCGCCGAAGCGGCGCTGGCCGAGAAGTCCCGGGCGAACAATGAGGTGATCGTGGCGCAGCAGACGATCACGGACCTCACGAAGGAGTTTCGCGAAGGGCAGCGGAAGCTGTCCGAGATCGACCGCGCGCTGGCCCAGCGCACGGCGCGGCTGCGGCTGCTGCAGCAATTGCAGGAGAAGTGGGAAGGCTTCGGCGAAGGCGCCAAGGCGGTGCTGCAGGGCCGGCTCGATGCGGCGCTGGCGGGCACGCCCGTGGCTCCGATTACGCAGGGCCTCGCGGTGAAGCCGGAGTTCGGCAAGGCGGTCGAGGCGATCCTCGGCGCCGCGGCCGAAGCGATCAGTGTCAGCGACCTGGATACCGCGCGCCGGATCCTGGCCCAGCTGGAGAACGAGCAGATCGGCTCGGCCGTGCTGCGCGTGGGCGATCTCGGCGGCCACGGCATGGCGCCGGCGGAACTGCCGGCGGGACTCGTGCCCGCGGGGCAGGCGCTGGCGGATCCGACGCTGCCGCATCCGGCGATGGGCGTGTTGTCCGAGTGCTACATCGCGGACGACCTCAACGCTTTTCTGGAGTTTTGGAAGGCCAACCCGGCGTTCCCGTTCCTGGCGGTGGTCACCCGGCGCGGCGACCTCGTCGACCGCCGCGGTCTGATCTACGGCGGCTTTCACAGCAGCAAGCGCTCGGCGAACAGCATTCTCCAGCGTGAGATCGACCTCCGCGAAACGGCAAAGGCGCTGGCCGACGAGCAGAAGCAGCACGACGACCAGAAGCTGGTTATCGATGCCCTTTCGGCCCGGCTCAACGAGGCGGAGCAGGCAGTCGAGCAGCGCCGCGCTGACGTGCTGGCGGCCACGCAGACCCTCGCCTCGGTGCAGAGCGAGCAGCGCAACGCCCAGAAGAACGTCGAAGATGCCGGCAACCGGCTGCGCCGGATGGAAAACGAAATCGTCGGCGCGGAGCAGGCCCGCAACGAGGCCCAGGCGCGCTGGCAGAAGGCGCAGACGGGGCTGAATGAAGCCGACGCCACCGCGACCGCGCAGCGCGAAAAGATTCACGCCCTCGAGATCCGACTGAACGAGATCCGCACTGACCGGGACGTGAAGCGCGACACCCTCGGGCAGGCGCGCCTGGAACTCGCGGAACGTCGCCAGAAGGTCGAAGTGCTCGACCGCGGCCTCGGCGAGATGGAGCGGCGCCGGCAGCAGTTGAGCGAACTGCTCGTCCAGCGGCAGCACGAGATCGAGACATGGACCGAGCAGATCACCGGGCTCGAGCAGGAGACCGAAGGCCAACGTTCGCGCGCCGCGCAACTGGCCGAGACGCTCGTCGTTTCCCAGGAGCAAGTGGAGAAGATCCGTGCCGAGCTCGTCGAGGTGGAGCGCGAGATCAACGGGCTGGAGTCGGCCCAGGTGGCGGTCCGCGACGAGGCGGATGCCGCGCACGACGTGTTGAGCACCCACGAGGTGAAGCTGGCGGAGAACCGCCAGCGCGCGCAGTTCATCGCCGAGGAGGTCACCCGCGAGTTCCAGCTGGATATCGCGACGATCGACTGGAAGCAGCAGATCTGGCGTTCCGAGGACGAGCCCGAGGGCATGAAGCCGCTCGATCTCGACGAGGACGACGACGATGCCGAGCCCGCGGCGAAGCAGCCCGAGCCGGTCGAGTCCAAGCCGGAGGCCACGCCGGACGCGGTCGCGGCGGATGCGGCCAATGGTGAAACCGTGACGCAGGCGGCGGCGCCGGCGAAGCGCCGGAAGAAGAAGAAGGAAGCCCGCGGAGAGCCGACGGAGGCCGATCTGGCCGCACTCGAGCAGACCGACTGGGCGACGGTGAAGGGCGAGATCGACGCCCTGCGCCAGCGCCTGAACAGCATGGGCGCGGTGAACCTCGTGGCCATCGAGGAGTACGCCGAGCTGAAGCAGCGCCACGACTTCCTGCAGAACCAGGTGAACGACCTCACGACGGCGAAGGCCGAGCTGGTGAAGGCGATCGACGAGATCAACCAGTCGTCGCAGAAGCAGTTCGAGCTCACATTCGAGCAGATCCGGAAGAACTTCGAATACACGTTCAACACGCTGTTCGGCGGTGGCGTCGCGCGGCTGGAGCTGATCCAGACCGAGGACATCCTGGAGAGCGGCATCGAGATCGTGGCGCAGCCGCCGGGAACGAAGCTGAAGAGCATCACGCTGCTGTCGGGCGGTCAGAAGACCCTCACCGCGGTCGCGCTGCTGTTCGCGCTCTACATGGTGAAGCCGTCGCCGTTCTGCTTACTCGACGAACTGGACGCGCCGCTCGACGAGTCGAACATCGGCCGGTTCACGGACCTGTTGAAGAAGTTCGTGAACGAGTCGCAGTTCATCATCATCACGCACAACAAGCGCACGGTCTCGGCCGCGAAGGCGATCTACGGCGTGACGATGGAGGAGCGCGGCGTGTCGAAGACCGTCTCGATGAAGTTCAACGCCGAGCACGGCGAAGCCGAGGCGCAGCCGGTGAACATCGCCGAGTCCGTGCGCGGTGCGAAGCTGCCCAAGGCCATGACCAACACGACCATCGCGGCGCCCGCGAAGCCCAGCGAACCGCTGGTCACGATCACCGAGCCCGCCGCGCCGGCCCCGGCCGAGGCGGCCGTTAGCGCGCCCGACGCCGCTTCCTCCGCGCCGGCCGAGTAAGGCCGACGCCTTCTGCGATCGTCGCGCCGCGACGACCGCAGTTCAGAGGATCAGGTCCGGCGGCACGTTGGCCAGGGCCTCTTCCATCGTGGTGATGCCCATCTTCACCTTGAGCATGGAGTCCTGGTGGAGCGTCTTCATGCCGTTGCGCATGGCGATGCGCTTCAACTCGGCGACCTCGATCTCCTTGTTGATGCCCTCGGTGAGCTGCTCGCTGTTGGTCATCAACTCATGGATGCCGACGCGGCCCTTGTACCCGGTGCCGCCGCAGGTGGGGCAGCCCTGGGGGTTGGCCTTGAAGACCTGTCCGCTCCAGCCGATCGCCTTCTGCAGGATTTCCTTTTCGCGGCCCTCGGGTTCGTAGGGCATCTTGCAGTTCTTGCAGACGCGGCGGAGGAGGCGCTGGGCGCAGACGCAGACCAGCGACGCGGAAATGTTGAAAGGCTCGATGCCCATCTCGACGAGGCGCGTGACGGTGGACGGCGCGTCGTTGGTATGGAGCGTGGAGACGAGCAGGTGGCCGGTGAGGGCGGCCTCGACGGCGATGCCGGCGGTCTCCTCATCGCGGATTTCGCCAACGAGGATGATGTCGGGGTCCATGCGCAGGTAGCACCGCAGGGCGCGGGCGAACGTGAGCCCGATCTGCCGGTTCATCTGCATCTGGTTGATGCCCCCGAGCGTGTACTCGATCGGGTCCTCAGCGGTCTGGATGTTGACGTCGGGCGTGTTCACTTCCCCCAACGCCGAGTAGAGGGTCATCGACTTGCCCGAGCCGGTGGGGCCGCAGTGCAGGATCATGCCATACGGCTGGCGGATGCATTCGCGGTACTTGGCGAGGTTCTCCTCGGAAAAGCCGAGGGCGGGGAGCGGCAGCGTGCTCTTCTGCTTGTCGAGGATGCGCATCACGACCTTCTCGCCGTGGCTCATCGGGCCGGTGGCGACGCGGAGGTCGATATCGATGTTTTTCTTCGTGTACTTCTTGAAAACGATACGGCCGTCCTGCGGCAACCGGCGCTCGGAGATGTCCAGGTTGCACATGATCTTGAGCCGGGTGGTGAGCGAGTTTGTCACCTGCTTCGGCAGCCGGATCTTCTCCTGGCAGAGGCCGTCGATGCGGTACCGCACGAGCAGCTCCTTCTCCATCGGCTCGATGTGAATGTCGGATGCGCCGGAGATGTAGGCGTCCTCGATGATACGGTTGGCGAGCTGGACGATCGGGGCTGACTCCTCGTTTTCGAGGTCGGCGGCGGAGACCTCAGTGTGGTCGGCGTTGTAGGCGTTGCTGATCACCTCGGCGACCGAGCCGATGTCGACCTCGTCGCCGCCGGCGGCGGCCGGGCCCTTGGCGTCCTTGAAGAATTTCTTGAGCAGCGTCTCGAAGAACGTGGCGGAGACGACGCTGACCTCGTCGATGGCGAGCTCGGTGGCCTGGCTGAACGACTCGCGCTTCGCGTAATCGAGCGGGTTGGTCATCAGCACGGCGACCGTGTTGGGCGAGAGGCGCTTGTGGGGCAGGATGCCCTCGCGGCGGATGACGGCGTCGCCGACGACCTCGATCAACTTATCATCGAACTCGACCTGCTCGGCCTTGGTGACAAGCGGAAGCTCGGTGAGCTTGGCGACAAAGCGGGCGGTGTCCTCGGCGTTGGGGACGAACTTTGGGTCCACCATGCGGTGGATGAGGGCGGAGGAGTACTCGGCGACCTCCTGGAGCAGGGCGAGGTCCTTCTCGGTGAAGTCGCCGTCGGTGCCGGCGGAGAGCTCCTTGTTGAGCACCTGGATCGCGCCGAGGGTGATGTTGGTCTTGAGCGGGACCGTGAGCATCGAACGCACCTCGAACCCGGTGGTGCGCGCCATGGAGGACATGAGCTCCTGGCTGTCGGAGCGGCGGAAGAAGAGCGGCTCGCCCGACTGGATGACGCGGCCGACGATGCCCTTGCCGATGGGGACCTTGAGCGTGAGGAGCTTGGCGGCGGTCTCCTGAAAGCGTTTCTCGAGCGCGGCGTCCTTGGCCCACAGGGTGGGCGAGTAGTAGACCTGCTTGAAGACGATGTCATTCCCCTCGACGAGGTAGAACGTCATCGACTGCGCCTGAAGGGCTTCGACGACTTTCGAGGCCGTGAGCTCGATGACCGATGCCACGTCCTCCCGGCTGGGAGCTGGCTTGGAGATGACCTTGATGAGCAGGGAGCGCCGCAGCGTTCCGGCGATGTTGGATGAAGCCATGAGCGAGGCCGTTCGGGGTACCTGCGGGATTGTCACGGAGCCGGAAGGGTGCCGCAATGCCGAAAGCGGCGCGCACCGGCTGGATACGCGGCGGGCGCGGCCGCCTCATGCTGCGAGAACTTTGGCAACGCCTGCGCCAGTGGCTTGCGCGTCCGAATACGGGCGCGTGGGCGGAGCGTCTCGCGGCGGACTGGCTGCAGCGCGAACGCGGTTTTGCGATCGTGGCGCGCAACTGGCGGAACCCGCGCGATCGCCGGGAGGAGCTGGACCTCGTCTGTCGCGACGGGGACGTGCTGGTTTTCGTCGAGGTCAAGGCGCGCTCCGAGCGGGCGCGCGTTTCCGGCTACTACGCGGTCAACGCGCGCAAGAAGCGGGTGCTGGCCCGGGCGGCGAAGTCGTACCTGCGCCGGTTGCGGCCGGCGCCGCCGTTCTTCCGCTTCGACGTCGTGGAGGTCACGATCCCGGTGCCGGCGGCGGACGGCACGCGGGGCGAGCCGGAGATCCGGCATTTCGACCGCGTGCCGCTGTTTGGAAAGGACTACCGCTGGTGGTAGCCGCGATGACGCAGGGCAGGGTGATCGGCGTCATGAGGTTGCAGCGCACGGGAACGGCATTTCCCTTGCACCTCCGTCTTTCCGTCAAAACGTCATACCCGCCATGGCCGACTCCGACCGACATCCGTTCCTCCAAGGGCTGAGCAATCACCGCGGCGCCCCGCCGACGGTGGTGGTGATTTTCGGCGCGTCGGGCGATCTGACGGCGCGCAAGCTGATTCCGGCCGTGTACAACCTGGCGTGCGACAACCTGCTGCCGGCGGACTTCTTCCTGGTGGGCTACGGCCGCACGCCGATGCCGCACGACGCCTTTCGCAAGCTCGCGGCCGACGCGATTCGCGAGTTCTCGCGCCGCGAACTGGATGACGCGGAGTGGGAGCGCGTCGCGCGGCATACCAGCTACGTGGCGGGTGGCTACGACGACCCGGAGGCGTTTGGCCGGCTGGCGACGCACATCGACGACCTCGAGAAGCAGCTCGGCCGGGGCATGCAGGCGCTGTTCTACGTGTCCACGCCGCCCTCGGTCTTTGCCCCGATCGTGCGCGGACTCGGCGCCAGCGGGCTCGCCGCGCGGCACGCCAACGATCCCCTGCACTCGAAGGTGATCATCGAGAAACCCTTTGGCCGGGACCTCGCCTCCGCGGAGGCGCTGAACCAGACGGTGCAATCGGTCTTTTCCGAGCGGCAGGTGTACCGGATCGACCACTATCTCGGGAAGGAGACGGTGCAGGACCTCCTCGTCCAGCGCTTCGCCAACGCGATCTTTGAGCCGCTCTGGAACCGCAATTTCATCCGCAGCGTGCAGATCACTGTGGCCGAGGAGGTCGGCGTGGGCACGCGCGGCGGCTACTACGAGCAGGCGGGCGCGCTGCGCGATATGATCCAGAATCACACGATGCAGCTCGTCGCGCTCACCGCGATGGAGCCGCCGGTGTCGCTCGAGGCCGAGGCGATCCGCGACGAGAAGGTAAAGCTCCTCCGCGCCATCCAGCCGCTGGAGCTGGGGCCGGGCGGCGACGTGGCCCGGGCGCAGTACGCGACCGGGATGATTGGGGGCCGGCCGGTGCCGGGCTATCTCGAGGAGCACGGCATCGCGGCGGACTCGAAGACGGAGACGTACGCGGCGATCCGGCTCAGCATCAACAACTGGCGCTGGCAGGGCGTGCCGTTCTACCTGCGGTCGGGCAAGCGCATGGCGCGTCGCGTGAGCGAGATCGCGATCAACTTCAAGCGCCCGCCCGGCACGTTGTTCAACGACGACGACGGCCGGTTCGACCTCGCCGCGAACACGCTCTCGTTCCAGATCCAGCCGGATGAAGGCATGAGCCTCGTGCTCAACACGAAGATCCCGGGGTTGGAGACGCGGACGCAGCCGGTGAAGATGAATTTCCGGTACGCCACGACCTTCGGCTCGAATACGCCGGAGGCGTACGAGCGGCTGGTGCTCGATGCGATGATCGGGGACGGCACGCTGTTCATTCGCGGCGACGAGGCGCTGGCGTCCTGGCGGCTCTACACGCCGGTCCTCGAGGCCTGGGCCAAGGCGGGACGCGAAGGCATGGGCACGTATGCCGCCGGCTCCTGGGGGCCGAAGTGCGCCGACGAGATGCTCGCCGCGCAGGGCGACGCCTGGAGACAACCCTGAACGCGCGCCATGTCTGCGATCTTTGATGCCTTGCCTGGAATCGAGGTACCGGTCGGCGAGATCAACCGCCGCCTCGATGCAATGTGGGTCGACACGGCGGCGCGGGGCGAAGCGGCCCCGACGGCGGACGATGCCAAGGCCACGCAGGTGAACTTCGTGCTGCACCTCGGCTTTCAGACCACGCCCGAGGACGCCGTGCGGCAGTTCCAGACCGTGGTGCGGTTTGCGCAGCGCTACCCGAGCCGGATCGTGGTGCTTTGCCCGCTGGTGAACGAGACGCCGGACCGCCTGGAGATGCGGGCCAAGATCTATGGCGAGTGCTTCCTGGGCCGCTCGAAGAGCGACAAGCGGTGCGTGGAATTCGTGTTGCTGAGCTACCCCCGGACGGCCCGGCAGTATCTGGAGGATCAGGTCTCGATCTGCCTCTCGGTGGACCTGCCGCTCTATTACTGGGCGCACCGGTTCTCGCAGAGCGGAAAGCTGGCGGATTACCAGTACCTGCTGCGGCGGGCGCGGCGCGTGATGATCGACAGCGCCACGGCGCCGGAAGACGCGCTGACGTATCCCTGGCCTCGCCCCGAGGCGCTGCGCGACCTGGCGTTGGCGCGAATTTTGCCCGTGCGGCAATCGCTCGGCCAGTTCCTGGCCTCATATCCGCCGGCGCTGCTGGGCAAGGGACTGCGTCAGGTGGCAGTGACGCACAGCGCGGGCTTGGTGGCGGAAGCGCGCGCTCTGAGCCGCTGGCTTCGCGAACGTCTGGCGGATGGCTGCCGCGGAGAGGCGGCGACGTTCACGCTTTCGGACGACGCCGACGACGGCCCGCGGCTGGCGGTTCGCTTCGCGTATGACGACCCCGCGCAGGCGTTTGCCTGGCAGGGGGACCTGACGACGCGGCATGCAAAATTCGAGGCGAGCTTCGGAGGCGGAAAAACCGTCCTGCCGGCCATGGTGAGCCTGCTCGAGCCGGAAGCGGCGTTAAGCGAAGCGATGTTCTTCTGAGTGACGGCAGCCTACGCCGGGGGAGAACTACCCACCTCGGCTGGGAGAAAAGGCGCAGAAATTTAGGGGAATCACCGACTACGGTGAGCCCGGCGGCGGCCGATATAAACAGCGTAAAGACAATCTCTTTCGCTGTGCGGCGCCTACCTTCGCGCCGTCGCGGCCCATAACTTCGGCAAGGTCCCATGGCTGGCTACGTACACCGCCCCGATCTTTCCTACCTGGCATACTTGCAGGCAGGCGGGCGGGGCGTTGCCCCAATGCCGAACCGCCAGATTCAGGACCTGTTGGGCGGACTGCCGACCGTGGCGCGCCCAGAGGCGCTGGCGGCCGTGCCCGTAGCGGGAAAATCCGCCACCGCCCAGCCCGAGCGCCCGCGGCAGCTCGATGTCAGCTTCGAGTGGGGTCGCAGTGAGGAACTGCTCGATTGTGGCGCGCTGGCGGATCCGCTCGACCGGTTGAAGGCGGCGGCGCAGCCGGTCACGGCGAAACTCACGGCGGCAACCCGTTTCGACGTCGCGCGCGATGCGGTGAAGCAGCAGCGATACGCCCAGGCGTTTCAACAGGTGCAGGGCATTCTCCAGCCGGTCGATGCCGGGGTGGAGTCGGGCGAGGCGGACTTCCGCCCCTTCTTCCTGGCCGGGGTGCTGCGGCTGGGCAGCTTCTTCAATCGGGATCCCGAACTCGTGGACCTGGCGAAAGCCGAGGACGCGTTCATGCAGGCGGCGCGACGTGCCACGCGCGAGAACACCTTCGAGGCGGCGCTCGCGTGGCTGGCCGCGGGCTGGAGCTGCTACGCGGCGGGCCGGTTCGAAGCCGCGCAGGTACACACGCGCGCCGCGCTGGCCCTGCAGCCGACGATGGCGGAAGGACATTTCCAGATGGCGAAGATCCTGTGTCACCTGGAACGCATCGACGAAGCGCGACCCGTGGTGGAGCGTGCGATTGAGATCGATCCTGCGTACGCCATGAAGGCGTCGGCCGACGGAGACTTCACCGCGTACCAGGAGGTCCTGGTGGAATGCACCGAGTCGGTGAAGTTGCACGCGCGGCGGCGGGCCAAGACGGCGTTGCAGCGGGTGGCGGATCAGAATGCCGCGCTCGGGCTCGACCGCGAAAGCCCGGACCTGGAGGAGTCGGTCGCCAACGCGATCGCGCAGTCGGCTGCGCTGGCCGAACTCGCGAACCAGACGTTCGCGGACGATACGGTGCATGGTTACCGCCGGGCCGAGGCCAACGCGGACGAGGCGGCGGGCCTGATTGCGGCGCTCATCAGTCGTTTCCAAAAATCGCGGCTGACCGCGGCCGACATGATCGATTCAACCCGGCGCGAATGTGAGCGGGTGCAGCAACTGCAGGTCGGCGGTTACCGCCTGGTCGACTTCGCCTCCTCGGAGATTGCGACGGCAACGTCGCTCCTGAACGAGGCCCAGGCCAACTGCGCCAAGCAGAGCCTCAACGCGTTCGCGCTGGCGGAGTCGCAGGCCGCGCGCGCGCGCGCGACGCTGAACGCCGCGATGGATCGGTTTCGCGTGCGGGCGCTGGCCCGGGTGTCGGCGGAGAGTGCGGATGTCGCACGCACGCTCGCGCAACCGGCGCGGTCGCGGCCGCGGGGCGACGAGATCAAAACCTGTTCGCTCGTGGCGGTGCTCATCGGCGTGTGTCCCAGCGGCTGCATCGTGGGCGCCGGGACGGGGACGTCGCTGACCGGCGCGGCCGTCGTCGAATTCATCGTGTGGGTCGTGGCGCTCGCGCTCGCCGGCGCCCTGGTCGGCGCGTTTGCGTCCCCGCTGTGCGAGCCGGAGAGCAGCGCGCACCGGCAACAACTCAAGCTGCGCCAGCGTGCGCTCGAGGAGAGCCTCGCGCAGCTCCGGGCTTTCTCGCACTAGCAGCACCCTGCGGAAGATGTCCGCAGGCTGCTAAGCAACGGGCTGCGCCCGTTGGGGAGAAGCGACGCGTTCCGATCGGCGTAGGCCATTTGCTGCGCCGACTGCGGGCATCGTCCGTCGCGGGCTAGGGGAAACACTGGGGCAAGGGCGTTGGCCGGGCCCAGAAGGCATTCTGAGATACCTCAGATGGAAAGTTGGTATGGCGCTGATAATCAACGTATGGCCATGTCGTCGGCCAATGAAACGCGGTGATCGTCACTCAGCGGCCGGCGGCGAGAAGCGCTCGCGGCCTAGGGTAAGGCACACGCTCAAGAGCGAAGGTGGCGGATCACTGCGTAAGCGCGAAAGGGGCGCGTTGCCGTGATCAACTGGAACCGGATTCTGAATACGTGCTGCGAAGTGGCGCTGGTCGGCGACTGGCGGTGTCCGCTGGGCGCGCTGCGCGACATGCCGGTGTGGGCGGACAAGCCGCTGCCGGCGCAAACCCTGCAACTTGCGGGCATGCTCGCGGCGTCGGCGCCGCACCCGATCGTGGGGGAGCTGGCGCGGATTCTCGGAGTGCGGGGTGAACCCGAGGCATTGCCATGGGCGGTGTGCGACCGGCTTTTCCGGTTGGCGATCGCGGGGTACACGCGGGCGCTGGACGAGCGGCACTGGTCGGGGATGGAGGAGTATGGCTATGCGGCGATGGCCATCCCGGGTGGCTGCAAATTGCGGCAGGCGGTGATCGAGATCGTGATCGAGGATACCTTGGTTGCGGCGATGCTGGTCCGGCGGAAGGCGCTTGCCCCTCGCCCGAGGGATGCGGGGGGGCGCGAGCCGGGAGAGTTGGCCGAGGCGCTCGCGGTGACCGTGCGCCTGCTGGAAGTGGCGGCGAAGACGGACCAGTACCCAACCCTGTGCGATCACCTCGTGGGCGAGCTGATGTGGCACGCCGATGATGCGTTGCTGGCGCGGCTGCCGGTGGCCGGGGTGTTGTGGAGTCACTTCTGCGCGCTGGCGCTCGACCCGCGGGCGCGGATCAGTGCGCCGGCCCGCGAGTGGCTGCGGCAGTTTCCTGCGCCGGCGGCGCCGGTGGAGGGTGGCGCCAAGGGGGCGAACCTCCCATGAGGCTCGCGATCAAGTACGCCGGACGTGAGCTTCGGGTGGAGGAGGCGCGGTTTGTCGGAGGGTGCGCCGAGCTGATGTGGCGCGAGGCCGGCGAGGCGCTCCTGGCGGCGGCGCCGCTCACGTTTGCAATGGTGACGCAGAACCTGGACCTGTCGGAGGCGCTGCAGACCTTCGCGATGCGGGCGCCGGCGACCGATATCGAGCGGGCGCGGCGGGCGGTCACGGACTGGCTGCGACCGGGCGAGGAACTGGCCGTCGATTCGAGCCGGACTCGCGGCCTCGTCCTGCTCTCGCTCGGGCACCTGCATTGGGCGGCGCAGCATGCGGCCCGGGGGCACGTCGGTGAGGCGCATGCGCACACTGCCGCAGCGGTGTCGGTTCGGGCGCGTACCCTCGAGCACGAGTCGCTGCTGATCGGAGGTTTCGACCGGCTGGCGCGGCTGGTGGGGGAGGTGGAAGGCCTGGCCGACGGGCGGCCGCTGAGCGCCGAGTTTGCCGGCATCACTCCCGTGGGCTACTCGCCGGAGATCCTGCCTGATCTGATCGAACGATTGGTGGACGGCGGCGCGTCGGAAGGCGGGATCACCTGCGTCATGGAATCACTGGTCCGGCGGGCGGACTGGTCCTCGGTCCGGGCGCTATCCCGGACCGGCGCGGTGCACCGGGCGGTGCTGGGGCCGATCGTGCAGCGCATCCTGTTTCGGATGCCCGACCTCTCGGCCCGGGGGCGGGCCCAGTTGCTATACCTGGCGCAGGGCCTCGCGCACCCGACGACCGATGCCGGTTAGCGCACGTGCAGGACGGCGTAGCTGCGCTTGCCCTTGCGGAGAAGCAGGTACTTGCCGAAGAGCAGGTCCGACGTCGCGACGGTGCGGCCGAGCTCGGCGAACCGGACGTTGTTCAGGTAGATACCACCGCCCTCGACGTCCTTGCGCGCCTGACCCTTTGAAGGGGCGAGCCCGCAGGCGAGGAGGAGGTCAATGATCGTGACCGGCGCCGCTGCGGCCTCGAGCTTGGCGCGCTCGAAGTCACGGGTGGGCACTTCGCCGACCACATCGCGGAACGTCTCCTCGGAGGTGTCGCCGATCTCGGCGCCGAAGAGGATCTCGCTGGCCTTGAGCGCGCCCTCGAGGGCGGCCTGGCCGTGCACGAGCCGGGTGACCTCGCGGGCGAGGGCCTTGTGGGCTTCGCGGGCGCCGGGATTGGCGGCGTGCCGGGCCTCGAGGGCCTCGATCTCCTCGCGCGTGAGGAAGGTGAACTTGCGCAGGTACTCGGAGACCTTGGCGTCCTCTGTGTTCACGAAGAACTGGTACAGCTTGTAGGGGCTCGTCTTCTTGGGATCGAGCCACACGGCGCCACCCTCGGTTTTGCCGAACTTGGTGCCATCGGCCTTGGTGATGAGCGGGAACGTCCAGCCCCAGGCGGGCACGCCGAGCTTGCGGCGGATGAAGTCCGTGCCGGCGGTGATGTTGCCCCACTGGTCGGAGCCGCCGATCTGCAGCTCGCAGCCGTAGGTCTTGCGGAGGTGGTAGAAATCGTGGGCCTGCAGCAACTGGTAGCTGAACTCGGTGTAGCTGATCCCGTTGTCGCCCTCCATGCGGGACTTCACGGAGTCCTTCGCGAGCATGACGTTCAGCGAAAAGTACTTTCCGACGTCGCGCAGGAAATCGAGGTAGCTGAGTGGCGCGGTCCAGTCGGCATTGTCGACGAGGCGGGCGGGATTGCCGGCGACGTTGAAATCGAGGAGCCGGCCGAGCTGGTCCTTGATGCAGCTGACGTTGTGGGCGAGCTGTTCGCGGGTGAGCAGGTTGCGCTCGGCGGATTTGCCCGACGGGTCGCCGATCATGCCGGTCGCGCCGCCGGCGAGCGCAAGCGGGTGGTGGCCGGCGAGCTGGAAGCGGCGCAGGGTGAGCTGGCCCATGAGGTGGCCGACGTGCAGCGAGTCGCCCGTGGGATCGAAGCCGCAATAGAGCGTGACCGGCCCTTCGCTGAGGCGCTTGGTGAGCGCGTCGAGGTCGGTGCAGTCGGCCAGGAGGCCGCGCCACTGGAGGTCTTCGATGAATGTCATGGCAGAAGCGGGGGAGTTAACCCGGCGCAGGGCGGGACCGTCAAGGGGCACGAGAGTGAAAGTAAAAGTGAGAGTGAAAGTGAGAGTGAGGGTGAACGTGAGAGGGAGCGCGAGTGAGAGCGGGGGTGGGGGGCGGGCCTGAGTCCATCCGAGCACCGCGATTTGCGAAAGGGGCGCGGGATTCTGCGCGCGGATTGCGTGGAAACTGGGGCGATAGGCTGAGCCACCCGTCGGACGCGTGACGCATTGCGCCCCTCGCGGGACAGAAATCCGCCCGGGCGGCACCCCTTTTGCACCCCGGAGTCGCCGCGATGGATTCAAGGTCGCGTCCCTTTCCGCCCCTGCGGCGGGTTTGAGCGCGTGCTGGCAGCGCGGCTTATGGCCGATGGGGTGAAAACAGTAACCCTCCTGTTACGTGGAATTTCGATTTGCGACGGCTCAGAGGGCGACACAACGTTCCGTTTCCCGGCGGCCCATTGCTGTCCGGCGATTCCTAACCACACGACTCCCATGGCTATTCCAGTTGGTACCCACGCACCTGATTTCACGCTCAAGACGAAGACCGCCGATGGTCTCAAGGATGTGAAGTTGAGCGAGAATTTCGGGCAGCGCTCCACGGTCCTGTTGTTCTTCCCCCTCGCGTTCACCGGAGTGTGCACGCAGGAGATGTGCGACCAGTCGGGCGGCTTGGCCGACTATGAGAAGCTCGGCGCGACGGTGTATGCCATCAGCGTCGACAGCCCGTTCGCGCAGGAGGCTTGGGCCAAGGCGAACCGGATCGGCCTCACGCTGCTCTCGGACCTGAACAAGACCACGATCAAGGCTTACGACGTGGTGTTCCCGATGCTGGCGGGCGTGGGTGACACGGCTGCGCGCGCGGCCTTCGTCATCGGCAAGGACGGCATCGTGAAGTACGCCGAGCAAACGCCGACGCCGAAAGACCTGCCCAATTTCGTGGCGATCAAGGCCGCCCTGGCCAAATAAGGCCAGCACGACGACGGCGACATGACCGGCGGCGGACCTCCGCCGCCCGGCGTTGTCACGTCCCCTGTTGCCGCACCCTCACTGTCCCTACTCCCCATGAGCCACCCGAGCATCCCCAATCCGTTCAACACCCTCCAGACGTTCGCCGCTGGCGGTGAGAGCTTCCGCTTTTATTCCCTCCCGGCGCTGGAGCGGACCGGTTTCAAGGTTTCCCGCCTGCCCGTCTCCATCCGACTCGTGCTCGAGTCGCTGTTGCGCAACTGCGACGGCACGCGAGTGCAGGAAGGCGCGATCCGCGCGCTGGCGAGCTGGCAGCCGAAAGCGGAGCGCACGGAGGAGATCCCCTTCGTGGTCGCGCGCATCGTGCTGCAGGACTTCACGGGGGTGCCGCTGCTGGTGGACCTCGCGGCCATGCGCGCGGCGGTCGCGCGGATGGGCAAGAATCCCAAGATCATCGAGCCGCTCGTGCCGGTGGATCTCGTCGTCGATCACTCGGTGCAGGTGGACTTCGCCGGCTCGGCTGAGGCGCTGAAGAAGAACCTCGAGCTGGAGTTCGCGCGCAACCGCGAGCGCTACCAGTTCCTCAAATGGGGCATGCAGGCGTTCGACACCTTCAAGGTCGTCCCGCCCGGCATCGGCATCGTGCACCAGGTCAACCTCGAGTACCTCGCGCAGGGCGTGCTCAAGGACGCGGCGGGGGTCTGCTATCCCGATACCCTCGTCGGCACCGACTCGCACACGACGATGATCAACGGCCTCGGCATCGTGGGCTGGGGCGTTGGCGGCATCGAGGCGGAGGCCGGCATGCTCGGACAGCCGGTGTATTTCCTGACGCCGGACGTCGTCGGCGTGCACCTCACCGGGGCGTTGCGCGAAGGCGTCACCGCGACCGACCTCGCGCTCACCGTCACGCAGATGCTGCGCAAGGCGAAGGTCGTCGGGAAATTCGTCGAATTTTTCGGGCCCGGCGCGCAGGCGCTGCCGGTGGTGGATCGGGCCACGATCGCCAACATGGCGCCCGAGTACGGCGCGACGATGGGGTTCTTCCCGATCGATGCCGAGTGCAGCAACTATCTCCGCGCCACGGGCCGTGATGAGAAGCAGGTCGCCCTTTATGAGGCGTACTATCGCGCCCAGGGCCTGTGGGGCGTGCCGCCCCGCGGCGCGATCGACTACTCGGTCGAGCTCGAGCTGGACCTTGGCAGCGTCGTGCCGAGCGTGGCCGGTCCCAAGCGCCCGCAGGATCGCATCGAGCTGCCGAAGCTCGGGCAGGAGTTCCGCAGCGCGTTTTCACGTCCCATCGCCGAGAACGGTTTCGGCAAGCAGTCCACCGAGCTGGAGCGCAGCATTCACGTGGAAGGCGCCGGCTGGACGCGTCCGTCCTCGGGCGGCGGCAGCCAGGAAAGCGTCCCGGGCGCGGCGGCCGAGGTGAAGAACACCAGCGTGACGACCGAGCGCGAGATGGCGAACAACCGTCCAACGCCCGATCCGGTGTCGCTGAAATCGGCGCGCATCGACGGCGAGGTCGGCCACGGCAGCGTGCTGATCGCGGCCATCACCAGTTGCACCAACACCTCGAATCCGAGCGTGATGCTGGCGGCCGGGCTGTTGGCAAAGAAGGCGGTGGAGCGCGGCCTGCGCGTGAATCCGGTCGTAAAATCGTCGCTGGCCCCGGGCTCGCGCGTGGTGACCGACTATCTCAACAAGACCGGGCTGCAGCCGTACCTCGACCAGCTGGGTTTCCAGACCGTCGGCTACGGTTGCACGACCTGCATCGGCAACTCCGGTCCGTTGCACCCCGCGATCGAGGAGGCGGTGACGAAGAACGACCTGGTCGCGGCGTCGGTGCTGTCGGGCAACCGCAACTTCGAGGCCCGCGTGCACCAGAACATCAAGGCGAACTTCCTGATGTCGCCGCCGCTCGTGGTGGCGTTCGCGCTGGCCGGCCGGGTCGACATCGACCTGAGCCAGGAGCCGATCGGCCGCGGCCGCGATGGCCGTGACGTCTACCTCAAGGAAATCTGGCCGACCCTGCAGGAGGTGCGCGATCAATTGCAGGCGGCGCTGAAGCCGGAGGTGTTCCGCCGGCTGTACACCGATTTCGCGGCGCAGAATCCGAAGTGGAACGAGATCCCGGCGTCGGTGGGCGATGTGTACGCCTTCGACCCGAACTCGACGTACATCCAGGAGCCGCCGTTCTTCACCCATTTCTCGATGAGCCCCGGCGTCATCGAGGAAATCAAGGGCGCGCGGGCGCTCGGCATTTTCGGCGACTCGGTGACGACCGACCACATCTCACCGGCGGGAGCGATCAAGAAGAGCTCGCCGGCCGGCCGCTACCTCACGGAGCACGGCGTGCCGTTCGAGGAGTTCAACTCGTACGGTTCCCGGCGTGGCAACGATCGCGTGATGGTGCGCGGCACGTTCGCCAATGTGCGCATCAAGAATCTCATGCTCGGGGGCGAGGAGGGCGGGAACACCGTCTTCCAGCCGACGGGCGAGAAGATGGCGATCTTCGACGCCTCGGCGCGGCACCTGGCCAATCGCACGCCGCTGATCGTGGTCGCGGGGCAGGAATACGGCACGGGTTCGTCCCGGGACTGGGCCGCGAAGGGCACGAACCTCCTCGGCGTGAAGGTGGTCGTCGCGCAGAGCTTCGAGCGTATCCACCGTTCCAACCTTGTCGGCATGGGCGTGCTGCCGCTGCAGTTCAAGGAGGGCACCACGGCGCAGACCCTCGGGCTCGACGGCGCGGAGACCTACGATGTGCTGGGCCTCAGCCCCGCGTTGAAGCCGCAGCAGGATCTGACGCTCCGCATCACGCGGAAGGATGGGCGGATTGACATGGTCGCGGTCCGGTGCCGCATCGATACGCCCATTGAAATCGAGTACTTCCAGCACGGCGGTATCCTGCCGTACGTCTTGCGCCAGATCCTGGGTCGCGCCTGACGGCCAGGGGGATAGGCAGTTTCCGCATCCGGTTGACATTAAAGCGGGCCGGCGGGCGGGGCGATTGAGTAATGAGCGCACTTGCCCCGCCTCCTGAAACAGCAACATTCCAGACGTAGAACCGGAAATTTTCCCATGACCGACGCTGGCAAACCCGTGTATCTGGTGGATGCGTACTCCGACCCGGTGGTCGTGCGCATCGACGGGCGCGCGAGCTTCCAGAACAGCGGATGCCTGCGGGATTTTATCCTGGAGATGCTGCAGCGGGGAAAGAACCGCTTCGTGATCGATTTCCGGGCGTGCGCGAGCATGGACAGCACGTTTCTCGGCATGCTGGCGGGCGCCGCCATCGAGCTGCGCAAGACGTCGCCGGCGGGCAGTCTGGTCGTGGCGCGGCCCGGCCCGCGCAACCTCGAGCTGATTCGGAATCTTGGCCTGCACCGCCTGCTCACGCTGGACTCCGGCGAGGCGGTCCCGCCGCTGGAGAACTGCAACACGCCGCTCGCCTGCAAGACCCGCAGCGAGATTGAAACGGCGCGCCAGGTCCTCGAGGCGCACGAGCATCTCATCAGCGTCGATGAGGAAAACCGCTCCAAGTTTCAGGATGTGCTGACGTTCCTGCGCTCGCGCGTCGCACAGCAGTGACGGCGCGAACGGCGGCCGGCCTCTGATTTCTAAAATCCGGCTTCTGGCTTCAGGCCTCTGACCTCTGAGTTCAGGCTTCTGGCTTCCGATCTCCGGCCGCTGGGTCCGCGCGGCATTTGGCTTTGCCCTGTAGGCGATCCGCCCCAACGTGCCGGCTGCGGTACCTCCTTGGCCTCGTAAGCTTTCGAGCGCTGGCGCCGAGGCCGGTTCCGCGCCCGCTTCGCCATGTCCCATCCCGTCCTCACCGTCATCCTGCTGGCATTGCTGCTCGCGGTCGCGCTTAGCCTGCGACGGGCGCGGCGGTCCGCCGACGCCGCAGCGGTGGCGGCGCGCCGGCTGCGCGAGGACCGCCAGCGGTTGCTGGACTTCATGCATTTCATGACGCAGGCGCTGGGCGCAGGGCTGTCGCGGCAGGAGCTGCAGCAGCGGATCGTCCACGCGGCGATCATCTGCACCGGCGCGCTGAGCGGCTGCTTCTTCGTGCGCACGTCGCGGAACACCATGCGCAGCGTGGCAGTGGAGGGCCTGTTTCCGCCGCACCGGCCGCTGACCGACGAGGTGAAGGCGGCGTTGACGACGCGCGCCAAGTTTCTCGAGCACGTGTTGAAGGCGGAGGAGTTCCCGGTGGAGGAGGGGATCGTCGGGCGCGTCGCCCGGAACCGGCGCGGCGAGCTGCTCGCCGACGCCGAGGCCGATGCGCGCATGGTCAAGCACGACGACCCGGCGCTGCGGGTACGTTCGGTGATCGTGGTGCCGCTGGTGTTTCGCCGGCAGTTCTTCGGCGTCCTCGCCGTGACCAACCCGGCGGGCGGCCGCCGGTTCACGCCGGCGGAGTTTCACCTGATGGAGTCGCTCGCGGAGCAGGCGGCGCTCGCGCTGCACAACGCCGAGTTCCTCCACCTGCAGATGGAGCGGCGGCAGCTCGACCTCGATCTTTCGCTCGCGAGCAGCATCCAGCAGATGCTGCTGCCGCGGGAGGAGCTGCGCTTCGACGGCGTGGAGCTCAACGCCCGGTACAAGTCGGCCCAGAAGGTGGGCGGCGACTTCTACGACGTCTTCGCGCTCTCACCGGAGCGGCTCGGCGTGGTCGTGGGTGACGTCTCCGGGAAAGGGATACCGGCCTCGCTGCTGATGGCGATTTGCCGGACGCACCTGCGCCAGATCGCGCCGCGCCACACGTCGCCCGGTGCCGCGCTGGTGGAGTTGAACCGCACCATGGGCGGCGACTGCCACGGCCAGCTCTACATCACGCTGCTGTACGCGATCATCGATGTGCGCCGCAACGAGCTGACGTATGCGCGGGCGGGCCACGAGTGCCCGCTGCTCGTGCGGCGCGATCCGGCGGCCGGTCGCGTGCGGGCGGAGTTCGGGGCGGGCGAGGGCATGGCGGTGGGCATGGTGCCGGACGCGATGTTCGCCGAGACGATGGCCGACCACACCGAGCGTTTTGAGCCGGGGAGCGTGTGCGTGCTCTACACCGACGGGCTGACGGAAGCGCCCAATGAGGACGGCAAGGAGTTCTCGGGCGCGCGGTTGGCCGACATGGTCGTGGCGGCCTTTGCGCTGCCCCCGCGGGCGGTCAACGACGCGGTCCTGGCGGCGGCCGAACGCTTCACCGGCGGCACGCCACAGCGGGACGATTTTACGCTCGTCACAGTTCGAAGAGTTTGAAGTGGCGCCATCGATCGCAGGCCTTACCGTGCGCTCGCATGTCCGCCGTTTCCTCGTCCTCCCCCTCCGATCGTTTCAGCCTGCCTGACGCGGGCGGTCACTTTGGCCGCTATGGCGGCGTGTTTGTGCCGGAGACCCTGATGACGGCGCTGCAGGAACTCGGGGACGTGTACGCGGCGGCGCGGCAGGATCCGGAGTTCCAGCGGGAGTTGCGGCACCACCTGAAGGAGTTCGCGGGACGCCCCACCGAGCTCTATTTCGCGGAGCGGCTGACCGAGTATGCGGGCGGGGCGAAGATTTACCTCAAGCGCGAGGACCTGCTGCACACGGGGGCGCACAAGATCAACAACGCGCTCGCCCAGGCCCTGCTGGCGCGCCGCATGGGCAAGAAGCGGATCATCGCCGAGACCGGGGCCGGCCAGCACGGCGTCGCGACGGCGGCGGTGTGCGCCAAGTTTGGTCTCGAGTGTGTCGTGTACATGGGCGCGGTGGACATGGAACGCCAGGCCCTGAACGTCTTCCGCATGCGGCTGATGGGCGCCGAGGTGCGCGGGGTGGAGGCCGGCCAGAAGACGCTCAAGGAGGCGATCAACGAGGCGATGCGCGACTGGGTGACCAACGTCCGCAGCACCCACTACATCCTCGGTTCGGCGCTCGGCGCGCACCCGTACCCGATGATGGTCCGCGATTTTCACCGGGTGATCGGCCAGGAGGTGCGCGAGCAGATCCTGGCGCGGGAGCAGCGCCTGCCCGACGAGATGGTGGCCTGCGTGGGCGGTGGCTCGAATGCGATCGGCTTCTTCTTCGAGTTCCTCGACGAACCCTCGGTCCGCCTGGTCGGAGTCGAGGCGGGAGGCCGCGGCATCAAGCGCGGCGAACACGCGGCCCGCTTCGAGGGCGGCAAACTCGGCGTGCTCCAGGGCAGCAAAACCTACATTCTCCAGAACCCCGATGGGCAGATCGAGCTGACGCATTCGGTGAGCGCGGGCCTGGACTACGCGGCGATCGGCCCCGAGCACGCCTATTACCGCGATCGGAACCGCGTGCAGTACGCGTACGCCTGCGACGACGAGGTGATCGAGACGTTCCAGCTTTGTTCACGCCTCGAAGGCATCATCCCGGCGCTCGAGAGCACCCATGCCCTGGTCCACGGCCTCAAGCGCGCGAAAGAGATGCGGAAGGACCAGATCATCGTGATCAACCTCTCCGGACGCGGGGACAAGGACGTGAACCAGGTCGCCAAGATTCTGGGCGTGACGCTGTGATTCCCCAAGCTGCGCGGGTGGTGCGACGACCAAATCGGTCGGCAGCCTTGCCACGGGTTGGTTGATACCTGTTACATCCCTCTCATGCGCAGCATGACAGGCTACGGCCGGGCCACGGCCGCACTAGAGGAGCACACGCTGACGGTCCAAGTCAGCTCCGTTAACCGCAAGACCCTCGACCTTACCATCGCGGCTCCCGAGGAGTGGGAGGCGTTGGAGCCGGTGGTCGCCGAACTCGTGCGCAAATTTGCCGCGCGCGGCAAGGTCCACGTCAGCATCGAGATGACGGGTGAGAAGTCGGCGGCTGCGACCGCGTGGGACGAGGATGCGGCCGCGGAAGCCCTGGAGCGGCTGGAACGTTTTGCAGCGCAGTCAGGCGTGAAATTCGAGCCGACTGCGGAGCTCCTCTGGGAGGTAGCCAATGCGCAAAAGCGCGAGGACCTGTTGCCTCCGGCGGAGCGGGCGCAGGCTGTGGTGAGTGCCACGGTCACGGCCGCGCTACGGGCGTTTGCCGCGATGCGCGCGAAGGAGGGCGAGTCGCTGTTCGTCGATTTCATCAAGCGGGCGCAGACGCTGCACCGATATGTCGAGGCGATCGCCGCGCGGGCGCCCCAGGTGCCCTCGCACTACCGCGAACAGCTGATGAAGCGGCTGCGCGAGGCCGGGCTGGAGCTCGACCTGAATGACGAGCGCGTGCTGCGGGAGATCGCGCTGTTCGCCGACCGCTGTGACGTCAGCGAGGAGATCACGCGCCTGCGGAGCCATTTTGAACAGTTCACGGCGCTGCTGAAGTCCGATGGCGAGATCGGCCGCAAGGCCGAGTTTCTCCTGCAGGAGATTGGCCGGGAGGTGAACACGATCGGCAGCAAGGCCAACGATCTGACGATCGCGCGGTCCGTCATTGAGCTGAAGAACGAGCTCGAGCGGATCCGCGAGCAGATGGCCAACGTGGAGTAGGCGAGGAGGTCCGCCGGTCCGGCGCGCGGAGTGCAGCTGGCCGCGGGAGGCGAGCGCGGCGCCCTACGGCGTCGGCGGGGTCGGTGCGGCGGGCTGCGGGGTACGCAGCGAGATCCACAGGTAAACGATCACGCCGATGCAAATGCCGGAGTCCGCGACGTTGAACGTCGGGTAAACGTAGTCGCCGAAGTGCAGATCGATGAAATCGATCACGTGGCGATAGACCAGCCGGTCGGTGAGGTTGCCGGCGATGCCGCCGCAGAGGAGGCCGAAGGCGATCTGCGCGGCGCGCTGGTGGAGTCCGAGCGCGCGGCGCCAGAGGAAGATTGCGGCGAGGGTCCCGACCGCGAGGGTCGCCAGCATCACGCTGCGGCCGGAGAACATGCTCCAAGCCGCGCCGGTGTTGCCGACGTGGACGAGGTTGAAGAAGCCGGGGATCACCGGGATTGCGCCGGAGGCCTCGCCGTAGGTGGGGAACGGGAGCCGGGCGACGATCCAGAGCTTCGTGAGCTGGTCGAGCGCGTATACCGTGAGCGCGAGCAGCCAAAGCTGCCGGTAGCGCAGCAGCCGTTGCGGCAGGGGCCGGCGCGCGGGCGCAACCGGCGGGGTGGCCGCCGTGACCGGCGGTGGGCTGGGAGGTGTGTCGGACATGCGCGGCCGTCAGCCGTGGAGCATGGCTGGAACCGGATCAGTCCTCGCCGCCCTCGTCGTCCGCCATCTTGCCGCCTTCCTCGCCCATTTCGGCAAACAGACCGGGCTGGGTGCGGGTGCGGTGACGGTTGCGCTCGATCTCCTTCTGGGCCTCGGCGGAGTAGCGGGTGAAAGGCACGGCCAGGAGGCGTTCCTTGGAGATGGGCTTGGCGGTGATTTCGCAGATCCCGTAGGTGCCTTCGCGGATGCGCTTGATGGCCGCATCGATCTCGGAGAGGGCCTCCTGCTCGCTGGCGACCATGCTGAGGGCGAAGTCGCGGTCGAAGGTGTCGGTGCCGGCGTCGGCCATGTGCTGGCCGTAGGCGGAAAGGTCACCCGCGTCGTCCTTGGAGGAGCGCTTCAGGGTTTCCTCCGAGTGGCGTTCGATGCCCTCGGTGAGGCTGGAGCGCAGGTCGAGGAGGAGGCGGTAGTACCGGCGGAACTTCTCGGGCACGTCCTTCTCGTCGAGCGTCTCGGTGGGCTTTCCCTTCTTGGGATTGAAGCCGAGGATATCGGCGAGCGACGCGGCCTTGATGTGCTGCGGCTTGGCCGCCTTTTCGAGATTCGCCGCCGGTTTGGCCGGCGCGTTCTTGGCGGTTTTGGGGAAGGGCGATTCGGTCTTGGTGGAGACCGTCTGGGCGATGGCGCGGGCTTCGTCGAGGCTGAAGGCGATCGGCTTCGAAGCGGTTTTCCGCTTGAGGATGCTGTCGCGCAGGGCGGATTTCTTTGAAGGTTTTTCCATGGTCTGGGAACGGGTTGCGGGTTGGGCCGCCGGAACCGGATGCTTCACCTCAACCTTCGCCGGTTTATGGCTGGGTTTGTGAGGGGCGGGTTTCGGGACGGGTTTCTTGGCGTGAGCCTTGGTTTTGGTGGCCATGGGGAGTTTTGGGACGGTGCAATCTACGACTTAAGCGCTTCGGCGCAACGTGGGCAGATCGCCCCGTGGGGCGTGGTTTCGACCGTTGGCACCCAGCGCCAGCAGCGTGGGCAGCGAACGAAGCCATGCTCGGCGCATGGACGAACCGAAACGTTGAACTGGGCTCCCGAAGCCGAACCCAGCCCGACATGCGACACGATGAAAAGTTCGGGGAGAAATGCGCGATGGCGCTCGAGGGCGGCGGTGGTGGGATCGCCGGCGGGGGGCGTGATCTCCACCGCGGCGTCGAGGGACTTGCCCAGCTTGCCAGCGGCGCGCTGGGGCTCGATCGCCTCGTTCACCTGCGTGCGGATGCGGAGCAGGGCGGCCATCTCGGCCTCGAGCGCCGCATCGGTCCACTCCGCCGGCGCCTCCGGCCAGGACTGCAGGTGGATGGAGTCGTTGGTGTACTCGACCTTGGCGGTCGCGTAGCTCCAGGCCTCGTCGCAGGTGAAGGTGAGCACCGGCGCGAGCAGCCGCGCGAGCGAACGGAAGATATGGTAGATCGCGGTCTGCGAAGACCGCCGGAGCGGGGCGCGCGTGCCCAGCGTGTACAACCGGTCCTTCAGGACGTCGTGGTAGGTCGCCGACAGCGTCACCGAGCAGAACTGGTTGCAGAGCTGGTAGACGCGGTGGAACTCGTAGGCTTCGTAGGCCGCGGTGCACTCGCGGATCAACTGCGCGGTCTGGTGCAGCGCCCAACGGTCCAGCGTGTCCATTTGTGCGACGGGCACGAGGTCCTGCGCCGGGTCGAAATCGAACAGGGTCGAGAGCTGGTACCGGAACGTGTTGCGGAAAAGCCGGTAGCTCTCGGCGACCACGTTCAGGATGCTGCTCGGATTCTTCAGATCCTTGTCGAGATCCGACACGCGGATGTCCTCGCGAAAATCCTGCGAGGCAATCCAGAGCCGGATCACGTCGGCGCCGTACTGGTTGACGTAGTTGTCGGAGGTCGGCGGCTTCTCGTACTGGCCGGACTTGGAGATCTTCTTGCCGTCCTTGCCGACGATGAAGCCGTGGGTGAGCACCGCCTTGTACGGAGCGGAGTTGAAGGCAATGACGCTCGTCCAGAGCGAGGATTGGAACCACCCGCGATGCTGGTCGGAACCCTCCAGGTAGAGGTCGGCGGGCCAGTGCGTGCCGCCGTGCGCGCGGCGCAGCACCGCGGCGTGGGACGAGCCGGAGTCGATCCACACGTCGAGCGTGTCGCGCCCGCAGGTGAGCTCGCTGGCGGCGGGCCAGCCGGCCGGAAGCGTCACGCCCTCGAGAAGCTGGGCGGCGGTGGAATTGTACCAGAGGTTGGTGCCGGCGGTGGCGATCTTGTCGGCCACGGCGCGGGCGACCCCGGCATCGAGGTAAGCCTGCTTCCGGGCGTCGTAGAACGCCGGGATCGGCACGCCCCAGGAGCGCTGACGGCTGATGCACCAGTCGGGACGCGACTCAACGGCGCCGCGGATGCGGGCTTCGCCCCAGGCGGGAATCCAGCCGTGATTGGCCGCGATCTGCTCGACCTCGGCGAGGGCCTTGGTGCGGATGCGATCCTTGTCCAGCGAGACGAACCACTGGTCGACGGCGCGGAAAATGATCGGGGTCTTCGAGCGCCAGCAATGCGGGTAGCTGTGCGGGAACCGCTCCTTGGCGAGCAGCGCGCCGGCGGCCGCGAGCTTCTTCAGCACCGCGATGTTGGCGGGCGAGGTGCGCTTGGCGGCGAGGTCCTCGACGCTCTCCAGCGTGCTGAGACCGACGAGGTCGGCGGGCACGCGGCCGTCGTCCACGTACCGGCCGTCGTCACCGACGGGGCAGTAGACCTCCAGCTTGTACTTGAGGCCGGTGAGATAGTCTTCCGCACCGTGGCCGGGCGCGGTGTGCACGCAGCCGGTGCCGCTGTCGGTCGTGACGTAATCGGCCAGGACGACCGGCGACGCGCGGTCGATGAAGGGGTGGCGCGGGGCGAGGTGCTCGAGGGTGGCGCCGCGGGCGCGATGCACGATTGCGGGGGTGCCGGCGAACTTGGCCGCCTGAAGCACGGAACCGAGCAGCGGCTCGGCGACGAGGAGGCGTTCGCCGCCGAGGTCGGCGACGACGTACTCAACATCCGGATGCACCGCGATCGCGAGATTGGCGGGAATCGTCCAGGGCGTGGTCGTCCAGATCACGACGGCCAGTGGCTTGTCGGCGGGCAGGCCGAACTTGGTGGCCTCGGCGGCGGGCACCGCGAACCGGACCCAGATGGACGGGGAAACGTGGTCCTTGTACTCGATCTCCGCCTCGGCGAGCGCGGTCTCGAACGGGATGCTCCAGTACACCGGCTTCTTGCTCCGGTAGACCAACCCGCGCTCGATGAAGGCGGCGAACGTGCGGATGATGTCGGCCTCGTAGGCGGGCGCCTTGGTCTTGTAAGACGCGTCCCACTCGCCGAGCACGCCCAACCGCTTGAACTGGCCGGTCTGCTTGGCAATCCAGCCTTCGGAGAAGGCGTCGCAACGCGCGCGCATCTCGGCCGTGGTGAGCTGGAGCTTCTTTTCCTGGATCTCGCGGGAAACCTTCTGCTCGATCGGCAGGCCATGGCAGTCCCAACCGGGGACGTAGGGCGTGCGGAAGCCGCGCATCGACTTGTACCGCATCACCGTGTCCTTCAGCACCTTGTTCAGCGCGGTGCCAATGTGGACGTCGCCATTGGTGAACGGCGGTCCGTCGTGAAGCACGAAGACGGGGCCGGCGGAGTTCTTCCGCTGGATTGCGTTATAGAGTCCGGTTTTCTCCCAATGAGCGACTCGCCCCGGCTCGCGTTGGGCCAGCCCGGCGCGCATGGGGAAGTCAGTTCTTGGCAGCTGCAGCGTGTCTTTCAGGTCTTGGGCCATGCCAACGAAAAGTGCGCGAGGCTAGGTCCGCACCGAGGAGAGTCAAGGGGAGAGGCAGGCGGAATTTTCCCTGGGTTTGGATTGCACAACCCACGCTCCTGCAACGACCCGCCGCAGCCCGGAACCGGGGCCGATTTTGCGTCCGAAGCGGGGGCCGGCGTCGGTCGTCCGGAGGGGCGATCGTGGGCCCAAAAGACGCGCGAGCCAAACGGTGTCGGGCGGGGCCGGGATCAGGCCCGGAGGACGCGCTGGGCGAGCTTCTCGCCGGCGGCGATGCAGGCGGGAACGGCGATGCCGTCGCGTACCTGGCCGCCGATGAAAAAGCCCGGATGATTGCGCTCGGCGGCAGCCATGGTTTCCAGGTGGCGCTCGTATCCGAGATTATATTGCGGGATCGCCCGTGGCCAGAAGTTGTGCCGCCGGAACACCGGCTCGCCTTTGACGCCAAGCAGTTCCCGCAGATCGCGGTCGACGGTGGCGAGCAGCTTCTCCTCCGGCAGCCGGGCGATCTCGGGCTGGCGCATGCCGCCGGCCATGACGGTGAGCGCCACGTGTCCGTCCGGCGCGCGGCCCGGGAACAAGCTCGAGGAGAAGAGAATGCCGAGCACGGAACGGTGCTCGATCTCCGGCACCAGCACGCCGAAGCCGTCGAGCGCGTGCGTGACCTGATCGCGGCGGTAGCCGAGGAACAACGAGGAGACGGGCGGATGATCGATCGCGTCGAGCGACGCCAGCGGGCGTTCGCCGAGCGTACCGAACCGGAGCTGCGCGAGGCCGGCGGCCGGCAGGGCGGAGAGGACGAGGTCGAAGGTGTCGGTTTGCGTCGGGGCGCCAGGCTCGGTGCCGCGCCACACGACGCTCCAGGCCGGGCCGGGCACGAGGGCTTCGACGCGCGCGTTCAGCGTGAGGGTGCCGACCGGCAGGCTGGCGGCGAGCGCTTGGGGCAGCGCGGCGAGGCCCTGCCGGAACGAAAAGATTCCGCGCTTCGGGCGGGGCTGGCCGCTAGCCTTGCGCGCCTTTGCCGCCGCCATCTGGCCGCGGATGATCGAGCCGTGCTGCTGCTCGAGTTCCCAGAGCTGCGGGAACGAGTGGCGGGCGGAGAGTTTCTTCGGCGTGCCCGCGTACACGCCACTCACGAAGGGGTTGAGCGCGTAGTCGACGAGCTCCTGGCCAAAATGGGCGGCGATAAACTCCTCGAGGCTGATGTCGGACGTGCGCACGCGGCGCCGCGCGAACAGGTCGCCGAAGATCCGCATCTTGCCCGCGAACGAAAGGAGGGGCGTGGTGATGGCGGCCGGGGGGGACAGCGGGGCGGCGAGGGGACGACCGCCGCGCACGATGAACCGGTTGCGCGCCGTGGCGTTGGCTTCCACCCGCTCGTCCGCGAGACCGGCCTCGGCGATGAGTTCGTTCAGCGCGGGATCGCCGCCCAGCAGCGTGTTGGGGCCGCCTTCAACGAGCCAGCCGTCGGAGCGCTCGGTGCGGATCGAGCCGCCGACGTGGTCCGACGCTTCAAACACCCGGATGCGGTAGCCGCGCGTCGCCAGCCGGTGCGCCGCAGCAAGCCCGGTAATGCCGGCGCCGAGGATGGCGACAGACTTGGCGGCCGGGGACGTGGAAGAGGGGGAGGCGCTCACGATGGGAGAGGGTACCGTGGCCGATCGCTCCCGGCTGCGCAACCCTTGCGACGCCTTGCTCGGGGATTGCGCGGGTGGAAAGCGTGGCGTCCGCCAGCGCGGGCACGCCCGGTCGCGCTGGCCCAAGAGATCCTGCCGTCCCGGGTCTGCTCAGGCCGCGCGGGGTTTCCAGCCGGTCACGGTGTCGAGCAGCGCCTGCATGCATTCGATCTTGGCCTGCGGCATGATGCCGTGGCCGAGATTGAAGATGTGCCCGACGGTCCCATCCATCGATTCGAGCAGCCGGCCGGCCTCGTGCCGCACGATTTCCGGTGTGGTGTTGAGCAGCACAGGATCGAGATTGCCCTGGAGGGCGACATTGGCGGGGAGCACGCGGCGCACCATCGCGAGGTCGTTGGTCCAGTCGACGCTCAGCACGCGGATGCCGGTGAACGCCTGGTCGCTGATCTGCGGGGCCGTACCTTTCGCGTAGAGGATCACCGGGAAGTCCTTCGGCAGCGCGCTGACGATGTGGCGGATCCAGCGGAGCGAGGCAGCCTCGTAATCCGCACCGGCGATGATCCCGCCCCACGAGTCGAAGATCTGGATGGCGTCGGCCCCGGCCTCGATCTGCATCTTGAAGTAGGCAATCAGCGCGCTCGTGATGCGCTCGAGCAGGGCGTCGAACGTGCCGCGGTCGGTGTAGAAAAGGAGTTTGATCCGCTCGAACTCGTCGGAGCTCCCGCCTTCGACCATGTAGGTCGCGAGCGTCCACGGCGAACCGCCGAATCCGAGCAGTGCGCGCGAGCCCGCCAGTTCCTTCTTGATGAGCGTGAGCGCGTCGGCGACGTAGCGGAGCCGTCCCGGCACCGCGTCCGCGGGCGCCAGCGCGTCGATCTGGGCCCGCGTCTCCAGGCGGTAGTCCATCGCGATGCCGCCTTCGTCGCGAAACCGATAGGGCTGCCCGAGCGCTTCGGGGATCACGAGAATGTCCGAGAACAGGATCGCCGCATCGAGGGCGAACCGGCGGAGCGGCTGCAGCGTGACTTCCGTCGCGAGCGCCGGCGTGCGGACCATTTCCAGGAACGACGACTTCGCCTTCAACTGCCGGTACTCCGGCAGATAGCGGCCGGCCTGGCGCATCACCCAGATCGGCGGGCGATCGAGCGGCTGGCAGGCGCAGGCGGCAAGGAAACGATCACGGGAATTCATGGTGGGTGGGAGCGGTGACGTCCCACCGGCGGCGGGCGCAGGCGAGACGCAGCGAGTTCATGCATCCTCCCGCGCAGCGCAAGGCGCGATCGGGCGCCCGCGCCACCAAGGCGAGGACAAGTCGGTCAGAGTCGGCGAACGCCATGTTACCCCTGTCACGTCACGACTCCGCCACTCCGCCCATGCAAACCGAACATGCAACATTCCAACCTGCGACTTTCGAACCTCGAAGTCGGCTCGAGGCCCGAGCCGGGCGAGTCTCAGCCCGCGGCCCAGTCGCGAGGCTTGAGGAAGACGTCGTACAGCCGGGTCTCGGGCGAACCTGCCTCGGGATGCCAGTCGTAGTCCCAGCGCACGAGTGGGGGAAGTGACATGAGGATCGACTCCGCCCGGCCGCCGCTCTGCAGGCCGAAGAGCGTGCCACGGTCCCAGACCAGGTTGAATTCCACGTAGCGTCCGCGCCGGTACAGCTGGAATCGGCGTTCGCGGTCGCCAAAGGCGAGGCCCTTGCGGCGTGCGACGATCGGCTGGTACGCGCGCACGTAGGCGTCGCCCACCGCGCGGAGGAGCGCGAAGGACTGGGCGAAGCCGAGCTCGTTGAAGTCGTCGAAGAAGAGCCCGCCGATCCCCCGCGGCTCCTGGCGATGCTTGAGAAAGAAGTACCGGTCGCACCACGCCTTGAAGCGCGGGTAGAGCGTGTCGCCGAACGGCGCGACCGCCGCCTGCGCCGTGCGGTGCCAGTGGACGCAGTCCTCCTCGAAGCCGTAGTACGGCGTCAGGTCGAATCCGCCGCCGAACCACCACGTGGCCTCCTCGCCCGGTGCGCCCGCGCAGAAGAAGCGCACGTTGGCGTGGCTCGTGGGCACATACGGGTTGCGGGGGTGGATCACCAACGAAACGCCCATCGCCTCCCAGGGTTGGCCGGCGAGTTCCGGCCGGTGCCCTGTGGCCGAGGGCGGCAACGCCGCGCCGCGCACATGGGAGAAGCCGATGCCCGCCTTCTCGAACACGCCCCCCTCGGTGAGAATCCTCGTGCGCCCGCCGCCGCCGAGCGCTCCGGCGGCGCTTGCGTCGCGCGTCCAGTCGTCCGTCGCAAAACGGCCGTCGCCGTCCTCGGCCTCGAGGGCCGCGCAAATCGAGTCCTGGAGCGCGAGCAGGTAGCCGCGCACATCGTGGGGTGTGGGTTGGCCAGTCATCGGTGGGAGTGAAAGTGAGAGTGAGAGTGAAAGTGGAAGGCAAGTCGCTGCACTGAATATCCCTCTCGTTCTCTTTCTCGTTCTCACCAATCCGTGAGTCAGTCGGGCATCTTGCTCCGACGCCTTACTCTTACTCCTACTCTTTCTCTTGCTGGCGCGCGTACTGAGGCACTACCTCCGACCGCTTCGCGCAGACGGAGAGCAGCCGCGGCGGAACGGAGGAGAGCAAGAGCAAGAGGAAGAGAATGAGCAAGAGAGCGGGGGGCGCCTCACTCCAAGGCGACGACCAGGACGGCGAGCGCGAGGAAGAGGATGCCGAGCAGGCCGGCTTCGTGGCGCTCGAAGCGCTGGATGCGAATGCGGTCGAAGCCGAACAGCGCCAGCCAGGTGAACAGCGTCATGCCGGCGAGCGCCGCCAGCGCGAGAATGACGCTCAGCACCACGAAGCCGCGCCACCCGAACTGGACGCCCGAGAGGTAGACCGGGAGGAACGCCTCGCAGGGGGAAACCGTCAGCATCAGGAACAATCCGCCCACCGCCGCGGTGTCGCCCGCGCGTTGCGAAACCAGGTGGCTGTCCTTCAGCTCCTCATCCCAGTGCGTGTGGTCGTCATGTTCCTCGCCGCAGTGCGGGTCGGGGCGGTGCTGGCTTCCCGGCGGATGATGATGGCAGATGCCCATGCCGCGCCATTGCCGCCACAGATAGAATCCGCCCATCACGGCGAGCACGCCGGCCGCGATGTAGTGAAACACTTCGCCGAGCGTCGCGCTGAGTTCGAAACCGAGCCACGCGATCCCGAGACCGATGAGGCTCGTCAGCGCCACGTGGCCCAGGCCCGCCGCCACGGTCACCAGGATCGTCTTGCCTCGGCCCCACCGCCGTGCGCGCCCCACCAGCACGAACGGCAGCCAGTGCGTCGGGATCGCGGCGTGGAAGAACGCCACGGTGAAACCCAGCGCGGCTATGGTGGTAAGGGTGGTCGATTCGTGCATCAGGCGGACAGCGAGGGCATCAGTCGGCTTTCCCGCTGTCCAACGTGAACGCTATCAAAGTCGTCAAGGCCCCGGCCGGACCCGGGCGGGGCGGCGCCAACGACCGGCAAGAGCACCGGCCGTCGGCTCCCGGTGACTTACGCGTTGGCGCGCGTGGAAACCTCGATCACGTCGTGCGGCGCGGCCTCCTTCTGGCCGGCGGGGCTGACGCGCGTGTAGCGCGCCTTTTCCCGCAGGTCGGGCAGCGTGGCGGCGCCGAGGTAGCCCATGCCGCTCTGGATGCCGCCGATGAGGTTGGCCAGGACGTCGTCGATCGAGCCGCTGACTTCCTTGAGCGCCTCAATGCCTTCGGCTGCGATCTTGCGCGTGGTGTCGTTCTTGTCGTGGCCGTAACGGGCGGCGCTGCCGGCCTTCATCGCCGCCAGCGTGCCCATGCCGCGGTACTGCTTATAGACCTTGCCGTTGATCTCGAGGATCTCGCCCGGGGCCTCGCGGCAACCGGCGAGCAGGCCGCCACACATCACGGCATCGGCGAGCGTCAGCGCCTTCACGATGTCGCCCGACTTGGTGATGCCGCCGTCGGCAATGATCTTCACGCCGGCGGCCTGGGCCGCGCGGCTGGCGACGTACAGCGCCGTGAGCTGAGGGATACCTACGCCTGCCACGATGCGGGTGGTGCAGATCGAGCCCGGTCCCTGGCCAATCTTGATCGCGTTCGCGCCGGCTTCGGCAAGGTACGCGACGCCGGACGCGGTGGTGACATTGCCGGCGATGATCGTGAGGTCCTTGAAGGCCTCACGGACCACACGGACAACTTCGCCGACCCCTTTCGAGTGGCCGTGGGCGGTCGAGACCGCGACGCAGTCGACGTGCTCGGCGACCAGATGACCGACGTGCTCAATGATCTTGTCGCGATCAAGCGAGCCATCGGGTTTGCGGACAGGCGAGAGCGCCGCGCCGACCAGCAGGCGGAATTGCGCGTCGCGCGAGGGCTTCCGGCGGGACTTGGATTCGGAGGTGATGCGTTCGACGTCGGAGGCGGTGATCAGCCCGCGCAGCCGGCCCGTTGCGTCGACCACGAGCATCTTGTTGATGCCGACGTGTTCATTGAAGAAGGCGTCCGCGACCTTGATTGGATCCTGCGCGACCGCCTCGGCGTCGGCAGTGATCAGGTGCGCGCGGGGCGTCATGATCTCGGCGACCTTCTTGGTCTTGTAGCGCTCCTTGACGACATTGCCCGAGAGCAGGCCCACGAGGAGGCCGTTGGCATCGACGACCGGGAAGGTCGAGAACGCGAAGCGCTTGCTCTCGATCTTGTCGAGCACCGCCCCGATGAGCTGGTCCGGCTGCGCGGTGATCGGGTCCTGGATCAGCCCGTGGATGTGGCGTTTCACGCGGGCGACCTCCTTTACCTGGTCCTTGGGCGCCATGTTGTAATGGATCAGGCCGAGGCCGCCATTCAGGGCCATCGCGATGGCCATGCGCGACTCGGTCACGGTGTCCATGTCCGCGGAGATGATCGGAATCTGCAGCCGCACCGCCGCGCTCAGCGAGGTGGCGGTGTCCGCATCCTTCGGCAGGATCTCCGAGTACAACGTCGCCAGGGAGACGTCATCGAACGTCAACGCCATCGGGCGGTTGGCGGGGAAGAACTCGTCGGCCGGCAGATAAAAATCCGCGTCGGTGGCGGCCGGACTGGTGGAGGGAGTCGATGCAACCTTGATCATAGGTTGCCATGAACGAAG
Source organism: Opitutus sp. ER46 (assembly GCF_003054705.1). NCBI lineage: Bacteria > Pseudomonadati > Verrucomicrobiota > Opitutia > Opitutales > Opitutaceae > Opitutus > Opitutus sp. ER46. Next base: position 856,891 of record NZ_QAYX01000025.1, read on the forward strand.
TACGTGGGGGGCGGCCAACTGCAACGGGAAACTTTTTGGAACTTGCTGCGGCTCGCGGGACGCGTGCTGATCAACGTGATGCCGATTCACCTCGAGTATCGCCGCTACCGGCTGCCGCTCCGCGTGCGCGTGCGCACGGCGCATGCGGTGTGGACGGAACGCGCCGGCCTCGTGCTGCGGCTGACAGCCGAGGACGGCCGGGTGGGGTGGGGGGAAGTGGCGCCGATCCCGGCATTCGGCACGGAGACGATGGAGGTGGCGGAGGAGACGCTGCGCGCGCTCGGCGAGTGGCCGACGCTGGCGCAGCTGGAGGCGGTGCCGGTGGCGCTGGGCTGCACGCGGGCGGCGCTGGCCATGGCGCGGGCGGAGCTCGCGACCTCGGGCGCGGCGACGCCGGCGGCGAACGCAGCGGGTGAGAACGCCTATCGGAGTGTTGCGGCGCTGCTGCCGGCCGGGCGCCCCGCAGTGGACGCGCTGCGCGCGCGGATCGAAGGCGGCTTTCGCGTCTTCAAATGGAAGGTCGGCGTCGGCGATGCGGGCGAGGAACTCGGCGTGCTCGATGAACTCTGTGCCGCGTTGCCGGCGGGCGCGAAGCTGCGGCTCGACGCGAATGGCGCGTGGGAGCGACGGCTGGCCGAGCGGTGGCTCGAGCGCTGCGCGGAGCGGCCGATCGAGTTTGTCGAACAGCCGCATCATGTGCCGGCGTCGGCGGGCGAGGCGGCGTTACGCCGCGGCGACGATCTGCTGCTCGGCCTGGCGCATGACTTCCCCACGCCGATCGCGCTGGATGAGTCGGTCGTGGGCGCGGGCGACGTCGAGCGTTGGCTCGCGCTCGGCTGGCCGGGCTGGTTTGTGGTGAAGCCAACGCTGCTCGGCGAAGTGGAGCCGGCGCTCGCGCGATTGCGCGCGGCGGGCGCGACGGTCGTGTTTTCGTCCGCGCTCGAAACGGCGGTGGGCGCGCGCGGCGCGCTGCGCGTGGCGTTCGCGTGGAGCGGCGAGCGGAAGGCGCTCGGGTTCGGCGTGTGGCCGCTCTTTGCGGACGCGCGCTTCGACGGGCCGGTCGCGGCTCCGTTTATCCGGGAGCAGGACGTGGCGCGGCTTGATCCGGAGGCGTCATGGAACGTGCTGCGCTGAACGCATTGCTGCGCGCCACGGGCTGTGCCGAACGGCACGGCAGCTTCGTGTTCCTGCGCGATCCCACCTGGAGCCCGGCGGAGCGGACCGCGGCCGAGGCGTTGATGGCTGAGGCGGAGGCGAGGACGGCCCGCGAGGACGAAGGCTGGCTCTGCGTGCGCACCGGCGGGTCAGGCGGCGGGATGAAGCTGGCGCGCCACGACGAGCAGACGCTCGGCGCGGCCGTGCGCGGTTTCTGCGATCACTTCGACCTCGAGCAGGTGAACACCGTTGGCGTGCTGCCCCCGTGGCACGTGAGCGGGCTGATGGCGCGGGTGCGCTGCGGCATGACCGACGGCGAATATCTGCCCTGGGAATGGAAGGCGCTCGAGGCCGGTGAGTTTCCCCGGCCGGTCGCGGCGGGTCCGTGGGTGATCTCGCTCGTGCCCACGCAGCTGCAGCGCCTCCTGCTTTCGGAGTCAGCGACGGCCTGGCTTCGGCGCTTCAACCTCGTGCTGCTCGGCGGCGGACCGGTGTGGCCGGCGCTCGCGGACGCGGCGGCGCGGGCCGGGGTGCCCATGGCGCAGAGTTATGGGATGACCGAAACGGCCGCGATGGTGGTGGCGCAGCGGCCCAAGGAGTTTCTCGCGGGCGACCGCAGCGTCGGCACGGTGATGCCGCATGCCTCCGTGCGCATCGATGGGGACGGCCACGTGGTGCTCGGCGGCGAGTCGCTCTTTCACGGCTATTTTCCCTCCTGGCGGCGTGAAGCGGAGTTCGTCACCCAGGATCTCGGGCGGTTGGACGAGCAGGGGCGCCTCCACCTGCTGGGCCGCAGCGACGCGGTGATCATCACCGGCGGCAAGAAAGTGCAGCCCTCGATCGTCGAGGCGGCGCTGCGGGCGAGCGGGCAGTTCTCCGACGTGGCGGTGATTGGGTTGCCGGACCCGGAGTGGGGTGAGCGGGTGGTCGCGTGCTACCCGGCGGCGGACGCCGCACCGGACCTCGCGCGGGCGGCCCAGGAACTGGCGCCGTACCAGCGCCCGAAGGACTTCGTCGCGCTCGCGGATTGGCCGCGCAACGCGCAGGGGAAGGTGAATCGAGCCGCGCTCGCGGCGGCGGCCACGCAGCAGATGCGCGGCGGTGAAACGTGAGCGCCGGCGCGACCGGCCGACGGCACGACTCGGCTAGTCCAGCGTGTCGGAGAGCCGCTGGCCGGTGACGGTGATCGAGGCGCCCGGGCGCTGCGGCGTGCTGCCGGTGACGGAGAAGGTGGTGTGGTCCGCGGCCATGGTGCCCTTCAATTCGAGATCAAACTCGGCGAGGTTCCCGAACACGGAATCGATCGGGGGATTCCACTTTCGAATCTTGAGCTGCGCCGTGACGCCGGCCGGCGTCACTTCGAAGCGGCCGAGATAGTAGTACCCAAGGTCACCGCCATTGATCGTGCCGTTCCGGAAGACCGCGAGGCCTTCGCCGTACGTGTGACGGGAGGAGGTGAATTTGACGTGGTAAATACCAGGATTCATGAGCGACGGAGCTGGAGCCGGCGGAGTTTGGGGTTGGGTCAACAAAGGGAGTCATGAGGCCGGCGGCAATGCCGATTTGACGTGGAACCGGCTTCGGATGCGGGGTTGCGCGACATGAGACGGCCGCTACGCTTCGGGGGTGCGATCACGTGTATCCACAGTCTTGATCGCGGGTCTGGTGGTGCTCGCGCCAACCGCCTGCAAACGCGCAGCCGCGCCCCCGCCGCCGGTCCAAGCCCAGACCAGCCGGGGCCTGGCCGAGTGGCGCCGGGTCAACTCCGGCCGGCACACGGCGGATGAGTGGCGGGAGTTCGACGCGATGCTGCAGGAGATCCGGCTGGGCGTGATGGTCGATCGGGAGGCGACCGGTTCGGAGGCCATCGACGCGGTGGTGCGGCAGAAGATCAATGGCCGCTCGTTCGCGGAAGTACTGGCAATTGGGTATGGCGCCAAACGCCACCGGCTCGTGCCGCTGCGGGACGAGCTGAAGAAGACGATCGATGGCAACGCGTGGCTCGTGACGAAGGAGGGCGACGCGGCCGGGGCCGCTCATCTGGCCAGCGTGCGGGCGCGGCAGGAGCGTCAACTACAGGAATTTGACGCGCAGATTGCCGAGACCGAGCGGCAGCTGCTCCGGCTGGAGCCGCAGCTACCGAAGACGCTGCAGTACGCGCGGCCACCGGAGCGCGACCTGGGGACGGCAGCGACGCCAGTATCGCGCGAACGCGCCCGCGAGGAGATTGGCGGAATGATCGAGCGTCGCCGCGCCGTCGCCCAGCTGCAATACGGGGCGTGGCCGGTGCGGCTCGACCCCGACGGCGCAAGCCTGACTGGCGAAGACCGCGCCGAGTTTGAACGCCGCCGGGTGGAGGCCGCGACCACGGGACATGTGGTCATTGCCGTGAGCCTGAAGAATCAGTGGTGGATCTACGACGAGCCGAAGCAACTGCCCGCCTTTTCACCGGCGGTGCTGGCGAACCTCACCGAGCAGGATCGCCGCGAGATCGAAAACGAATGCCTCCTGCTGCAGGCGGAGGTGTGGGCCCGGATGAAGGCCAAGAAAAGTGAGAGTGAAAGTGAGAGTGAGAGTGGGACGACGGATACACGGCCGGAGTGAGGGGGCAGCCTTGAGTCGTTCTCGTTCTCTTTCTCGTTCTCGTACTCTCAAACCCCGGCCGGGCGCCGCTGACGCCCGGCGCGAGAAAGAGAGTAGCCGGTCACGCCCGGCGACCTGACCTACTTTCCTGCCGGTGCCGGCGTGACGTTGAACTCGCGCCGGAGGGCGTCGCTGACGGCAGCGGGCCCGGTGGCCGGTTCGGCGGCGGCGTCACCGCGACCGCGGTATTGCGTGCCGAAGCGCTGGGGGCGGCCGATCTTGAGGAGGAAGCGGTCCTCGCTCGCGGCGGCGAGCCAGCGCGCGCGCTTTTCGCCCTTCAGCAGGGCGACGATGCACAGCTCGTGCGCGAGGAGAAAGTCGTCCGCGGCGTCGGCGCGCTGGAGGACCATCGCAGCATGGAAGTAGTCGCCGCCGGTGCGGAGCAGGCCGCGGTTGTAGAGTTCTTTCGCTCGCTTCACGCGCGCGGCATCCCGCGGGATCACCTTTGACCAATCAATGACCTGCCCCGCCTGCCGGTCGTCCTGATCTTCGCGGAAAAGTCGCGCGAGCTCCGGATTGTCCGCAACCGCTTCAGGCGAGACCGCGCCGGGGGCCGGCGTCGCAACGTTCGGCGTCGGGCGCGTGGGCGGCATCGCAAACGGGGCGACTTCGGCGGTGGACACGGCGCGGAGCAGGAGGAATGCAGCCAGGAGGGAAAGCGGCTTCATGGGAGGGACGGCGTGGCGGCAGGGTTAGGGGGAACGGCCGGCGACCTTGCCGCAAATGCCGGGCCGCCGCCACGCTGAAATTTACCGCGGGGCAGCGGCGGCGGAGAGGGCGGGGCGATCGGCGGCAATCTCGCCGCGATCGCCGCCGGCTGAAACCGTTCTCACCTCGAAATCATGCACGTTCTCGCCGACCAGGTGCCGGCGCGCGCTCGGCCGGGTGGTGCGACCTCATGAGAACGAGAACGAGAACGAGAACGAGAACCCGCTGGCGAGCGATGCCCCGCCGGGGGGGCCGGTCGCTCGCGCGGGGCTCAGCCGGCGAGGGCCTTGTCGATCCAGTTGCGGATCTTCGACAGACCTTCCTTCCGACGGGGATCGTCGGGCTTCATCGTCTGCAGCAACGTGATCACCGCGTCGGCGTAATCGAGGGCGTTGGCCGTGGCCATGCCGCGCAGTTCAAAGGGGTTGATCTCGCCTTTGCGGATCATCGCGCGGGCTTCCTGCTCGAGCTCGATGGACGTGCCGCCGAGCGCGCCACCATCGCCCTTGCCCTTGCTGAAACCGCCGCCGCCACCACCGCCATCGCGATCACGCGAGGATTCCTCCGTCTTGCCGCGCGGCTGACGCTCGATCTGCGCCGGGTATTCCTTGCCGTCGCGGCCAGTGACGCGCTCCGCGCGCTGCAACCTGCCCGACTGGGTGAGTTCGGTGCGCCGGCGGCGGACGAGTTCCGGCGAGACGCGGCAGATCTCGGCGAGCACGGGATTGGCCAGGTCGGGCCACTCCTCGAGGGCGATTTCCACGGCGTTCCGCTTGTCGTCGTTGGTGCGATAGACGCCGTTCGTGGCGTTCGCGCCCAATGCGTGCCGCAGCGCGTCGGTGCGGCCCCCCGCGTTTACCTCGGCGAGGATCGTATCGCGGCCGATGCGCTTGGCGGCGAGATAACGGTGAAATCCGTCGGCCAGCCAGTGGGTGGCGCCGTCAAAGTACACGGTGATCGGCGGGAACACCGTCCCCTGGCTCATTTCGTCGGCGTAGCTCTCGATGGCGTCGTCGTTGGTACGAACCCGGGCCTGCGTGCCCCCTTGGATGTTGATGGATTCGAGTGAAAGTTCGGTCGGCTGTATCGGCATGAAAAGAGCCGGCGTTTCTGCGCGCAAAATTGCGGCGCCGCAAAGCGCAAAATGCGCGCGCTGCGTCGCGTGACGGAAACCGTTCGCGCCACCTGCTTCCCGCACGCTGGACGCCGGCAAACCCGTTTTGCGTACAGGAGGGAATTCGGCGTGACGCGCCGGATTGGTGCAGGCAGCTTGCACGTCTCCTCTCCATGCACGCGCTACCACGTCTGTTGTGCTGTTCTGCTTTACTGTTCGCGTCGCGGCTGCTCGCCGCCGACGCCCCGGCCCCTGCGGCGGCTGCTCCGGCGGCCCCGCTGGCCGAATCGATCCCGCTGGTGAAAACCTGGGTGCCGGCGACATTTGCCGATACCTCCGTGGAGAAGGCGAACGCCGTCATCCGCGTGGTCGTGGACGCCTCTGGCGCAATCACGTCGGCCCGCGTGCTCAAGGCCTCGGTGCCCGCGTTTGGCGAGGCAGCGCTGGCGGCGGCAAAGCAATGGACCTACACGCCGGGCGTGGACAACGGACAGTATGCGGCGATGTGCCTCGACGTGCCGTTCGAGCACGTGCGGGGGAAGAACCCGAAGCCTGGGCTGCTGCCGCCGAGCAACCTGCAGCCCGAGCTGGTGAAACGCACGGCGGCGAAGCTCGAGGATGGCCCGCTTGGCGAGTACCCGAAGGCGCTCGTGGGCCGTGGCCTCCCGGGCACAGTGATCTTCGGCTGCATCGTCACGCCTGAGGGCAAGCCGCAGGGGCTGCGCGTCCTCCGCGCGTCACACGCTGATTTCATCCTGCCAGCGCTGGAGTCGTCGGCGAAGTGGACCTTTTCACCGGCGCGGCAGGGCGATGTGACGCCGGCGACCGAACTGGTGGGCGACGTTGCCTACATCGATCCGGCGGCGCCCAATCGGGAGAAGACGCTCGCGGTGAACGGCATCACGGCGCCCGATGGCGCCGAGCCGCCGGCGGCGCCGGCCCTCCTCGCGATGGCCGATCCGGTCTGGCCGCATGCGCTGCTGATCAAGGGCGAAGGCGGCTCGGCCAAAGTCGAGTTCACCGTCCTGGCGTCAGGCGCCGTGACCAACGTGAAGGTGCGCGAGGCGACCGATCCCGCGTTTGGCGCGGCCCTGATGGCGGCGGTCGAGACGTGGGTTTTCGAGCCGGCAGCCGTGCGCGGTCGGCGCGTGGATGCGCCGCTGCTCGCGACGCACACGTTCAAGGCCGTCGCCGCGACGGGCACGCCCGAGGGTCCTGAGTGGCTCACGCGGCTGGTGCAGCTCGAGCGTGCCAACAGTCTCAAAGGCGGTCGCGGCCTCGATGAGCCGCTGACGCCGATCTATCGCGTGCCGCCGCAGGCGCCGTCTACGCGGCCCGAATCGGAAAAGGGGGAGGCGGTGGTCGAGTTCGTCATCGACCGCGACGGACGCGGCCGGATGCCGCGCATCATTTCCGCCTCGCAGGAGGAGTACGGCTGGGCGGCCGCAACCGCGCTGAGCCAGTGGGTCTTCAAGGCGCCGCGGCGTGGCGGACAGCCGACCGAGGTCAAGGTGCAGGTGCCGATGCGTTTCTAGCGGCGTCCGACGCGTCACCGCGCCCTGCCGTCACCACCGCGCCTCACTCCGCGGCGGTCGGCGGCGGGATCTCGCCGATCCGGATGCAGGCGGCGGTGCGGGCGACGTCCACCGGTATCAGCGGCGGCAGCACGGCCTGGCATTTCTCCTGCGCGTAGGGACAACGCGGGTGAAACGGACAACCGATGGGCGGATTGATGGGCGACGGCGGGTCGCCGGGCAGCACGAGCCGGCGGCGGGCGCGCTCGCCGTCGGGGTCGGGGCGCGGAATCGCGCTGATGAGCGCGCGGGTGTACGGATGGAGCGGCCGCTCGATGACGTCCACGGCCGGCCCGAGTTCCACGACCTTGCCGAGGTACATGACGGCGACGCGGTCGGAGATGTGTTTCACCACCGAGAGGTCGTGCGCGATGAAGATGAGCGACAGGTTCATCTTCCGGCAGAGCTGCGAGAGCAGGTTGAGGATCTGGGCCTGGATGGAGACGTCGAGGGCCGAGACCGGTTCGTCGGCGATGATGATCCTGGGCTCGAGCGCGAGGGCGCGGGCGATCGCGATGCGCTGGCGCTGGCCGCCGGAAAACTCGTGCGGATACTTCTGCGCGAAACGCGGCGCGAGCCCGACGAGTTCCATCAACTCGGCGACGCGGTCGGCGATGCGCGCCGCGGGGACGACGCGGTGCACGCGCAGCGGTTCCGAGAGGGTGTCGAACACCGTCATGCGTGGGTTGAGCGACGCGTACGGGTCCTGGAACACCATCTGGAAGTCGCGACGCAGGCGGCGCACCTCCAGCGGGTCCGTCGCGGCGGACAGGTTGCGCCCCTCGAGGATGACCGTGCCGCTGGTGGGCGGGATCAGCTGCACGATGGTGCGGGCGAGCGTGGACTTGCCGCAGCCGGATTCGCCGACGAGGCCCAGCACTTCGCCGCGCTGCAGGGAGAGTGTGACGCCGTCGACGGCCTTCACGGTCCCCAGCTGGCGCTTGAACAGAAAGCCCTGGGTGACGGGAAAGTGCGTCTTCAGGTCGATGAGCTCGAGGATCGGTTCAGCCATGGCGGCGGGGCGGCGCGGTCAGATTCAGATTTCGCCCAGTTGAGCGCGGAGGCAGGCGTGCGCATGGCCCGGGGCGCAGTCGCGCAGTTGCACCGCGGTGGTGGTGCACTTCTCTGCGGCAAACTCGCAACGCGGGGCGAAAGGGCAGCCGGGGAGTGGTTTGGAGATGTCGGGCGGCATGCCGCGGATGGTGTAAAGCTCCGCGCCCTTGGGCTGGAGCGAGGGGATCGAGCGCTGGAGGGCGCGCGTGTACGGATGGCGCGGCGAATAGAAGAGCGGGCGCACGTCGGCGGATTCGACGATCCGGCCGGCGTACATCACCTGCACGCGATCGCAGAGCCCGGAGACGACGCCGAGGTCGTGGGTGATGAAAATCACCGCCATGCCGAAGTCGTGCTGCAGCTTCTTGATGAGCTCGAGGATCTGGGCCTGCACCGTCACATCGAGCGCCGTGGTGGGCTCGTCGGCGATGAGCAACTCGGGGCGGGTGATCAGCGCCATCGCAATCATCACGCGCTGGCGCATGCCGCCGGAGAACTCGTGCGGGTAAAGGTGAATCCGGCTGGCGGCGTCGTTGATCCCGACCGCTTCCAGCGCCTCCAGTCCGCGCGCGAGCGCCTCGCGACGGGAGACCTTTTCGTGGATGAGTAACGGCTCGATGAGCTGCTCGGAGACCCGCAGGTACGGGTTCAGGGAGGTCATCGGGTCCTGGAAGATCATGGCCACGCGCTTGCCCCGGATCGCGCGCGATTGCGCCGGTGTGCAGTGCAGGAGATCCACGCCGTCAAACATCGCGGTGCCGCTTTCGATGCGGCCGGGGGGCTGCGGCACCAGGCCCATGACCGAGTAGCAGGTAACCGATTTGCCGGAGCCTGATTCGCCGACGATGCCGAGGGTTTCGCCGCGTTCGATCGAGAAGCTCACGCCGTCCACCGCGCGGTAGAGCCCACTGCGCGTGTGAAAGTAGGTGCGGAGGTCGTTGACGGCGAGGAGCGGCATGGTGGCCGGGGCGGGAGCGAGAGGCGGAGGCGTTGGCGTGGCGGGCGATACGGAGGGCGCGTGAGAGGATCGGGTCAGCGGGCGTTTGTCACTGTGAACTTGGTGCCGGCGTGGCTTGGGCGAGCGCCTCGAGAACGCGCGCCGGAGCGAGGTCGGCGAGCCGGCCGCCGCCGGTGGCGGGGCAACCGGGCGGTTGCAGGATGCATGCCTGACCTGCAAAGACCGGGCCGGTGCGCACCGGATTGGTCGGGCCGAAGAGCCCGAGGAGGGGAACGCCGAGGGCATTGGCGAGGTGCATGCCGCCGCTGTCGTTGGTGATGAGGAGCCGGCAGCCCGCGAGTCCAGCGGCGAAGGTGGTCAGGTCGGTCTTGCCGGCGCGGTTGCGCACGCGGTCGGGGGCAAAACCGGCGGCGACGGCCTCGGCGATCGGGGCGTCCTTGGGCGTGCCGAAGATGACGAAGTTCTCCTGCGGCAGGGCCTCGATCACGGCGCGCCAGTGGGCGACGGGCCAGCGCTTCTCGGGGTTGTTCTCCGAGCCCGGGAGGAGCCCGATCGGGCCGCGCGGAGCCACGGACGTGGTGGCCGCCGCGGCCAGAGGGGTGCGGTCGGCGGGGACGGCGAGGCCAAAGTGGCCGAGAAAATCTTCCCAGAGCTCGAGCTGGTGGCGACGGCTCTCGTCGAAATCCGGTGGCACACGGTAGGCGTGGCTGAGAAACGGGCGTCGCTTGCCGGACCGCAGGATGCCGAACCGCTGGCGCGTGCCGCTGAGCTTCGCCTCGAGGTCACCGCGAAACGAGTTGGTGAAGAGGATCCAGACGTCGATGTACTCGCGACGGAGTTGCCAGAAGTGGCGCCAGTAGCGCAGCCCGCCCTCGGGCGGGACCGCGTGGAGCCGGTCCGCGACACCCCAGGTCTGGAGCAGCGGGAGAAATTGCGCGCGGGCGACCAGCGTGATCTCGGCATCGGGCCGCGACGCGCGCAGGGCGCGCAGCAGCGGGAGGGCCATGACCACGTCGCCGAGCCAGTTGGGCAGCCGGATCCAGATGCGGGTGCGGCGCGGAGGCTGGGTGAGGCCGCGGGCGGCCAGGTCGTCGGCCAGCAGGTTGCGTTTGGCCTCCAGGCGGAGCCGGCGCGTGGGGATGTCCTGGTTGCGCCAGCGCGCGTGGGCCCAGAGCCAGGAAGCGCAGACGTTCTCGTCGCCGCGCAGCAACTGCTCGAGCCAGCGATTGGTGGCGAGTGTGACGGCGGCGCTCGTGCCGGCGTGGGGGATCGGATCGACGCAGATCTGGATCTGCCAGAAGCCGACGCGCCGCGGGAAGATGCCGTAGAGCCGCGCGTTGAACTTCTCGGTCATCAGGCCGGACAGCTCGCTGGTGGAGCAGACGCGGTCGAAGAGGAGGGTGAGCGCGCCCTGCATGCCGGCGTTCTGGTCGAAGAGCACGCCGACGGCGCCCTGGCGGCGCAGAATCTTGAGGGCCTCGGCGAAACCCTCGCGGCGCGAAAGCAGGCGCATGCCGTACTGCTCGCGGGAGCGCTTCACGAAGGCGTCGGCGGCGGCGTTGTCGAGGGGCCGGTAGATGATGCCGAACTCGGGGAAGCACTCGGGCGGGATGAGGAGGGCGAGCGCGGTCTCCGTCTCCCAGTACGCGATGTGCGGCGCGGCGAAAACGATCCCGGCGGGGTTGGCGAGGCGGGCGCGCATGGCGGTCTCGAGTGTCGGCGAGGCCAGTAGGATGTGCCGCATGCGGGCTTCGGAAATGAAGGGCGTCGCGAGCGAGAGGAGTCCGGTTTCGACCATGCGGCGGCAGCTCTCGCGGCCGATGCGCGTGTGCCAGGTCGCGGGCTTCTCGGGGAACGCGTGGTGGAGATTGGAGAGGATGAGCCGGTGTCGAAGCGCGAAGAAAATGACGTCGCCAAGCACGACGGCCGTCGCGCGGAGAAGAAACTCCGGCGCGCGCGCGATGAGCCAGCCCAGGACTTTGAGGATAAGCAGAAGCACCTTGGAGGAAGCGGGGGATTCGATTCGCCGGCCCCGGGGGGAGACAATCCCATTCTCAGCCGGGGAGTAAGGCGGCGCTGGTGCGCCCGTTAAGGTTGGAGAGTTGCAGGTGGGTAGGCGGCGTTGGAGCGCCGGTTGCACGTTGGAGAGTTGCAGGTTCGCAGGTGGACGAATCTTTCTCGTTCTCGTTCTCCCGTCTGTCTGTCCGCCTGTCGTCGTTCTCTTTCTCATCCGCTTTCTCGTTCTCCCCTCGCTATCCGCGATCACGCCTGCGTCAGACCCGCGCGCCGCCGTGCCAATCGCCGCTAAACGGGCGACCGTGGGAAAACTACTAGTGGACCGCCGACGATTTTTGGCGGTTATGTGGCTCGACTCATCGAAGCCGGACGGCAGGCTCCGCCAAGGTCACCCCTTTCGTTCCGGCTTTTCCCCCTTTCGTGCCCCCGGTCGACGCACAGACTTCCCAATGGTTCGCCGAGGAAATCCAACCTCACGAGCCTGCGCTCCGCGCCTACCTGCGGTCCAAGTTCTCCGCGTATCCTGACATCGAGGACCTGGTGCAGGAAACCTATGCGCGTCTGCTGCAGGCGCGCGAGCACTCGGCGGCCGAGATCAGCAAGGCGTACGTCTTCGCGACCGCGCGCAATGCCGCGATCGACTTCTTCCGCCGGCGGCGGATCGCCGTGATCGACTGCGTCGCCGAGATCGAGGTCCTGCCGGTGCTCGAGGACCGCCCCGACGTCGCCGAGGCCGCCGCGCGCAACCAGGAGCTGGCGCTCTTGGCCGAGGCCATCCAGGCGCTGCCCACGCGCTGCCGCCAGATTCTCACCCTCCGCAAGCTGCACGGACTCTCGCATCGCGAGATCGCGACCTCGCTCGGGCTTTCGGAGAACACCGTCAACGCGCAGATCGCCATTGGCGTCGTGCGCCTGCGTGACCACCTGCGGCAACGCGGGGTCGGCGCTCCCCAGCCATGAACCCCGCCAACGACGATCAGCATGGCCTGACGGGGCGCGAGGCGGTGGAGGCCACCGCCGCGGTGTGGCTCAGCCTCCGCGACCGGGGCATGACCGCGGCGGAGACGGAGGCCTTCGTCCGCTGGCTGCAGGAGAGCCCGGAGCATGCCGCGGTGTTCGAGGAACTGCAGCAGACCTGGCGCGATTTCGATCAGCTCGCGACGCTGCTGCGCCCGGGCGCAGCGCCGGATCCGGACACGCTCGCCCCGCGGCGGCGCCGGCGGTTCGCGCGGCTCCCGCTGGTCTCCCTGGCCGCGGCCGCCGGTTTGGCGCTCCTGGCGCTGGGAATCTGGGAGTGGCGCGGTCCGCAGCACTTCGCCGAAACCCCGGTGGGGGCGTTTCAGAAGATCGACCTGCCCGACGGTTCGGTGGCGCAGCTCAACACCGACTCGGCGATCGACGTCGACATGCGTGGAAACGAGCGGCGCGTGCGGATCGTCCGCGGCGAGATCGACTTCGCGGTCCGCAAGGACCGCGCGCATCCGTTCATCGTCTCCGCCGGTCGCGTCGAAGTCCGTGCCGTCGGCACCGCCTTCAACGTGCGGGCGCGCGATGCTCGGGTGGAGGTCCTGGTGAGCGAGGGGCTGGTGCAGGTGTGCGACGCGGTGAAACGGCAGCCGCTGCTTCCGCCCGCGGCGGGCACGGGCGAGCCGGCGTATCTCGCGGTGGGCGACCGGGCGGTCATCTCCGCGCCACCGCCGGCCGCCGCGGAGCCCGTGGCGGTGCAGGTGCAGCGGGTTTCCGGCGAACAGCTCCGCCGGGCGCTCGCGTGGCAGGAGCGCCGCCTCGAATTTGACGACACGCCGCTGGGCGAGGTCGTGGCGGAGTTCAACCGCTACAACCGCGTGAAGCTGGTGGTCACCGACGCGCAGCTCGCGGCGCGCCCGTTCAGCGGCACGTTCCGCACCGACGGCTACGAGGCGCTCGTCGCGCTGCTGCAGCACAGTTTCGGGGTGACGGTCGTGCGCCAGGGCGACGCCATCCAGCTCGCCCCGCGCTGACGGGGGAAACGGCGTGTGCGCATGACTTCGCGCCCGAACGAGGCCGGTGGTGCTGGCGCGGCGAATACGCGGCCGGGGCGATTCTTTTGGACGTGGTTAGTAGTTCTGCGCGCGCTGCTCGTTGTTCTGGGCGTGCGCCTTCCCGGGCCACCGAGCTTCCGCTCGTTCCCAGGCATGTCTTCCCTCCTGCACCCGCTCCTCAGGTCCCTGCGTTCGCGCGCCATCGGCTGTCTGATGGCGCTGCTGCTCGCGCTGGTCCCGGAGCGCGTCCACGCGGGGGAGGGTGCCGGCCGCCGCTTCCACGTGGCCGCCGGCGAGGCCGCGGTGACGTTGCGGGAATTCTCGGCCCAGGCGGGCGTGCAACTGCTCGTCTCCTCCGAGGACATCCGCGGCGTACGGACGCACGCGGTGAACGGCACCTACGCGCCCCTGGCGGCCCTCCAGCAGATGCTCGCGCAAACGCGACTCATCGCGCGGGAGGAGCCCACCACCGGGGCGATCGCAGTGCTCGTGGCTCCGGCCACCGGAGGCCCGGACGGCGGTTCCACCCCGACCGCTAAACCCAGGAAACCTACAGGAATGAAGTCGTCCAACCTCGTCAGATTTGCCGCCGGCCTGATCGCCGCCGGCTTCTCCTCGGCCATGCAGGCCCAAACCGCGCCGGACGGGCGCCCCGCCGAAGAGGAAAGAGTGGTCCTGCCCACGTTCACCGTGGATGCCAGCAAGGACACCGGCTACATCGGCTCGAACTCGTTGAGCGCGAGCCGCGCGGCGCTGAGCATCACCGATATTCCCAGCTCCGTGGTCGTCATCACCCGCCAGCTTCTCGATGACGTGGGCGCGTTCGACCTGTCCGACGCCCTGCGCTTCGTGAGTGGCGTCAGCGATGCCGCGATGCCTGGGCAGGACTCGGGGGCGTTCAAGATCCGCGGCACGGGTCCGACGGTGTCGACCGACGGCTTCCGGGTGACGGGCGAGGGCACCCAGGACCTCGCCGAGATCGAGCGGATCGAGGTGCTGAAAGGCCCCTCCGCGATTCTTTTTGCCCGCGGCGGCTCCGCCGGCGGCACTGTCAACCGGGTGACGAAGGATCCGCGTCCCGTGGCGCACGGTTACGTGCGCGTGCAGACAGGGCTGTTCGATGCGAATCGTGTCGAGGTGGATTCCACCGGTCCAGTGCCGGGGACGAACAAGCAGTTGCTCTACCGCGCCGTGATCGCCGTCCAGGACGACGATGCGTTTTTCGAAAACGTGTCCACCAAGCGCTATGTGTTCTCGCCGGCGGTCACCTACAAGTTCAGCGAGGACGCGTATGCGACGCTGAAGTACGGGTACTACTGGAACAAGCAGACGCAGTACGTCGGCGTGCCGATCGATCTCTCGAATCCCGCGGAGCTGCGGCTCGAGCACAAGCTCTTCAACGTGCCGACGGAGCGCACGACGAGCGATCCGAACGAGTACCAGTTCACGCGGCGCAACCGGCTGGATTTCCGTTCGGGGGTGAAGCTGAGCCCGATCCTGCGCACCTCGCTCAACGCGCAGTACATGTATACCGACTACCTGCGGACCGTCACCCGGCCGAACGGCTCGCCGCTGGTGCAGTCCGACGGCACGATCCCGCGGCGCTGGGCGGCCAACGCGCAGCAGGACTACCGGTACCGGCTCTACAGCGACAACGTGCTGCAGTACGGCGTCGGCCCCACGGCCAACACCACGATCTTCGGCTTTGACCTGCTTCAGGAGGGGCCGGGGCAGGAGGCCAGCAGCGCGAACGTCCAGGTCGCGCCCGCCAACCTGTACCGCGCGCAGACCCCCATCGTGCCGACGCCCGTCGTGGCGCTGCCGTGGGTGCCACGCTCGATGCAGCGCAGCGCGCAGGCGTATGCGATGCACACGCTGAAGGCGTTTAGCGACCGGCTCATCGCCACGGGCGGGATCACCCGCAACTGGGTCAACATCGACAACTACGCCGCGGCCACCGGCACGTGGACGAAACAGAGTTCGATCAAGGACACAAAGCAGTACGGCGTCGTGGTGAAGCCCGTGACCTGGGCGTCGCTCTACTACGGCTACAACGAGAACTTTGACGCCCAGTTCGTGCGCCTCGGCGCGCTGCAGCCCGACGGGTCGTACGTCGACGGCGGCGCCGCCCCACCGCGGATGTCGGTTTCGGACGAATACGGCGTGAAGTTCAGCCTGCCCGACGGCCGGCTCTCTTGGTCAATCGCGCATTTCGACACGGAGTTGACGAACCGCACGCGCTCGATCGTCGGCACGAGCTACCAGGAGCTGCTCTCCGGGGGCAAATATCAGGGCTGGGAGTCGGACCTGTTCTGGCGCCCGACCGACAACCTCAGCTTGATCGCGACGTACTCGTACACCGATGCGGTGGACGGCGCCGGCAAGCAGATCGAGACCGTGGCCCCGACCACATTGAGCGGGTTGGTTCGCTACGACTTCAAGAAGGGCCTGTTCCGCGGGCTGGGGGTGAGCGTCGATGCGAACTATCAGAATGAATACGTGATGGCGAACGGCTCGATCCTCTACACCGTCGCGCCGCGCACGTTGATGGACGCCGGGTTGTTCTACACGTGGAAGAAGTACCGCTTCCAGGTGAACGTGAACAATCTCACGGACAAGAAGTACATCGCCGGCGGATACCTGCCGCAGCGCGTCTTCCTCGGCGCCGGCCGCAACGTTCGCTTCTCCGCAACGTACACGTGGTGAAGAAAAGGCTGAAGGACTGAAGGGCTGAAAGGCTGAAGCCCGAGACCAGACGTCAGAGGCCAGATGTCAGACGTCAGTGGTCGGAAGCGGCTGGCGGGGAGCCCGGGAGTTGGAGGCCAACATCGGGCTGCCTGTCGCGCCGTCCTTTCCGCCGTAGCCGAGGCGAAGTTGGAGGCGCCCTGAAGGCGCGACCCGATTTGGGTTATAGTAGCAAGTCAGCAGTTGGTAGTTGGGTGGCCGCGAGGGCGCGGGACGGGGAGGCTTCGGCCTCACCGGTCTCGCCCTCGCGGCCTGTCTTCTTTGGGCGCCGCTCCTGCGGGAACGCGGACTCGTGGTGGCCGGGGAGCGGCGAAGCCGGGGTATCGCTGACCTGAAGACGCTCGCGCACCGGGCCTGCATTGACGATGGCGTGGCGGAACTCCGGCGATCGCGCGAAACGGCGTGCCGTGCGGCGAGCTTTCCCGCGTAGGCACACGCCAGCTACTCGCACCGCGCGGCGCAGCTTCTTTCGCCGGTGGCAGCCATTTCCGTCTCACTTTTACTTCAGCTCTCCCTTTAGCGTTCGCTCCATCTTTCACTTTGCTGATGCGCCCAGCTGCCGTCCCTGCTGCTTCCGTGTTCTCTGATTCGAAACGCCACTACGAGGTGCTCGACGGCCTGCGCGGAGTGGGGGCGCTGATGGTGGTCGGTTTCCATATCTTCGAGGCGTTCGCGGGTGGGAGTCATCTGAAGCAGTTGATGAACCACGGCTATCTGGCGGTGGACTTCTTCTTCATGCTGTCCGGTTTCGTGATCGGGTACGCGTACGACGACCGGTGGTCGCGGATGACGCTCGGTGATTTCGCCCGGCGGCGGCTGATCCGGCTGCACCCGATGATCATCATGGGCATGATCATCGGCGCGATTGCGTTCTATTTCTCGGCCGGCCCGCTCTTCCCGAAGATCGACCAGGTGCCGGTCTGGCAGTTGCTGCTTGTGATGCTCATTGGCTGCACGCTCCTCCCGGTGCCGCGTGCGTGGGACATTCGCGGCTGGCAGGAAATGCATCCGCTGGACGGGCCGGCGTGGTCGCTGTTCTTCGAGTACATCGCCAACGTGTTGTACGCGCTGTTCCTGCGCCGGGCGTCGAAAATGGTTCTGTCGATCCTGACTGTGCTCGCCGGCGTGGCACTCGTGCACCTGGCGGTGACGAGCCGGCATGGCGACGTGATCGGCGGCTGGGCATTGTCGCCCCACCAGCTGCGGATCGGCTTTACGCGGCTGCTGTTCCCGTTCCTGGGTGGGCTGTTGTTGTCCCGGGTGGCGCGTCCTGGCCGCATCCCGCACGCGTTCCTGACCGCGAGCCTGTTGCTGGTCGTGGTGCTCTCATGGCCGCGGGTGGGCGGTAAGGAATACCTTTGGCTGAATGGGGTGTACGACTCCTTCGTGATCATCGGGGTGTTTCCGCTGATCGTCTACCTCGGTGCGTGCGGGGACAGGACCGAAGGGATCGCGGGCCGGGCGTGCCGGTTCCTCGGCGATCTTTCGTATCCGCTCTACATCACGCACTACCCGCTGATCTACGTTTTCACCGCGTGGGTGGTGGAGGCGAAGCTGACGCTCAGTGAAGCCTGGCCGCTGTGCCTGCTGGTGCTGGCAGCGAGCATCGTCATCGCCCACGTCTGCCTGCGACTCTACGACCTGCCGGTGCGCGCCTGGCTCGCGGCGCGCGGCGGCGCGCGCCGCGCCAAGGCTGAAGGAAGAAAAGGCTGAAGGACTGAACGGCTGAAGGGCTGAACGCGTCCAAGAAAGTGCTGAAAGAATGCCGGCCGGAGGCCGGATCGTGACCGCACCGTCGGCTTCCGACATCTGACATCCGACATCTGACATCTGATTGGCGGCGCCGGACGAGCCGAGAACGAATGAGGGCGGGGTGGGTCCATGAGGCGCATGGCAAAGCAAACGACCAACGGCGCGCGGGTGAATTTCAAGAACCTGGAGAAGGTGTTCTTCCCGGGGAACGACTTCACCAAGGGCGACTTGGTGAAGTACTACCTCGAGATCGCCCCGGCGCTGCTCCCGCATTTCCGAGACCGGCCCGTGACGCGGATCCGGATGCCGGACGGCGTGCATGGGGAGCGATTCTACGAGAAGAACGCGGCGGGCTACACCCCCGGCTGGATCGAGCGCACGCAGGTGCCGCGCACCGAGGGTGGGGTGGTGAACTACCTCATGATCCAGGATGCCGAGGCGCTCGCGTGGGTGGCGAACGACGCCGCGATCGAACTCCATCCCTTTCTCCACCGGGCGCAGGGCATCACGCGGCCGACGCACCTTGCGTTCGACCTCGATCCGGGCGAGGGCGCGGACCTGCTGACCTGCATCGAAGTCGGCTGGCACGTACGCGAGGCGTTGGCGACGTTTGGACTGCAGGCGTTCCCGAAGGTGACCGGCTCGAAGGGCCTGCAACTGTACGTGCCGCTGAATACGCCCGTGACCTACGCGAGGGCGACGCCCTTCGCGAAGGCGCTGGCGGAACGGTTGGCGGCGGCCCACCCCGACCTCGTCGTGAGCAACATGTCCAAGGCGCTGCGGGTGCGGAAGGTGCTCATCGATTGGAGTCAGAACCACGAGAAGAAGACCACGGTCGGCCCGTACTCGGTGCGCGGGAAACGCGACGAACCCTTCGTGTCCGCGCCGGTGACCTGGGAGGAACTGAAGCGCGCGGCGACGGCCGGAAAGACGGACGCGCTGTTCTTCGCGCCGGCGGACGTCCTCCAGCGCGTGCGGAAGCGCGGCGACCTGTTCGCGCCGGTGCTGACGCTGCGTCAGAACCTGCCGCCGTCGGGCGCCGAGCCGAACGTGGCGGTGACGCAACGTCCGCCGTCCCGGCGCCGCTTGACGCGCCGGCCGGCGCGTGGGCGAAGGGCCAAATCCGGCGGGCCGGCAATAGCGCCGACTCGGGGGCCCCGGATCCGTGCCAGACGATCGGATACGCCGGCCGTGCGGTCGGGTTCAAAGGTCGGGGGAGGGAGGCAGGGGTGACGAGGGCGAATGCCGGAGGAGTGAAAGGGTGTCCTGCTGCAAGAAGGCGGTTCAGAAGGCGCAAGGCGGAGTGGGGTGCTTGCGGAGGTTTTGCCTGAGACACCGGGGGCGGTGTGGAGCGAACCGAGCTCCGGCCCGGGGCGAGCCATAGCACAGTGTGTCTGCTTAGTATCTGTGAATAATCTTTGAGTTATTGCCATATGATGATTTGTAAGTCATTAACGAATAATATGATATAAATATATTGCGCTCGTCTTAATCTGTGAGTTAATACCGGCTTTTGATGGCTCGTACGCCTACCGCTACAATTGAGTTGCTGACCTTGCGTTTGCAGGCGCAGGGGCCGCAAACGGCTGCCGAGCTGGCGGTGGCGTTGGGCGTTGATCGTTCCCAGATCTCGCGGCTGATCACACGGGCAGGACGAACGATCGAGCAATTGGGAGGCGCGAGGCGCGCGCGCTACGCGGTGCGCCGGACGATCAGGGCAACGGGCGATTCGTGGCCTCTCCATGAGGTGGGCGCAGACGGGGCGGCTCGGGAGCTTGGCGTGTTGGAGTCCTTCTACGGTGGCTGGCGGATTCGTTGGACGCGATTCGCACCGGGGTGGTCTCGGATCGTTGCGGATGCGGACGGCTGGGCGGAGGGATTCCCGTTTTTTCTGAGTGATTTACGTCCGCAGGGCTTTGTCGGACGGGCGATCGCGCGGCGGGTGTCTGCGGTGCTCTCGTTGCCCGAGGACCCGACCCGTTGGAGCGATGACGAGGTGCTCGTGTACCTCCAGTCGGAGGGCGACGACCTAACGGGGAATCTTGTCGTGGGAGATCAACCGACGCGTCGGACGCTCGCACGGCGAATGAACCCGCCCTCGGTGACGGCGCGCAGCGAATATCCGGCGCTGGTCATGGCGGCGTTGACTGGCGGGATACCGGGATCGTCGGCGGCGGGTGAACGGCCGAAGTTTCTCACCTGGGTGGCGGACGACGCCGGGGCGCGGGCGGTGCTCGTGAAATTTTCGCCGCCGATGGATACGCCGGCGGGGCGCCGGTGGGCCGACCTCCTGGCGGCCGAGGCGATTGCGGCGCGGGTGCTGGCGGAGCATGGCGAATCGGTTCCAGGCGTCATGTGTGTCGACCTCGAGGGCCGCCGCTATCTGGAGGTGCCGCGGTTCGATCGGATCGGCGCGGCGGGGCGTCGCGGCGTCATTTCGTTGGCGGCGCTCCAAGGAACAGAGGGAGCGATCGACACGACGGACTGGGTTGCGGCCACGGAGCACTTTCGCGCGGAGGACGTGGTGACGGCGGACGCGGCGACCGCGGTGCGGCGGCGCCGGGCGTTTGGTGAGCTGATCGGAAACAGCGACATGCACCCCGGTAACCTGGGGTTCTACCTGGACGACACGCTGCCGCTGCGGCTGGCGCCGGCGTACGACATGTTGCCCATGCTCTGGGCACCGGTGGCCGGTGGTGAGATTGTGGCGCGCGATTTTGCGCCGTTGCCTCCGGTGGCGCGCCAAGTCGGGGACTGGAGTGTGGCGGCGGGTTGGGCCGGGACGTTCTGGCAGGAAGTCGCGGGCGATGCGCGGATCTCGCGTGAGTTTGCCGAGATCGCCCAACGAGCCGCCGAGACGGTCGCGAAGCTGCGCGCGGAATGGGCGGTGTGACCGGGTGTTGGTGCGGGCCATCGGATGACGGTCGCGGTCGTCCGCTGACGATATTGGCACAGACGAGCAGGCCCAATCGTCGCGCCATGCCTCCGTCAGACTCGGGCGAGCTTAGGCGCTAGACGGCAATCCGGGCGAGCTGAGCTCTTGCCCGTTCGAGGTCGAACGCCTCGGGGGCGAACGGTCCGCCGAGCCATTCGACGAATTGGCGATACTCTGCGGAATTCGACTTGGTCATGGCCGCACAAAGCGTCTGGTAGCCCGGTATGCCGCCGACGTCCTCGGGTGGACACGCCATCTTGCCGTCCACGCATTCGGCGCGTTGCCGGCGGTCCGGGGGCGCGGTGATCCGGTCCACGCGTAGTTCATGCACCCAGTACTCGCCGAAGTCGTAGACGTATGTCAGTTGGTCACCCTCGCCCTCGATGAGGGCGTCGAGCGGCATGCGGGTCTCATCGAGGCAACCGGAAGCCTCTTCCCCCTCGGGGGCAGGCGGTGCGAAGTTGCCGAGTTTGGACCGAAACATGTGCAGGTGACAGTTGCGCCAGCCCATGGCGGCCTGAATCACGCGATGAAGCTTGGGCAGCTTAATCGCGCCGGGGACGAGGACCGTCCGCGCAACGTCGGTGTCGCGGAGGCGAATCTGGAGCAGGAAGTCCGAGTGAGTCTAGGCGGAGCGCGGAGTTGCCATCGCGGGGGGAGTAAACGGTCGCACACGTGAGGGCGAGACGCGCGGGGCGTCAACTCTTGGCCGGAAACGCCGTGGCGCGGGCGGAAGGCCGGGGTTGAATGTCGCTCACGTTTGGGTACACGGGCGGAGTGCGAATCGCCGTCATCACGTGCATCTTTGCTGCTGTTTGCGCGCTCGGGGCAGGACTTGTCTGGCAGCACCGCCTCGACCCTATCATGACGGCACCGGGCGTTCGGTTGCGGCCAAGCAGGTTTTCCCTGGCGCGAGTCGATCAGGTTAGGCCGATCAATGTGGGATACGCTAATTTCGATGTTCCTGCGGAGTACTCGGGCGAACTCGTGCGCCACGACGAATCACTCTTTGTGTCCGTGACAGGAGTATCGGATATTGAACCGGCACTCACTGTCTGCCCGCCCGTGGTCGCCGACGATCCCAATGCCGTGCAGTTCCGGCGCGAAGCTGCCGCGGTGCTGGACGGCCCGGTTCCGCCGTTATGGGAGCTGCGGAAGCAGGCACTGTTTACCGAGCCGTTTTCCGTGTGGGAAATTCCGTTCCGCGGCATCAAGCGCACCAGAACCGATATGGTTCTGCTCATTTTGAAGGGGCTCGATACCAGTGCGGCGAAACAAGTGCGGTTCTGCGAGGGGGCCAGCGTCGACGCCATCATCTTTGTGCGGTCCCACCTCACCGAAGTTCGAATCATCGAGAAACGGACCGGGATCGAGCAATCGTTCTTGATAATGGCCCATGGGGAGCGGAGTGCCGTGGAACTGGCCTCCACGCTGGCACGGTCCTACCGGTTCATAGCTCTCGCGTCGGGTGAGGGGAGTCTGCTGGCCGCGCTGGCCGCGACTGGGATACGGCAGCGATTGAGCGAGAAAGCAGCCCATCCCGCAGAGGAGAGCAGGCGGCTCGAGGCGGTGGCTGACGAGGTGCGTGCGCGCCGCGCGAACCGCCGCGAGCGGCAGGATCGCTAGCTGGCAATAGCTGCTCGCTCATATTGCCCGTATTGCCCGGTCAAGAGCAGTGAGATGCCTCACGACGCGAACGGGGTACGCGTGGCCGAGTCTGGGCGCTCATACGGCTTGGCATCGGTACGCGAGGAACCGATTGCGCCGGTGCGCGGCGGTGCTTGGATCGGCGGCATGAACCCCCGCCTCTCGCTACGCGTGATCGGTCTTGGGGTGTGCCTTGCCCAGGGCGTGCACGCGGCGACCGCGACACCGGCCGGAAAGACCAAATCGTTCATCGACTACTTCCGGCCGATTCCGATGCAGGGACCTTTGACCTCGGAACTCTGGGGCGCGCCCGGCGTGCTGCCGCGTGATCCGCACAATGGCTTGGAGGACACCGCCAACCGCTACTGCTACTGGGACGGTCAGATCCTGCGCGGGGAGGACGGCAAGTACCGGCTGTTCGCATCACGCTGGGACGAAGCTCGCGGGCACAACGGCTGGAAGGACTCGGTCGGGATCAGCGCCATCAGTGACGGTCTGCTCGGGCCGTATGTCGACCGCGGTCTGATGTGGCCGACTGACCAGCGGGGCAAGGGACACAACGTGACGGCGCTGAGGCTGCCCGACGGCCGGTATGCGGTCGTCGTCAGCGAGACGCGTCAGGGGGATGTGTTTGTGTCGGCTTCGCTGGACGGTCCGTGGACGCACCTCGGGCAGATTGTGACGCACGGCGATGTACGGAAACGGGCCTCGAACTACAGCGTGATGCTGCGACCCGATGGACGTTTTCAGATCGTGCCGCGGTCGGGACAGATCCTGATCAGCGAGACCGGCGTTCTTGGCCCGTACGAGGCGCAGGGACCGAGCATCTATCCCAAGGTGGCGGGTCTGGAGCAGCGCGATCTGGAAGACCCCTGTGTTTGGTACAGCGGCGGTCGCTTTCACATCGTGGTGAACAGCTGGAGCCAGCGGCGGGCGTTTCATCTCACCTCGAAGGACGGCATCACCGGTTGGACGTTGCGCGGCGTGGCGTACGATCCCCGCGTCGACTTCGTGCGCTACACGGATGGGACCGTGAACCGCTGGGACAAACTGGAGCGTCCTGCGGTCGTGATCGAAGGCGGCCACGTGGTGGCCGTGACGCTCGCGGTGCTCGATGTGCCGAAGGATCAGGAGATGGGAAATGACCGGCATGGGAACAAGATCATCGTGATTCCCTTCGACGGAGCGGCGCTCGACCGCGATCTGGCGAACGCTCCCGAACTGCCCGCCGAGCCGGCGGCGATGGCGACGCCTGCGAAGGCATCGGAGGCCAAGTCTTAGGTTGGGGGGGGCGCGCGACCGCTGTTGCCGCCTGGCCGCGCGGGGCGGATGGAACGGTCCCCGCGCAAGGGAACGCAAACAGCCGAGCTCGGCGGCGGTTGGGTATGTGATCCCTGTGGCGTGGAACCGGGAAATATTGTGCGGCGATTGGAAAACCGGGGCTGGAAACGTGATTGTATCCCGATGTCCAAGACAACCGGCCGGGTCGAAAATGTCCTCAAGGAACTCGAGGCGCTCGCGAACGAGAAGACGCGCGCGAGCAACGCGGATCGAACATCTTGAAGATATCCGCCGAAATTCCCGGCGTCCTCGCCGAAAGTTCCTTCACGCATCCGCTCACTTTCGCCGCCTCCTCCTTCACGCATCCCGCAGAAGAACCGCCCCACTGCTTTTGTTTTCGCGCACCGGCGAAAACAAAAGATCCGGACATGATGCGAAAGTATCCGGACATTATGTTCGAGTATCTGGACATTATTCGGTTAGTGCCCGATCGACAGGCAGTAATAATTGCAGCCCTCGGTCCCTATGTGTCCGGGGTTTTCGCCGCCACGAAGACGGAAACGCACCGGGAGTTGTAGGATCAGGGGCGGGAAAGGGGCGCATCTGATCACATCCGGGACAGGTCCGTGGACGTCCGTGCGCAAAACCCACGCCCAAATCTTGCCGCTGCTCGCAAATCGCCGTGCGATTCCCGCGCCCCAAAGGGGCGAAATCCTGCCGACCGCCGTCACAAGAAGGGGCGGAAAAGGGGCGCGACTCGCGCACCGCCGCGAACAAATCGCGCGCCCACAAAGGGCGCCGCGGGGCGAAGACCTCCGCGAGATGTGCCGCCCAATCCTCCATTCTCTCGCGCCCTTTCGCCCCTTCGGCGGTCCAAAACCTGCGAACCTTCAACCTTCCAACCTGGAACTCCGCCAGGTCCAACCCGCAACTCAGCCGGGTCCGACCTGCAACTCTGCCAAGTCTCGACCGTCGATGTCCGCTACAGCTTCACGCTGGCGGATTGGCGCAGGTCGGCGGAGGAGGCGCCGACGCGGAGGGTCCAGTTGCCGGAAGGCGTGGCGTAGGCGTGCTGCTCGGTGCTCCAGCGGCGGAGGGCGGTGGCGGGCACGGTGAACGAGACGGTGCGCGTCTCGCCCTTGGCGAGAGGCACGCGGCGGAAACCGCAGAGGGCGTGGCGCTCGCGCGGGTGCGACTCCGTGGGCGGCGTCGCGTAGAGTTGGACAACCTCGTCGCCGTCGCGGGGGCCAGAGTTGGTGACATCGACCGTGACGGTTAGGGAATGGTCGGGCGCGGGGACGAAACGGAGGTTCGCGTAGCTGAACTTCGTGTAGCTCAGACCATGGCCGAACGGATACAGCGGCGTGCCGCGGAAGTAGCGGTACGTGCGGTTCTCCATCCGGTATTCGGCAAACGGCGGCAGATCCTCCGTCGACCGGTAGAATGTGACCGGCAGCCGGCCCGCCGGGTTGGTGTCGCCCAGCAGGACCTCGGCGATGGCGGTGCCGCCGGCCTGGCCAGGGTAGAAGGACTGCACGATCGCGTTGACGTGATCCGCGGCCCAGGGGAGGGCGACGGCGCTGCCGGACATGTTCACCAGGACAATCGGCTTGTGGAGAGCCTGCAGCTTCTCGAGCAACTGCTGCTGCACGGCCGGGAGCTCGATCGCTTCGCGGTCACCGCCGAGGAAACCCTCGTAGGGCACCTGCATCTCCTCGCCCTCGAGCTGCGCGCTGATGCCGCCGACAAAGATGATCGCGTCGGCCTTCGCGGCGAGCGCCACGGCCTCGGCCACGACGGCGTCGGCGGGCGGCGAACTCCATTGGAAGGAGAGGTCGGCGGGGCCGTCCGCGAGATTATATTCGAGGGTGAACGGCACCGCGGTGTTGTCGGGCAGCGCGGCGTGGACATTGAGCCGGCGCGTGCCGTTCCCGGGCGTCGGGGTCCAGGCGTCGATCAGCGTGGCGCCGTTGACCTTCAGGCGGAACCCGCCGGTGCCGGCGACCTCGAAACCGTAATCGCCGGCGAGGGTGGTCTGGATGTCGCCGGTCCAGCGTGCGGAGAAGCCGCCGGGCGGGAGCTTCTTCGGGAGCTTCTCGGAGCCGGAGGCAGGGGCGGCGGTGTGGAGCCGGATGGGGCGCTCGGTGCGCGTGGCGGCGGGTGGGCCGGCGAGGTCGAGGTTCGCGAAATACTCGCCCTTGTACCAGCCGGTGGCGAGGGGCCGGAGCGCGGGTGGGATGGCGGCGTAGTCGCAGCCGTGGGCGTAGTCGACCTGGACGGTGGGGCCGAGCGCGGCCTTGAGGCCGGCGAGAACGGTGACGGGGGCGGAGGGCGTGCCGTTGTAGTTGCCGAGGAGGACGGGCACGGAGCTGGCGTTGGGGCCGATGACGGCGAGGCGACGGAGAGCGGCTTTGCGCAGCGGGAGCGTGCCGTCGTTCTGGAGCAGGACGATGGATTCACGGGCGGCGCGGAGGGCGAGGGCGGCGTGCTCGCGGGTGTCGTTTTGCGACGGCGTGATCGCATGGAACGGCACGCGGTCGCGGGGATCAAAGAAGCCGAGTCGCAGCATCGTGCGGAGGAGCGGCGTGATCTGACGGTCGACCTGGGCCTCGGCGAGGAGGCCGGACTTGACGGCGGTGACGATGCCCGGCGCCTCGGAACCGCAGGTGACGTTCATGCCGGCCTTGAGGACGAGGGCCTCGGCCTCGGCGGCGTTGGCGGCGCGGCGGAAGGAGTGAATGAGATCGCCGACGGAGCCGCAGTCGGAAGTCACGTGGCCGTTGAAACCCCACTGGTTGAGCTGGGAGTAGAGCAGCGGGTTGATGGAGCACGGCGTACCGTTGAGGGAGTTGTAGGCCGTCATGACGACCTCGACGTGCGCTTCGCGCACCAGTGCCTCGAACGCGGGGAAGTAGGTCTCGTAGAGGTCCGCCTCGGGGGGCGCGACGTCCATGATGTGGCGGAGCGACTCGGGGCCGCTGTGAACGGCGAAGTGTTTGGCGCAGGCTGCGGCCTGGAGATAGGTTGGGTGGTCGCCCTGGAGTCCCCGGACGAAGGCGACGCCGAGTCGGGCGGTGAGGAACGGATCTTCGCCGTAGGTTTCCTGGCCGCGGCCCCAGCGCGGGTCGCGGAAAATATTGATGTTGGGCGACCAGAACGTGAGCCCGCGGAACAGGGCGCCCTCCTTGTCGGTGCCGACGTAGCTGTTGAACTTGGCGCGCCCCTCGACCCCGATCACGTGGGCAATTTCGCGGTGGAGCGGCTCATCCCACATGGCGGCGAGTCCGATGGCCTGGGGGAACACGGTCGCGATGTCGGCGTTGGCGACGCCGTGGAGGGCCTCGCTCCACCAGTCATACTTCGGGATGCCGAGCCGGGGGACGCCAGGCGTGGAGTTCTCCATCATGGAGGCCTTTTCCTCGAGCGTCATGCGGCCGACGAGGTCGCGGGCGCGTGCCTCGAGGGGCTGGGCGGGGTCGAGGTAAGCCGGCTTCGGCTCAGCGCCGAAGGCCGACGCAGCCATGACGAGCACAGCGGCAGCAACGCCAACAAGACCAGGGGTAGTCGACAGCTTCATCACGTTCATGGGGTTCCGCCCACGAAATGCCGGAACTCGCTCAGACGGAAGTGCCAAGATGCTCTATTTGTGGACCCGATGTATCACGTCGAGGGCGACGTTACAGTGAGGCTCGAAGCCGGGAAAACCTAACTTGTGAAGAGCGTACTCTCCAAGGAATACAGTGCTGTGTGGCTCGAAGGCTCCGAAGGCCGCGCGGTGTCTCCGAAGGTGGAGAAGGGACATAAACCGTAAGCTGCGGGTGAGTCTTGCCGGCTGCACCGTCCGGAGCGCCTCCCGCGCCTGCGATCTGAGGCGAGCCTCAGGAAATCCCGGTCAAGATTGTGGAATCTACAGGGGTATAGGGCTTCCCGACGGACGGGGTGTTTGCCGCGCACGGCGTTGACGGCTCCGATCGACTACCTCCGAGCTACCGGCGCGCCCAGGGGGTCCAGTAGCGATCGGAGACCAGACAGGCGGCGTAGACGACGGCGGCGAAGACGGTGGCGGCGTAGTCGAAGGGCTCGCCGGGCATGAGGTTCACGACGAGAATGCCGACGAAGAGGCAGAAGCAGAGGCCATTGGCCGCACCGGCGACGCCGAAGCCCGAGCGCCGGGTGAGGCGGGCGATCAACCACCCCACGAGCCAACTCGCCACTCGCATGACCGCGAGGAGCGCAACCAGGAGGAGTCCAACTTTGATCGCATGCATAAACGGCGGGGCTGGGGTCGCGATCCTGGCGCACGGCTCATCCGAAGGCGAGGGCACACTGGTTGGCAGCGGTGGACAGGGCCCCTGGGGCGAGGCCGCAATCTGCCTGTTCCCGGTGTTCAACAGTTGGAGCAAGGAGGGACGCGCGCCGTGAGGCGTTAGGTGAATGATGGAGCTGATCGGCAACGCGCTTGAACCCCTCCGCCGAGCCGAGGCCTTGGAGAATCCGCCCCTCACCCCTCCCTTGAAGCCATCGCCATGACCACGCGTGATACATTCCTGAAACTTACCCAGATTGTCGGACTCGCCTCCGTGCTCGGTTTCTCCGCTGCCGACGCCGTGGCGCAGGACGGAAAGATCTATCCGCTGGAAGCCCCCGCCGAACCCGCGGCCATTGCCCTCGAAACTGGCGGGGTCGAGAACCAGCCCGCGGCGGAGAGCTGGTTTCGCCAGTGGGGCGAACCGATGGCGCGCAATGTCTCGAGCGCCACGCTCACGCCCTTCCTCCCGGATCCGGCGAAGGCGACGGGCGCCGCCGTGATCGTGGCGCCTGGCGGAGGCTTCCGGTGGCTCTCGATGAACAACGAAGGGTGGAAAGTGGCCCGCGCCCTGGCGGACCGCGGCATCGCCGCCTTCGTGCTCAAGTACCGGCTCGTGCCGACGCCGGAGTCGCTCGACGAGTTCCGGGCCGGCATGGACCGGTTCTTCGCGCCGCCGGCCGCGTCCGGCGCCACCTCGAGCAAGGAACGGCCGCGTTCGCCCATCCTGGATCTGTCCCGTCAGCTCGCGGACGCGGAGGCGGCGTACGCGCTCATCCTGAAACGAGCCGGGGAATGGCACGTCGATCCGCAGCGGCTGGGCATGATTGGGTTTTCGGCGGGCGCGGGCCTCACGATGCACTGCGCGCTCCACTCGACGACGATGAAGCTGGCTTTCATCGGGCCGATCTATGGCGGCATGGGAAGCGTCGAGGTGCCCAAGGATGCGCCGCCGCTGTTCGCGGTCATCGCCAGCGATGATTTTCTGTTCCGCGGGGAGTTCGGACTGATCAAGTCCTGGTACGAAGCCAAGCGTCCGGTGGAGTTTCACCTGTACCAGAACGGTGGCCACGGCTTCGGACTCGGCTACCCGGACCGCACCAGCAACGGCTGGTTCGGAACGTTCGTCCACTGGCTCGACGTGAACAAATTCCTCGTGCCGAAGCCGGCCAAGTAGCCGGGCGCACGGTGGGCAGAGGAGGACCGGGGCTGTCACTGAGGCAACGGCTGCCGTGTTCGTCGGTGCATGCGTCATCCCGACACGGAGCGGGCCGGCAGGTGTTCACGGTGATAGCAACCCGGGAGGACCAGCAGCGGCGAGTGGCATGGTATGTGGGGTGCCGAATGGAGTCCCGCGTCCATGGGCCCATTGAAATTGCGTGCGCAATTCCTTTTCTAGCGGGCAAGGCGTGATTTGTCGGTCGCGTCGCGACATCGCAGCTGCCAGCCTGGATGTTAATTAACGTTAATAATGATCAAAACTTGACAACTTATAACATGTCAGAAAACATGAACCACATGGCGAAAAAGCTCCCCTCCGCGGCCAGGCAGGCGCTCATCCGCAATCGGTTTTCGCAGCAGCTCGGAGTGTCAATCTCCGAGCTGGCGGCGGAGTTTGCGGTCAGCGAGATGACCATCCGCCGGGATCTCGACGCGCTGGAGCGCAAGGCCCAGATCCAGCGCACGCATGGCGGGGCAGTGCTGACGGAGCGGATGATGTTCGAGTTTGACTACCGGGAACGTCGGGAACGAAACCGCGCCGAGAAGTGCGCGATCGCCGTGGAAGCGCGTAAGCTCGTTGTCCCAGGCCAGCGGCTTATCCTGGACAACGGAACCACCTCGCTCGAACTCGCCTCGCTGCTCAAGGATGGCGAGCGCCTGACCGTGGTGACGCCCAGCCTGGCGGTTGCGTCGGAGCTGCAGCATGCCCAAGGGGTGGAGGTGGTGCTGCTGGGCGGCATCCTGCGCGAGGGGAGCCCTGACCTCACCGGCCCGGTGACGGAACACTGTCTCGAAATGTTCGCGGTGGACATCGCCTTCCAGGGGGCGGATGCGATCGGCGAGGATGGATCCATTTACAACTCCGACCTGCGACTGGCACGGGTGGACAAGGCCATGCGGCGGGTTGCCGCTCAGAGTTGCATCCTGGCCGACCACACAAAGTTCGGCCACACGGCGCTCGGCCGTTCCGGATCTCTGGCCGACGTCGATCTCCTGATCACCGACGCGGGGGCTCCGCCGGCGTTGCTGAAGCGATTTTCCCGTCTCGGGGCAAAGATAGTGACCGTGCCACTCCCGGTCGCGTAGGGCCCACACCGTTCAGACTCCTGATTCCGGCGCGATGCCTCCGTTGCGCCTGGGCGTTGCCATGCCGAGTTCGGGGCCTTTCCCACACCATGATCCCGAAAACACTCGTTCCCGCCGCGACCCCGGTTCGGCTGCGCGCCCCCCTCCACCCCAGATCCCGCTGGGCGGCCTTGCTGACGTTGATCGCAACCCTCGTCTCCTGCGTGTACGCACAGCCGGCGCCGGCCGATCCCGCGACCGGGGCGAATGACGCCGCGTCCGACGCAGGCCCAGGCAACGCGGCCGAACGTTCGGCCCGGCGCCCGGTGGAGCCAGTGCGGGCCCCGCCGAGTCCGGCGCGGGACGGTGCCGAGGACGAGCCGATCGAGCTCAACCCCTTCCAGGTCGTGGAAGCCCGGCGCGGGTACTATGCCGCCAACACGATGTCGGGCACGCGAGTCAACTCGAAGCTTGATGATCTCGGCGCCTCCATTTCCGTCGTGACGAAGGAACAGATGGCCGACTTCGCGATGCTCGATATCAACGATATCTTTGCGTACGAGGCCAGCACGGAGGGCTCCGGCAACTTCACGGATTTCGCCTTCACCCAGAGTTCGCAGCCGCAGGACAACCTGCAGGCAAGCCCGAATACCGCTAACCGTGTGCGCGGCCTCACGAGTGCCAATATTGCGTACGGCGGTTTCGAGACCAGCCGACGCGTGCCGGTCGATCCAATCAGCTCGGACGCCGTCGAGATCAGCCGCGGCCCGAACTCCAACCTGTTTGGCCTGGGCAACGCCTCCGGTACGACCAACACCGTTCCGGCGACGGCGAACCTGTCGCGCGACCGGACGCAGGTGCAGTTGCGCGTCGACACGTACGGCGATCTCGACAGCGCACTCAGCACGCGGGAATCGGTCGATGTGAACCGCGTCTTGATCAAGAACAAGCTGGCACTCCGGGTGAGTCAGGTGTTCCAGAATTCCGAGTATAACCGGCAGCCGGCGGGCGTGCAGACGGAGCGCTACAACGGCATGGTCAAATACCGGCCGTTCAAGTTCACGACGGTCAATGCCACCTTCCAGTATTTCCACCAATACGGGGTACGCCCGAACAGCATCACGCCGCGCGATGCGATCACGCCATGGGTCGAGGTCGGGGCGCCGACGTGGGATCCCCGGACCAATACCGCCTATATCAATGGCTCGCCGGTGACGCGGACAGGCGCCCCCACCTCCGCGCTCGGCGGCGGCATCCCGACCATCAACGGCGCGGCGGTGTTCAGCAGCGGCTTCCAAACTACGGGCCGGGGTACGTCGCTTCTCTACATCGAGCCGACGGGCGTCGGCTTTTGGACGGCGCCCCGGGGCACCACCTCGGACGATGCCCTGCTGCGCACCAACGCGACCAACAACCAGGCGGGATTCAACTATGCCCTGCTTTCGCCGAACACCATCCGCCGGACCCAGCCGTTGTGGACCTCGGATGCGGCGGTTAACAGCAAGGGCATCTACGACTGGTCGTCGATCAACGCCGCGGCGATGAACTACCTCGACGAGAACGTGCGCACCTCGCTGGTGACGGTGGACCAGGTCTTCTTCGACACGCCGCGGCAGATGCTGGCGGGGCAGATCGGCTGGTTTCGGGAGGACTCGCCCAAGTACTATCACGATTTCCCCACGGGTTCGTCCGGCTCCACCTACCTGTACGTCGATCCCAACCAGCGCCGGCTGGACGGTACACCCAATCCGTACTTCCTGCGGCCCTATTTTGGCATGACGGAGACGAACGTCATCGACCAGCCGCTCCTTAACAACACCTTCCGTGCCCAATTGGCCTACAAACTGGATCTCACGCAGGAGAAAAACTGGCTGCGCTGGCTGGGCCTGCACCAGCTCAATGGCTACGGGGAGGGAAAGCGGAACATCACGCGATCCTTCTATTACCAGTTAGCCATGCTCGACGACCACGCGTGGCTGCCAGCCGGAACTCCCCGCGCCACCACCACCGCCCTGCCCGGGGATACGCTGCCGCAGGACCAGGCCTCACCCACCGGGTCGCGCAGCTTCCGGTTCTATCTCGTGGGTGACGCCAACGGCAGCAACGTGGACTATGCCCCCTACGCCGGCGTGCTAGGAGGCAAGTACAACTACACGTGGGGCAACTTCGCCGCCGGCCAGGCCTTTAACGAACCCACGGAGCTCGGTCTCGCGGCCAGCGTGAATGGCACCGGCGGCGCCCAGAACTCGCTGAAAATCCAGAAGACCCAGGGGGCGGTGTTGCAGAGCCACTTCTTCGACGGAAGGCTCGTGACGACGTTCGGCGTGCGCCGGGACGAAGTGTATACGAAGGCGGGAGTCGCCGCGCGCCTCCTGCCGGATGCAAAAACGCACGATAAGTCGTGGGACGAGCAATGGGCCATCGGGGACTATAAGCCGGAGCCATGCAGTAGGAACTTCGTTTAGGTGGCAAATTGGGGTCGGTCTTCTACTGCATTG